>CAMYNR010000087.1 GCA_947259715.1 uncultured Desulfuromonadales bacterium
TATTTTTTCTTTTTACGGCCTGATGACGGTTTTGCGCCGCCAAGATATTCGCCTAAAAACTCCTTTTTGAAGCTCGGATAATCGCCCGCCTCGATGGCTGCCCGTGCCCCCGCCACCATGTTCAGATAGAAACGCACATTGTGGATGGCAGCCAGGGTTGCCGAGAGGATTTCATTGGCATTGTACAGGTGGTGCAGGTAGGCGCGGGTAAAGTTTTTACAGCAGTAGCAGTCGCAGGAGGGATCGACCGGGAAGAAGTCACGGCGGAAGTTTTTGTTGGTCAGGCGGATTTTCCCACGTTTGGTAAACAATGTAGCGCTGCGCGCATAGCGGGTCGGGATGACGCAATCGAACATGTCCATGCCGCGCTCGATCGATTCGAGAATATCCTCTGGCAGGCCGACGCCCATCAGGTAGCGCGGCTTGTTTTTCGGCATAAACGGCTCGGTGTAGTCGACCACCTTTTTTAGCAGTTCCAGCCCCTCGCCGACGCTGACCCCGCCAATGGCATAGCCGGGGAAGTCCATCGCCGTCATCGCTTCGGCGCATTCACGGCGCAGGTCTTCATAGACGCTGCCCTGGATAATGCCGAACAGGGCCTGAACGGCTGTGATGCTTCAGGCAGTTCTCCGCCCAGCGCAAGGTCTTCTTGATCGATTTAGCCGAGTAGTCGTGACTGGCCGGGTAGGGGATGCACTCGTCGAAGGCCATGATGATATCGGCCCCCAGATCGTTTTCAATCTGCATCGCTTCTTTGGGGCCGAGGAAAATCTCTTCGCCGGTCAGTTCATGGCGGAAGTGCACGCCCTCTTCACCGATCCGTTTTTTCGGCAGCGAGAAGACCTGAAAACCGCCGCTGTCGGTCAGGATCGGTTTGTCCCAGTTCATAAATTTATGCAGGCCGCCAGCTTTTTTGACCAGCCCTTCACCCGGCTTCAAGTGCAGGTGGTAGGTATTGGAGAGGATGATCTGCGCCTCAGTCTCCTCAACCTGTGCAGGGGTCATCGCCTTGAGGGCGCCATGGGTACCAACTGGCATGAAGATCGGCGTTTCAATCGTTCCGTGCGGAGTTTCCAGCCGCCCTCGGCGGGCGCGACTGTTCGGGTCTTCTTTGAGCAAAGTAAACTGAAACATTCAGTTGTTCTCCCTTGTGGCTTGCTTTAGGCTGTCAAACAGGGGAGACGTATAACAGAAACCCCCGTTCAGCGCAATGAAATCGGAGCTGCCATGAGCGATCTTTTCCCGCTGCCGCAGGAGCTGCAGCGGGCCGAATATGCCCAATTATACTATCACCTTCAGATCAGTGATTTTTTCGATCTGCCTCGCCTCGGGCTCCTTCAATTGCGTCGCGAGTTGCGCCAGGCATTGACCGGTTTGTTGCAATCGGGCCAGCAGTACAACAATTCTTCCTTGCGGGAGCTGCTGCAGCCGAACCCACCGCTCGATCCCCATCTGAAACGTCTGGTGCAAAAGCCGGCCCCCGCATTCATTTTAAAGCCGGATCTATCCATCGAAGGATTGATGGACCCGCAGACCAGAATTGTCCTGCCAGTGCTGTTTCTTGGCCGGGGGCTTGGGCAGGTCCAATTATTTACCGCAATGATTGAGGAGCTCGGCCGTCTTGGACTTTATAAAGGAACCGGCCAGTTCCTGCTCGATGGGATCGAGGCGGAAGACGCCAGCGGTCTGCGGGCGATGCTCTGGACCAAAGGGGACGCACACCGCAACCTGATTCCCCCCATGTCTGATCTGTATTGGTGGTTGCAGCGCCAGAAGCCGGCCGGCGATTCGCTGCAATTTGAATTGCTTTCACCGCTGCGCCTGATGCAGAAAAACAAGCCACTGTTCACTGCGGACTTCAGCGATATTTTCCCATTTGTCCTGCGCCGGGTGACGGCAATGCTGGCGATGCATGCGGGATTGGAGGTCGTCAGTGACCCCGTCGGCCTGATTGAGCAGGCAAATCAGGTGAAGGTTGTTAACAATCGCTTGCAGTGGCAGGACTGGCGCCGCTTACGGGGTGGGTATGGAGGGCAGGATCTCGGCGGCCTCTGCGGTCATTTTTCTCTGCAGGGACCAGGGCTGGCAGAGCTGTTCTGGATCCTGCAGCTCGGCAGCCTGTTTAATCTCGGCAAAGGGGCCAGTTATGGGGCCGGCCAGTACCGCTTGCGAAGTTCCTGATAGAACTGGTGTTTCGCTATCGTTCTGGTTGATCGAATGTCAGTCTTGTATATAATGGTGTTATAGCCACTCAACTTCAAGGAGGCTGTCATGAGCAACGCATGGGACGAACGTAAAAAAGCCCTGGAAAACGAATATTTCCATAAAAAGGAAACAGAGATTCTTGAGAAAATGAAGCATAATGCACAGGAATCCCTGGTGCAGAACTGCTGTAAAAATCGCTGCCCAAAATGTGGCGAAATGATCGAGCCGATGACCTTTCGTGGTGTCCCGCTAGATAAATGCCCCGGTTGCGGGGGGATCTGGCTGGGACCGAAAGATTTGCAGATGCTGGCGGAAAAGGACCATCGCACATGGTTTGATCGCTGGTTTCATTCAGAGAAGGAAGAGACATCTGATCAGGAGGCTTAAATGTTTTGGTTTATTGTTTTGCTGTTGCTTGCCGGAGCGGGATTTTATTTTTACCAGAAACTGACCAAGATCGAGAGTGAGATCCGCGCTGAGCAGGAGGCTGAAATCGCCAAGGCTCAGCAGGAGCAATCGCCGCAGCCTCCGCCAGAGCCGAGTCCGGCGGTGGCCAAGCCGGCCGCTGCTTCAGTCAAAGCTAAAAAGGTTGAGCCGATCGTCAAACAGCCGGTGGTTTCTGAGGCTGTTGCGGCTGAGAAGGATCTGGCGCTTGAGAAAAAAATTGTCGCCGCGGTGGTCAAGCAACCTGGAGTTCGCCAGACGGAGCTTTACGGGAAATTTTCTGAGCTGAATAAAAAGCAGTTGCAGACCCTATTGAAAGAAATGGCGGATAGCGGAACCCTCAAGCGGGAAAAGAAAGGCAGCAGTTATCTGCTGTTTCCAGCCTGATAGCTGAATTCTTCAGGATAAAAAAAGAGCCTGCAATCAAGTGATCGCAGGCTCTTTTTTTCGAACAGGTAGATGCCTTAACGCAGATTATAAAATACCTCTTTGCCGTTGAAAATGGCTGTTTCATCCAGCTCATCCTCGATCCGCAGCAGCTGGTTATACTTGCAGACCCGGTCGGTCCGGCAGAGGGAGCCGGTCTTGATCTGACCGCAGTTGGTCGCCACCGCCAAATCGGCAATGGTGGTGTCTTCGGTTTCACCGGAACGGTGTGAGGCGACGGCAGTGTAGCCGGCGCGCTTGGCCATTTCGATCGCTTCAAGGGTCTCGGTCAGGGTGCCGATCTGGTTGACCTTGATCAGGATCGAGTTGGCGATCCCTTTTTCGATCCCCTCTTTGAGGATTTTGGTGTTGGTGACGAACAGGTCATCGCCGACGATCTGGATCTTTTTGCCCAGCTTTTCGGTCATCAGCTTCCAGCCGTCCCAGTCATTTTCCGCCAGGCCATCTTCGATGGAGATAATCGGGAAGCGATCGACCAGGCCCTCATAGAAGGCGACCATATCGGCGGCGGTCTTTTCCGGCTGGGCCTCGTTCTCAAGGATATATTTGCCATCCTTGTAAAGTTCAGAGGCGGCCACGTCGAGGGCCAGCAGCACTTCCTCGCCAGGTTTGTAGCCGGCCGCTTTAATCGCTTCCATGATGACTTCGAGCGCTTCCTCATTGCTTTTCAAATCGGGAGCGAAGCCGCCTTCGTCGCCTACGGCGGTGTTATAGCCCTTGTCCTTGAGGACCTTTTTAAGCGCGTGGAAGATTTCCGCCCCCATCCGCAGGGCTTCCTTGAAACTCTCAGCGCCGGCCGGCATGATCATGAATTCCTGGATATCGACGTTGTTGTCGGCATTCTCGCCGCCATCCTTGGCGTTGGCGCCGCCCAGGTACTGGTAGAGGGGCAGACCGGCATCTTCAGCTGCGGCCTTGGCGCAGGCCATGGAGACGCCGAGCAGGGCGTTGGCGCCGAGCTTGCTTTTGAAATCGGTGCCATCCAGAGCGAGCAGCTTGCGGTCAATGCCGATCTGGTCGCTGGCTTCCCAGCCGATCAGTTCGGCAGCGATCACCTCGTTGACATGCTCTACCGCTTTGAGAACCCCCTTACCGAGATAGCGTTTTTTGTCGCCGTCACGCAATTCCAGCGCTTCCCGTTCGCCGGTCGAGGCGCCACTGGGAACAGCTGCCCGGCCGATGATGCCGCTTTCCAGCGCCACTTCGACCTCAACTGTCGGGTTGCCGCGGGAATCGAGGATTTCACGGGCATAGATGTCAATAATTTCGCTCATGTTCAACCCCTTGATATGTCATGGTTAACAGGTTATCGTCCTGACCTGTCCGAAGTTGGACTGCCAGTGGAGAAATAGGGGACCATTTATAGCATAGGAACGGCTGAAGTGAAGCCGTTTTTCTGAGAAAGTTATAGGATGCAGCTGTGTCAGGCAAACCTTTGTTAACTGTAATTGTGCCGATTCTGAATGAGCGTCTGGAGTTGCCCGCACTGCTGGACAATCTGGCTCTTCAGACGCTTGACAATGTTGAACTGCTGATTGTCGACGGCGGCTCGACCGATGGATCGCTGGAATGGCTAAAAGGGCACAGCGACTCTCTGACCTTTCTGGAATCAAAGCCTGGACGTGCCAGGCAGATGAATTTTGGGGCGCAACAGGCGCAGTCGGAATGGTTATTGTTTCTCCATGTCGATAGTCGCTTTGACGATTCTTCTGCGTTGCGCCGTGCGTTGGATGACCTGCAACTGGCCGGCAGCCAGAATATCGCCGGCCATTTCGCGCTGAAATTTCGTCGTTCAGAACAGATCCCCTCAACCGCCTATTATTTTTATGAATGGAAAGCACGACTCGGTCGGCCGGAAACAATTCATGGCGACCAGGGTTTTCTCCTGCGGAAAACCCTCTTTCATCAATTGGGAGGCTTTTGCGAATCTCTCCAGGTGATGGAGGATACTGATTTTGCAGAAGGTTTGAGGCGGGTTGGGCAATGGCGATTGCTCCCCGTCGAGATTTCCACCTCTGCGCGGCGCTTTGAAACGGAAGGTCTCTGGCAGCGCCAACTTCTCGGAGCGCTGATTATGTGTTTTCGAGTGATCGGCTGGCAGCGGTTTTTCGACGAGGCCTCTGGAGTTTATCGACTGCAGAATGCAACCGGAAAGCTCCAGGTTCGGCCTTTTTTTAAACTTATCCGTCGTTTGTTCGCAGAGATGGATTGGAAAAATGCGTGGAAAATCTGGTGGCAGGGAGGTTGTTATGTGCGTCGCCATGCCTGGCAGTTGCTCTTCGCCATCGATGCCCGTCGGGCGTTTAGACGTGGGGTTCCGGTTGGAGACGGGGAGATGGGAATAACCCGTTCCGTTGAACCTCTCTACGACTTAGTGACCGACAACCGGCTTGGTCGCCTGGCCGCTACGCTATTGCTGCGTTGCTGGTTTGAACTAGTCTATTGGTGGTTACGCTGGAAGGAGCCGGCTGCGAGATGATGACCGACCGGGGAGTTGGTCCCTGGCCTTATGGGGCCTTGTTGAAAATATATAGCAAATTGGGTTCACTGCAGACAAAAAGTGTTCCGTCCGGAACCAGCACCAGCCCTTCTGCCTGCGGGACATCCTGGGTGAGTCCTGCTTTCCCGCTCTTCAGATTTAATGACGCAATCAGTTGGCCATCGTTCGATCGTTCCTCAATGCGTCGTGACTCATCGCTAAGCAGCAGCAGATGGTTTTTCGCCTCCAGATATTGCAGCGCTGACAGATCATCCATGCTGGCCCATTCCCATGGCCAAAGTTTCTTGCGAGTGATTTTTTCTGAAGGTCGGCCAGCTTGCATTCGCAGGACTGTTCGCGGATATTTTTCTTTTACCATGATCAGTTGATCATTTTTCGAATTGTAGGTAATTCCTTCCAGGCCTTTGTTGTTGTCGTAATCTTCCTCGCCTACGCTGAGAATATGCGCTTTGACTCGTTTTATTTTTTTTGTTTCCGGTGTGATCGTTATTGTGGCGACATTCTGGCGGCGTTCCTCGATGATTGCAAACCTGTCTGCTTCTAAATGTACAATCCCTTCTGTGTCATGAAATCCTTGAAGAGCTATGCGTCGCAAGTGTTCCCCGGTCAAGCTTAATTCGTGAATTTCAGTTGGAGCATTAATGATAAGAAAGAGAGTTCCTGTCGAACTGGAGAAGGTCAGGTCGGATGCGTTGACCTTAACCTCTGAAATAGTTATAGGGCCTGAACTTAATCGGTATTCATGCAACCCGATTCCAGCTTCTAGTGATTTCCCGGATGACTGGTTGAGGCATGCCGCTAAAATCAGTAAGGAAATTACGCCGAATAGTATTGCTCCGGAGCTGTACAGAGATAATTTATGCTTGCAGGAAAATGAGTATGTTTTGGTCACTGAATTCATGAGAGCATTCAGCGTAGATAAGTGTAAGAAGTGTGTGAGTACTACGCAAAAAGAGCGTTAGTGTCCCGTATGGTTAGTCGTGTCAATGAATTCTGAGGCATTTTGGTCGCTGTCAAGGCGCGCCGACGCAGGCCTAGCCAGAGTTAAGCCAAGGAGG
>CAMYNR010000088.1 GCA_947259715.1 uncultured Desulfuromonadales bacterium
CTTAGAAGTCATAAGTCCCTATCGTCTAGCCTGGCCCAGGACACCGCCCTTTCACGGCGGCGACGGGGGTTCGAATCCCCCTGGGGACGCCAAAAAAGAGAAAGGCCCTACCGAGCAATCGGTAGGGCCTTTCTCTTTTTTTACATTCGGGGGATTCGAAGCGAAGCGAGCGCTGACTAAATGTCAGAAAAGCGGCCAGGGATGGCCGCGTCAGCGAGCGGAGGGGAGCCTACGCAGGAAGGCGCGTGATGCGC
This sequence comes from uncultured Desulfuromonadales bacterium, assembly GCA_947259715.1. Classification (GTDB taxonomy): domain Bacteria; phylum Desulfobacterota; class Desulfuromonadia; order Desulfuromonadales; family Geopsychrobacteraceae; genus Malonomonas. Next base: position 255 of record CAMYNR010000088.1, read on the forward strand.
CTGACGAAGTGGGCGAATCCCCCTGCCCCCAAAGGGGCATAGGTCTTTCCCACAACCCCTGAAAGGGCTTATTTCAGGGACTCTCGCATGAGGTCGCTGAAGACGGGGCCTATTTTTAAAAATCCACAACCTTCCGCCATTCGCTAAAATAGAACTATAGCCTTTTCGGGTTTTGACCAGGAAGTGAGTCTGCCATGAAAGATCCGGCTGCGCGAAAAACTCTCAGTGCCAAGCAGGCTGCCCTGCAAATTACTGCGATCTACGTGGTCGTAGCGGGGTTGTGGCTGCTCTTCTCAGACAGTATCCTGCTGTGGTTCTCACCAGACGCGAACTCCCTGATCCGCCTGAAAGCTGCAAAGGAAGTACTCTTCTTGTTTCTGACGGCGGCGATGCTTGCCTGGCTCGTGCAGCGCTATATTGCCGGGATCAGGCGCGAAGATGACAACCGGCAAGAAATATCCAAACTCATGGATAACATCATTGCCCATATCCCCCATTACGTTTTCTGGAAGGGCCGAGACTCCAGATATCTTGGCTGTAACCAGAGGTTTGCCAGTGTTGCCGGGGTCGGGAAACCGGAAAATATCGTCGGCAAGAGCGATGCTGACCTGGTGTGGCGGGAAAAAGACGCCGAGATAACCAGAATTAGCGACCAGGAGGTCATGAAAAAGATAAAGCCGTTGCTCAATATCGAAGAAACCCAGCTGCAAGCGGATGGTCATCTGGCGACCTACATGACGAGCAAAGTTCCTCTCCAGGATGAATCGGGCAATGTTATCGGGGTGCTCGGCATATGTGCCGATATTACTGTGCGCAAAAGAGAAGAAGAAGCCCTGCGTGAGAGTGAAAGAAGGCTATCCACCCTGATGGCCAATCTCCCCGGCATGGTCTACCGTTGCCGTAATGATCCGAATTGGACGATGAAGTTTGTCAGCGACGGCTCAGCTCTTTTGACCGGCTATCCCCCGGCGGACTTTGTCGAAAATAATAAAATCGCCTTCGCCGACCTCATTCACCCAGAAGATCGTGAAAAGGTGTGGCAGCAGGTCCAGGCTGCTCTGGAAGAAAAAAGACCGTTCAAGATCGAATACCGCATCCGCACGGCTGCCGGCGCTGAACGATGGGTCTGGGAGCAGGGGAGTGGTGTCTACTCAGCGGAAGGGCAACTGCTGGCTCTGGAAGGGTTTATCACCGATATCACCGAACGAAAAAGGGGCGAGCAAAGCCGGGCAGCATCTGGTGGCGGGTAATTCGATTGGTAGCGATATTGCGGAACCGCTAGTTGCACATCCCTTCCATTCGGTTATCTATACCCGCCCGGGGGGGACGACTGCCCCTTGATCTGTTCAATGCCGATCACCAGTGTCAAAGCGGTTTTGAACAGGACATATCAATGTGCCGCACCTTTGCAGCAACCGGTCCGCTACTGGCGACCGTCTTTATCTTGCCAGTTATTCCAAAGTTACCTCTTTGTAGTTATTGCCGGGCAGCGGGTCGGGCGTTATGCTCCATACGAACGCTGCACAGGTTTTATTTGACCAGTCCGGGGGCAAGGTGGCGGTCACTGCGAGGCTGTCCGATTGTCCAACTCCCATTTGGCCAAGGTTACAGGAGGCGAAGCCTCGCGTATTATTGGTGCTTGCTGGGCCAGGATTGCTCGGCGTACACTTTTTCGACCCCAGGAACTTTACCCCTGGGGGTAAAATGACCCGCACGGTGGTTTCCCGTGCATCATCATCTCCTTGGTTTTTGATTTTCACCAAGCAATTGAATTCTTTCTCTTCTATGGCCTTCGCCTGGATTTGCTTCACCTGCAAGTCGGCTTGCCAGCGAGGCGTGGAATGCACGGCGCCGATGAAAGCCTTGGGGGCCGCTTTAGCGAGTCTTTTCGGCGGTGATAGATCGCGGCCAGGAATTGCTGGCCCCGGTGGTGGGATCGGTTCAGCTTTTGGTGTTATTTGCCCTGCTGATACCGGCACGGTGGCCGCCTTGGGGGATTCGGGACTCTCAGCCCGCCGTTGTTTACGCTCTTTATCAAAAGTCCGAATCGCTTTCAAGGTCTGCTCTATTGACCAATTCTCCTGCCCCTTCGCGGTTGGAACTGCAAACCTGTTGTTGATAACCGGGTAAGCCGCTCCGTGAGTGATGAGGTAAGAGGTGCGTGGTTGCCCCTGGGAATCGAGCCCATAGTCCGGAGCGAGTATTAAGAGCATTTCCTTGCTTGGTGGCCGTTTAAGCAGATCAAGCTTCTTGTCGCTGCTGAGAAGACGAACCTCAAACTGTTCAGGCAGGTCCCCTTTTAGCGATTTAACGGTCTGAAAGCGATAATGGTGGTATTCTTCGGAAAATTCCGGTGACTTGTCCAAATCACTGGCCACGGCGGCAAACTTTTTGCTGCTCTTTTTGACCATCTTATCTATCTTCACCAAAGCGACAATCGGCTGTGATTCAAGCAGGACTACGAAATTCGGCTCATCCGGAGCTTTGGTGTAGGCATGGGCCTGTGGTTGCAGCAGGAACCATCCCTGGGGGATGATGCTGAGCACGAAAAAGCTGGTGACGAATATTTTGCGAGAGTTCATCTTTTCACCTCCTGCCAGGCTATTCCCGCGTAAACCACATGACGGTTTCGTTTCCGGTTGGTGTCGCCCAGGCTGGATTAGACGCCAGTCCTGGGGCGACATGGCTGGTACTGCCACTAATGTGTTGAAACCCGGAAGGACAGCTGTCTCCAGTTGCTCCCAGCGAATTTAAAGACGTGTTGTAATCCTGTTCGCGGAATCCCTGAACGAACTTTCCGGTGTCTGAGTGCCAGGCCATATCGGGCGTAATGCGGCTGTGTTGAGATTGGAAGCAGGTATTGCTGCCTCTCGAGACAACCCCTGCGGGCGAGATGTTGCAGCTGAAAGTACGCACTTTGTTCTGCCCGTATTCCCAATCGTCTTTCTCTCCTGCCCAGGTGAATGTTACCCAGCACTTGCCATCATCGTTAGCAGCGATAGAAACCCCATCATGGACGCGATAGAAATCATCAACCCTGTGGGGGGCTGACCAGCTGTTGCCATTGTTGAAAGACACGCTGGCAAATGTAAAACCGGTGTTCCCTCGATCAGATTCATCGTAGTTGACCCAGACGACGACCCAGGCTCTTTGCCCGCCAATAATGGTTGTGGCAATGC
>CAMYNR010000089.1 GCA_947259715.1 uncultured Desulfuromonadales bacterium
CTGATCCCCTCATCGCCGGTGTTCGAGATGTACCCCTTAGGCTTTCTCACCATCACCAACTACCTGGAAGCGCGCGGTCTCAGGGTGCGGATCGTCAATCTGGCTTTGCGGATGATCAACGATCGCAAGTTCGATGTCCCGGCCTTTCTCCGCAAACTCAAAACCGGAGCCTTCGGCATCGATCTGCACTGGCTGCCGCACGCCCAGGGCGCGTTGGAGGTGGCCCACTTGCTGAAGGAAATTTTTCCGCAGGTCCCGGTGATCTTCGGTGGCCTGACGGCCAGCTACTACCACCGCGAACTCATCGCCTACCCACAGGTCGATTATGTCCTGCGTGGCGATTCCATTGAGCCGCCGCTGCTGCAGTTACTGGAGGACCTTCGGGCCTGCCGCGAACCGGCAGATGTCCCCAACCTGACCTGGCAAAAAGGCCAGCAGCTGCGGATAAACCCCTTAGGCTTTGTCCCGCAGAACCTTGACTATGCTGACCTGCAGCCGGAGCGGATGATCAAAATGGTCTTGCGGTACCGGGATCTGCAAAGCGTGCTGCCGTTTAACGGCTGGTGGCAGAACCCGATTACCGCCATCTTCAATGTGAAAGGCTGTGCCCATCAGTGCCTCACCTGCGGCAGCTCTGCGGACGCCAGTCGGGATCTCTGTGCTCGCTCGGGGCCGGCGTTTCGCAGTCCAGCGAATCTGGTGAAAAATATTATCGACATCAGCCGCTTCTCCCGGGGGCCGATCTTTCTGGTCGGCGATCTGCAGGAAGCCGGCGAGGACTATGTGCGGCAGGTGCTGGATCGTCTGCAGAATGCCAGGATCAAAAATCAGATCGTTTTTGAAGTCTTCGGCATGCCCAATGCGGGTTTTTTGCCGGCCATCGATCAGGCCGTGAAAAACTGGAGTTTGGAGCTCTCGCCGGAAAGCCACGCCGAGGAGGTGCGCCGGCGGCAGGATGAGCGCGTCTGCTACAGCAACGCGGAGATGGAAGCGGTCATCGACCAGGCGCTGACCCTGCGCTGTCAGCGCCTGGATGTCTTCTTTATGCTCGGTCTCTCCGGGCAGACCAGGGACTCGGTGCTGGCGACCATCGACTATTGCGAAGAGCTGTTCAAACGCTCTGATACGCGCCTCTCCTGTTTCATTTCGCCGCTGGGTCCTTTCCTCGATCCGGGCAGCCGCGCCTTTGAGGAGCCGGAACGTTTCGGTTATCGGCTGCTGGCCAGGAGCCTGAAAGAACATCGGCAGTTGTTGCTGCAGCCATCCTGGACCCAGATTCTCAACTACGAGACCGAATGGATGACTCGCGAAGAGCTGGTCGAGGTGACTTATGACGCTGCGGAGCGGTTGAATGCTCTGAAACTGAAATACCAGCGGATCAGTTCCGCTCGGGGCCAGGAAGTCGCCGCGCGAATCCTTCGGGCTCGGGGACTCAAAGAGCGCTTGCAGAAGGCTGATAGGCAACAAGCTCTCATATCAGCGGAGCTGCTTGGAGAGATTCACGAGTACAGCGTCTCGACCGTCTGTGACAAACGGGAGCTGTTCTGGCGGCGGCACCTGCTGAATTTCAAGCTGCTTGCTATTTTACGGATTACGCTGGCGTACCTGCGGGAAACCTGGTCACAATTCCTGTCTGATTGGCGGAGAAAACAGACTGAAAAATAACGGAACTATAACCAAAAAGAAGGTCGCAAAGGAAAGCCCCTATTTAACGCGGAGGCGCAGAGAATGGAGAGGCGGAGAGATTGGGTTTTCTCTGCGACCTTTCTGTCAGGTTAAAGAACCTTTGTTTAGGTTATGGGTCCGAAAAATAAAGACTTTCTGTTTGTCGCCAGGCAATCCAAATGACGCTGTCGTACGATTAAAGTGATATAATATTTATAGGAGGGGAGCAGAAAAAGAAAGGGGGCGAGGAGATGTTGGCAGTCAGTCAATGGTGGAGTGTCGTGACCCAGCATGCCGGTCAGTGGAGTGCAGTGCAGTTCCTGAAAGATTCCTGGCTGTTCCTGCTCCTGCTGCTGCTCGGCGTCTGTGCCTTTGTCACCGCGGTGATCGTCGCTTATCCGGCGCTGGCGCACCTGGCAGCGAAATTTTTCCAGTAGGAAAAGATGGTTCCTCGGTGAGCATAATGATCTGGCTACTGTTACAGGTAGCCAGTTTTCTTCCTTGCCCTTCCTTAACTGCTTGAATAGCCCAGGAAAAATGATATTTTTTTAAATATGCTTATGAGTTGAGATGACCTCTTTTTTTGCTGCTTATCGACTGGTTCCTAAGAGGGGAAGTGATGGTGACCCGGCTGTGGTTTGTTTTAACCTTGCTGCTGATCGTTGCCGGCTGGCCTCACCAGCTGCTGGCGCAGCCGCTCGCCGTCGACCCACAAACCTGCCTCGAATGTCACAGTGATAGAATTGATCCCGCCGGTTATGCCGCTTCAGTGCATGGAAACAATTCCTGCACCAGCTGCCATCAGGACCTGGTCGATCTTGCCGCCCATACAGAAGTCGGGTTGCTGCCGGCAAAGGTCAATTGTGCCCCCTGTCACAAAGAGGTGGCTGCCCAACATGCCTCCAGTATCCATCAGCAGCAAGGGATTGGTTGTGTCGGCTGTCACAGCGCAATCCATCGACAACAGGTCTGGAGAGGGAATAAGAAAACGGTTGTCCAGGCCTGCCTGCAGTGCCACGCCAATAACGGTTATCGCCAATCGGTGCATGGGCAGAGCCTGCTGGCGGGGAATGGCGATGCGCCGGCCTGTCATGATTGTCACAAACTGCACACCATTCAGCCCCTGGTCGCCGTAAGCCCAGGGCAATCACGGGCGCTGCATTCAGATGCCTGCATCCCCTGTCATGAGGATGCGGGGTTGATTACTCGCAATCAGTTGCCCCCCGGAGTGGTCAGCAGCTTTATCCGCAGCTACCATGGCAAGAATTATCGGCTCGGCTTTCCCGAAAGTGCCGCCGGCTGCGCCGACTGCCATCGGGCACATCTGGTCTTACCGCAGGAGGACCCCGCCTCCAGCCTGCATCAGGACAACCTGGTTGCCACCTGCGCGGAGTGCCATCCCAAAGCTACGGCGCTGTTTGTCCAGTATTACCCCCACGCCGATTATCACGATCGGGAAAGATACCCGTTACTTTACTGGACCTATATCAGCATGACGGTGCTGCTGGTCAGCGTCTTCAGTGTCTTCTGGCTCCATTCGCTGCTCTGGATGTACCGCGGCTTTATTGAAAACCGGCAGAAACTTGCTGTTCAGGCAGAGGGTGAAGAGCAATTCGTACCGCGTGGCAAAAAGCAATACCGGCGTTTCGGCCGGCAACATATCTTTTTCCACCTGTTGGTCATCATCAGCTTTCTGGGTCTTTCGGTCACCGGCCTACCTCTCAAGTTCAGCGATCAGGAGTGGGCGCAAATGCTCATGAGTTTCTTTGGCGGGGTGAAATTCGCCGGGCTTTTGCATCGCGCCTGTGCGGTGATCACTTTTTACTATTTTATCGCTGCCTTGCTGATGGGGTTCAATTTCCTCTTTATCAGCAAGAAGTTTGAGGGTAACTGGTGGCAACGGCTGTTCGGTCCCGATTCCCTGATGCCGAACGCCCGGGATTCACTGGATGCGCAGAAAATGGCACGCTGGTTCTTTTTCAAGGGCCCTAAACCAACCTTTGAACGCTGGGCCTATTGGGAAAAGTTCGATTTTCTCGCTGTCTTCTGGGGGATGTTCGCTATCGGTGGTTCCGGATTAATGCTCTGGTTCCCCGAGCTCTTCGGCCAGTTTCTGCCCGGCTGGATGTTCAATGTCGCGACCATCGTGCATTCCGACGAGGCGTTGCTGGCGACCGGGTTTATTTTTACTGTTCACTTCTTCAATACCCACTTTCGACCAGAGAAGTTCCCGATGGATTTTGTCATTTTCAACGGTCAGCTTTCCAAGCAGGAATTTATCGAAGAACGGGGCGACCAGTGGCAGCGTTACGAGCAGGCCGGCATCACCGAACAATTCGCGGTGGAAAAACCGAGTAGCGCAGTCTATGACTTTTTCTTTAAAGGTTTCGGCTTTCTCTCGGTATTTGCCGGCTTGGTACTGGCGTTTTTGATGATCCTCGCCTTCATTGGTGGTTAGCCATCTGTGGGGTGATGCCGAGCATTGTTTACAGCGCGGGGCGAAGATGGCAAGACGGCTCTGGGGGAGTGCCTGTTTTATCTGCCAAAATCAGCTTTCTTCGCGACTCTTTGCCTCTGTGGCAAAGAAGGTCTTTTCAAGGTCATCTTTTTGGCGCCAGGATAAATTCTAAGTAGCTGAAATTATTTAGTAAAAATTTCTCCTTCGGAGCCTTGACAAAATGGCAACTTTCCTTGTTGACAGGCTGAAAAAACAGGAGTAAATAGCGCAATACAGGGAGCTTTTCAGTCCCGGAAATGCGTAAGACGAAGCATAAAAAGTCTCCCCTTTTTATGGCCATAGCCCCAGGCATCCGGCGTCAAGATCCGCTCTCTTTCATGGGCGTTTTTATTTGGCTTGCAGGGGTTGACGATGCGTTTTCTTCCTAGCTTGGCGAGAGGTGTTTGCTCCGGTTTTTCTGAGCGGGGTGCTCTGCTTTTAACTCTACGCTTTTTCCTGCTGTCCAGAGTCGCAGCATTTACTGCTGAGGTGAAGCAATGAAGGTGCAGCTCCCCTATTCTATACTGCCGCAGCCAGATGAAAGTACCTGCGGCCCGACCTGCCTGCATTCCATCTACCAATACTATGGCGACCAGTTGCCTCTGCAGCAGGTGATCGACGAAGTCACCATGCTGGAGGAGGGCGGCACACTTGCTGTCTGGCTGGCCTGCCATGCCTTGCAGCGCGGTTATCAGGCCCATATTTATACCTACAAGCTACAGATCTTCGATCCAACCTGGCTGGTTCCGGACCGGGTTGATCTGGCGGAGCGGCTGCGCGCCCAGATGGCGGTCAAGGGCGATGAAAAATTGCAGCAGGCCTCGCGCGCCTACCTGAAGTTTCTTGAGCTGGGCGGTGAGCTGCGCTTCGAGGACCTGACCTCGAACCTGTTGCGCGGTTATGTAAAACGGTCTCACCCGGTGCTCACCGGGCTCAGCGCTACCTACCTTTACCGGACGCCGCGTGAATTCGGCCCCAATTCCGAATACGACGACCTGCGCGGCGAGCCGGCCGGGCATTTTGTCGTGCTCTGCGGCTACAACAAGGAAACCCGTACTCTGCAGGTGGCTGATCCCCTGCTCCCCAACCCGGTGGCTCCGGCTCAACTCTATGAGATCGGTATCGAACGGGTGCTTAATGCGATTCTGCTCGGAGTGCTGACTTACGACGCCAACCTGCTGATTATTCGGCCGCAGGGAAAGAAGCCGCAGCATGCCTAAAATGATCCTGATCATCGTTGACGACCCCAAGTCCTGGCCGTTGCAGATCGAAGGGGTCGAGCTGGTCGCCGCCCGCGACTATATTACCGATCCCCATTACCTGGCGCTGCGGCGGTTGAAGATCTTCAACCTTTGCCGCAGTTATCGCTACCAGAGTCTCGGCTATTACGTGTCGCTGCTGGCTGCCGCCAGGGGGCACCGGGTGTTGCCGGGGATCGGTGCCTTGCAGGACCTCAAGTCGCCGAGCATCATCCGTTTTGTTTCGACGGAACTGGACGAGCTGATGCAGAAGAGTCTGCAACCGATCCGTTCGGAATCATTCACCCTGAGTATCTATCTTGGCCAGAACCTGGCGAAACGCTATGTGCGGCTCAGCCAGCGGCTGTTCAAGATGTTTCAGGCGCCTTTTCTGCAGGCAATCTTTGTTTTCAATCCGAAGAACAGTAAATGGCAGCTACAGAATGTGCAGCCGTTGGCCGCCAGCGAAATTCCCGCGGAGCATCGTGACTTTGCTGTGGCGATGGTGCAGGAGTATTTCCGCGGCGTCCGTACGCGGAATCGAGCCAAGGCGGCCGGCCGCTATGACCTGGCGATTCTGGTCAATCCGGAGGAGCAGGATGCGCCGTCCAACGCCAGGGCGCTGAAGAACTTTGTCCGCGCTGCCGAACAGGTTGGCTTTGTTTCGGAACTGATCGGCCGTGAAGATTTTGGCCGGCTGCCGCAGTTCGATGCGCTGTTCATCCGCGAAACCACCCGCGTCAACCATCACAGCTACCGCTTTGCCAGGCGCGCCGCGGCCGAAGGGCTGGTGGTGATCGATGATCCCGACTCGATCCTCAAATGCACCAACAAGGTATTTCTCGCCGAGCTGCTGCAACGCCACCGGATCGCGGTGCCGAAAACCCTGACTGTCCATCGCGGCAATCAGGCCCGGATTCTCACAGAGATCGGCCTGCCCTGCATCCTGAAGCAGCCGGACAGCTCTTTTTCCCAAGGGGTGGTCAAGGTCGATAACCCGGAGCAGTTAAAAGAGGAGCTGAACAAGCTGCTGCAGAAATCTGACCTGGTCATCGCTCAGCAGTTTATGCCGACCCCCTTCGACTGGCGGATCGGCATCTTCGATCGCAAGCTGCTGTATGCCTGCAAGTATTATATGGCCCGGGAACACTGGCAGATCCTCAAGCGCGACCAGGGCGGCAAGCATCTGGAAGGCGATTCGGAGACCTTTCCGGTTGAGGATGTGCCGCTGGCGGTCTGCCGGACCGCACTGAAGGCGGCCAACCTGATCGGTGACGGGTTCTACGGCGTTGACCTGAAACAGATCGGCCAACGGATCTATGTCATCGAAGTCAACGATAATCCCAGCATCGACGCCGGGGTGGAGGATCTGGTCCTGAAAGACAGTCTCTACCGCGAGATCATGCAGACCATCATGGAACGGGTCGAGGCCCGCAAAGGACGAGGACAATGAAAGAGGCCGGTCAATTACATCTTTTCGAGGGCTACGGCGTCGAGCTGGAGTATATGATTGTCGCTGGTCAGAACCTGGCAGTGCTGCCGGTCGCCGACCGGGTGCTGCAGGCTCAGGCCGGTGCACTGGTCAACGAGGTCGAGGTCGGACCGCTCTGCTGGTCGAATGAGCTGGTGCAGCATGTCATCGAGCTGAAAACCAACGGCCCGGCGGCGAGCCTCGCCGGGCTGGCCGAGCAGTTTCAGCAGGGGGTGGCGGCGATCAACCTGCTGCTGAAAGAACAACAGGGACAATTACTGCCCGGGGCGATGCATCCCTGGATGGATCCGCAGCGCGAAACCTGTCTCTGGCCCCACGGTGACAGCTCTATCTATGCCGCCTACAACCGGATTTTCGGTTGCCAGGGGCATGGCTGGAGCAATGTGCAGAGCACCCACCTCAACCTGCCCTTTCAGGGGGATGGGGAATTCGGCCGGCTGCATGCCGCAATCCGCCTGATTCTGCCCCTGCTGCCGGCGCTGGCGGCCAGTTCGCCGATTCTGGATGGCCGCTACAATGGCCTGCTCGATAACCGCCTGCGCGCTTATCAGCAGAATCAGCGAAAAATACCGGTGATCACCGCAGCCCTGATTCCGGAACCGGTTTACAGTCGGCAGGGCTATCAGCAGCAGATTCTGCAGCCGATCTACCAGGCGATCGCCGATTATGATCATGAAGCGATCCTGCAGCATGAATGGCTCAACTCGCGCGGCGCGATCGCCCGCTTTGAACGGGATACCATCGAAATCCGTCTGCTCGATGTGCAGGAATGCCCGCTGGCCGATCTGGCCATTATCCAGCTGATCTGCGCGGTGTTACAGGCGCTGGTCGCTGAGCGCTGGAGTTCCCTGGCCGAGCAGCAGAGTTGGGACGTCTCCCCCCTGGCGAAATGGCTGCTGGCAGCGATCGGCGATGCCGACCGGGCGCGGATCGAGGATGCTGCTTTTTTGCAGCTGTTCGGTTTTCCCGGCCAGCGGGCCAGCATGGGCGAACTCTGGCAGCACCTGGCTGCCAGTCTGCACCCCGCCACCGGCAAGCCTGAAGGGAGGGCGCTTGAGGTGATTCTCAACCAGGGCCCGCTGGCACGGCGGATCCTGCGGGCGACCGGCAAGTCGCCCACCCGGCGGCAATTGAACGAGACCTATGCACAGCTTAGCGCCTGTCTGGCCAATGGGGAGCTGTTCCATGGCTGAATACTGCAAGCTGTTGCTCAGCTGCGAGCATGGCGGCAATACCGTGCCAGCGGCCTATCGAGGGTTGTTTCAGGCACAGGAAGAGCTGCTGGCGTCCCACCGGGGTTATGATCGGGGCAGTCTGCCGCTGGCCCGATTTTTGGCCCAGCAGTTGAATGCGACGCTGGAATATTCCACCACCACCCGCTTGCTGGTCGATCTGAATCGGTCTCGCAGCAGCAAAAGTCTCTTCTCTGAGGTTCTGGCGGAGGTGTCTGCAGGCGAAAAGGAGCAGATTCTTGCGCGCTATTATGACCCTTACCGCAATGCGCTGCGCGATCGGGTCGGCGGGTTTATTGACCATGGCGCTCAGGTGGTGCACCTTTCGGTGCATACCTTCACCCCGGTCCTGCATGGGCAGCCGCGGTCGGCTGACCTGGGGCTGCTTTATGACCCCTCGCGAAACGAAGAGAAACGCTTTTGCCGCGACTGGCAGGACCTCTTGCAGCAACAGACCTCAGATCTGCGGGTGCGCTGTAATTATCCTTACCGGGGAACCGCCGACGGCTTGACCCGCTCATTCCGGCAGTTTTTTCCTGCACAGGACTATCTGGGGATCGAGTTGGAAGTCAACCAGGCCCTGCTGGCTGGCAATAAAACTTTTCCCGAAGCGTTACAAAAGGCTCTGAGCGACACATTGCGGGACCTGTTGATAAAGGATTGAAGCTTTGGCGGCGCTATAATGCCCTACGCTCCATCAGCGCCTCAACCAGCAAGCCGGTGGGGATCGCCAGGGCGATAGTCACCACCGCCCGGCCGAGGGAAAAGGGCCAGCCGAGAAAGCCGACCTCGATCGGGATCATCTGCAGCTTGACCGCGTAGCTGGTCAGGACGATGGTGATCACCGCCCAGCGCGCACCCTGCTTGTGGATGCTCATCAGCAGCGGAAAGATGATGTAGGCCGGGCCGATCAGCAGGGTGCCGCAGAGTGCCGCGATCAGTAAGCCCTTGAGCCCCCCTTCCCGCCCCAGCAGCCGGACGATCAGCTCGCGGCTGATCCAGACCTGCAACAGCCCGACCAGCCCAAACACGGCAACGATCAGCAGCAGCACCGAAGCGAAGGTGCCCGCGCCGATGGCCAGCGCCCGTTCGGCCCGCTCCGGGGCAGAGATAAATGCCCAAAGATATAGACCGATGGTCAACAATAATAGCCACTGGCTGCGGATTAAAGTGCGGATCATAGCAGCAGCCCCAACAGCAGGCCGCAAAGCATGGCGGCGACAAAACTGATGCCGTTACGCAGCAGGGCGAAGCGACTGCCGAACACCTGGGCCTCGAAGGGCAGGGTGATGATGCCGACCGAAATCCAACTGAGGATAAAGGCGGCGATTGCCGGCGGCCAGGCCCCGGCTTCAAGCAGCGAGCCGGCCAGCGGATAGGCAGCCAGCGGCGGACCGATGGCGATCGCCCCGGCACCGGCACCGATCAGCAAGCCCAGCAGGCCGCTCGATTCACCCAGCCAGCGGCTGACCAGTTGCGGCGGCAGAAACTCCTGAAACAGCCCGACCAAGCCGAAGATCGCCACCAGCAGGGGCAGCAGTTTCAGCAGCGCCTGTCCGGCGATCTGCAGCGACTGCCGGGTTTTCGGTCGGTCGACGAAAAGAAAAAACAGATAGGCGCTGCCGATCAGCAGCAGGTAGATGAGGCCAACAGAGATCATTTTTTGGTCCGAAGAGTTGTTGAATACTGCTTTGTAGACTATCCTATTTCGGCTGCTAGCGCAGAAGAAATGTTTCTTGACAGGGTTCGGCAGACCTGTATAATCGTGACCGATTTGGTCGTTAATCAACCTGGTAAAACAAAAGGAGTGGAGCCGATGCAGAAATTTGTTTGTACGATTTGTGGTTATGTTCATGAGGGGAGCTGTGCTCCGGAAGCCTGCCCGCAGTGCAGCGCTCCGGCCTCGAAATTTCAGCAGCAGGATGCAACCGCCGCTTTGCAGTGGGCCGATGAGCACCGCATCGGTGTGGCCAAGGATGTCGATCCGGAGATCATCGAGGGTCTGAAGATGAACTTCACCGGCGAGTGCACCGAAGTCGGCATGTACCTGGCCATGAGCCGTCAAGCCGAGCGCGAAGGCTACCCGGAGATCGGCGAAGCCTACAAGCGGATCGCCTGGGAAGAAGCCGAGCACGCCGCCAAATTCGCCGAACTGCTCGGTGACGTCCTGGTCGCTGACACCAAGGCCAACCTGCAGGCCCGCGTCGACGCCGAGCATGGCGCCTGCCAGGGCAAGAAGGATCTGGCCACCAAGGCCAAGCAGCTCAACCTGGATGCCATCCATGACACCGTCCACGAAATGTGCAAGGACGAAGCCCGTCATGGCGCGGCTTTCGCCGGGCTGCTGAAGCGTTATTTCGACAAATAAGATTTTGCAGGATAAACAACAAAGGCCTCTCGGAAACGGGGGGCCTTTGTTGTTTGGAGTCGATAAAAACAAAGATGTAAACGCAGACGCCAAAAGGCAGCCTCCTATAGCGTGCTGCCCGACACTCATAGCCTCCATAAGTCTTCAGGATATAGGAACGCGGCCAGATGGTTTTTCTGGTCGTTTTTTTTAAGTATGAATCTCTCGTAGTGCTCGCTATGATTGTTGGGGCGGTTTTCTCTGCTTAAAGGGGGGGGCAATGAAGAGATCATTGATCGGTGGGGCATTCCTGTTGGGAGTCATTCTCCTATTTTATTTCATCATTCTCGATACAAACACATCCCCAAAGTTGGTCGCACTTAAAGCAACTGATCGCGAATTTACCATTGGCATTTCGCAGGATCCGGTTGCCTGGTTGGCAGTCTTGGCTGCGGAGGGCGGCTTCTTCGAACAACAGGGTCTCAAGCCGGTTGTCAAATCCTACCCGAGTGGCAAAAGAGCGCTTTACGGGATGTTTAATAATGAAGTTGATTATTCGACCAGTGCCGGAATCCCTGTCAGTATTGCCGCATTCGGTCGCCAGGATTTCAAAATTCTCTGCACTCTGGGCTCAGGAGATAATGAAGTTCAGATTGTTGCCCGGAGAGATCAGGGTATTGAGACCTCTGCGGATCTGACTGATCGTGCTATTGCCACACAAGAGGCCTCCGCAGTTCACTTTTTTCTGGATATGTTTCTCATGCAGCAACATCTGGAGGGGAAAGTAAGGCAACGCTTTCTGCGCAAGGAAGACCTGGCCGATGCTTTGGTTCGGGGCGAGGTTGATGCCATCTCGACTCGGGAGCCTTTTTTGTCTGCGGCCGTCAACAAACTTGGAGATAAATCAATTATTTTTTCAAGTCCCGGACTTTACAGAAAAGCATCTCACTTAACTGTGAAAAAGGAGGTTCTCGCCGCAAAGTCCAATCAGGCCACGGCAATTTTACAAGCCATGCTAGCCGCGAGGCAGATGTTGCAAGAAGAACCGGAACGGGCCATCCAGATCATATCGACTGCAACAGGCGTCAAAACAAATGAAGTCCGGGCCTTGCTGGGAATCCTTGATTTGCGGCCGCGCCTGAACCAATCCATCCTTACGTCCTTGGAAGATGGTGCCAACTGGGCAACATCGATCGGTCTGATTGGGGGAGCTGAGGTGCCAAACTATCTTCAACTGATTCATCCTCAATCGCTCTCCGAGTTGCGGCCAGAGGCGGTGTCCATAATCCATTAATCGGGATTTGCTATGCGTATAGCCAATCAATTTCGCCTTTCTACATGGCTAAGTATTATATTTGTTTTATTTACAATCGTTTGCGGACTGCTTTGGGCAAGTTCAGCACGAGAAACGCGTGAGAAACAGGCATTGATCCATTTGAGTATTCAGCTGAATCACCAGCTGGAAATACTGAATGTCGAATATTTGCTCCAAGGGAGCAAACGTCAGCAACAGCAATGGGACATTGTTCACAACCAGTTGCAGCAGGTTTTGAGTACCCTCTCTGAATCAGCTCCCGAACCTCGACAGCTATTAAATCGTGCTCAAAATGACCTGGCGCGCATGCAGCAGCTTTTTTCGCAACTGGTCAGTCACAGCCAGGGTGTTCGGGACATTCCGCCCAGCCACCAGCCTTTCGCAAGTCGCTTGAAGGGGCAGCTCAAAACCAGCACCGCATCCCTTACCGAGGGCATGTCAGCGCTCAGCCATTTACACAATACCCATCTCAATACGTTTGTGCGTGAGAGCATCTTGGGTTTGTCCGCCATCTTGATCCTGTTTGTCGCCATGATCTTTTGGTTGCAAGGGGTTGTGGCAAGAAAAACCGTTGCCAAGGTTGTTGCGCTCGACCGAAAGGTGCGTAACTTTTCCCTGGAAAAAGAAGCCGCGGAAGCATCTGTCTCGACCGGCAATGAGCTTGACACCTTAACAGCCAATTTTGAAAAAATGGCTGCATCCATAGATCGTTCTCAGCAGCGGTTAAAGCAGGAAATCGACAAGGTCAAAGATACTGAGGAGAGACTTGCTCTTGTCGTAGACAGCGCCAGGCTTGGGTATTGGGATTGGCAGATCCAAACCGGCAAACACGCTGTCAATAAGCGCTGGCTGGAGATGCTGGGGATGGCACCTGACGAGATGAAAGGCCAGGCCAGCGACTGGTCGGATCGCATCCATCCTGAAGACCGCCAGCGCCTGGAGCCGTTCATCCTGCAGCAGATCAAAGAGCACCGCAGTTATGCGGCCGAATTCAGAATGCGTCACAATAACGGCCACTGGGTCTGGATTCTGGGCAGCGGAGCCGGCGTCGAATATGATCCGCAGACCGACGAACCGATCCGGGCTTGCGGCATTCACCAGGATATCACCGAGCGCAAACAGGCTGAAGCCGCTCTGCAGGCGGAAAAAGAGCTGCTTTCGGTCACTTTACGCAGCATCGGTGATGCGGTGATCACCACCGACACCAAGGGTAAAATCACCTCAATAAATCAGGTGGCGGAAACCCTGACCGGCTGGACTGAGCAGGACGCACGGGGTGAAGACTCTAAAAAGGTTTTCCATATCATCAATGAAAAAACCGGTGAGCAGTGCGCCAGCCCCGTCCAAAGAGTCCTTGAGCTGGGACGAATCATCGGTCTGGCCAACCATACAGCTCTGATCGCCAAAGATGGCAGCCAAAAATCGATCGCTGACAGCGGCGCGCCGATCAGAGATGCATCAAGTAAAATAATCGGCGTGGTTATCGTCTTTCGCGACATAACCAAAGAGCAGATGATGGAAGAAGAGATTCTTAAAGGGCGCAAGCTTGAAGCTGTTGGTGTGCTCGCCGGAGGCATCGCCCACGATTTCAACAATATTCTTGCGGCGATTCTTGGCAATATCGAACTGGCCAATCGCCGCCTTGCCGGTACCGATGCCAAGGTTGAAGCATTGCTGGCTGGCGCTTTTAAAGCGACCAGAAGGGCGACCAAGCTCACCCAACAGTTGCTGACCTTCGCCAAGGGGGGAGACCCTGTTCGGGAGTCGACCTCTTTACCCGATCTGATCCGTGATTCCGCTGATTTTATCTTGCCCGGCAGTAAAATTTCCTGCGAGTACCGTTTTGCCGAAGACCTGTGGCCGGTGGAGGTCGATTCGGGCCAGATCAGTCAGGTGATTCAGAATATTATTTTGAATGCTGATCAGGCCATGCCCGAAGGAGGCAGGGTTGAGATTCACTGTTCCAACGTTGATGATCCAGCCAAGGAAACCCTGCTGAGCGTGCACCAAGGTCGCTACGTCAGGATTGCCATCCGCGACACAGGGATCGGCATTCCCGCGGAGTTAACAGATAAAATTTTCGACCCCTACTTCACGACCAAACAGGCTGGGAGTGGTTTGGGGCTCGCCATTTGTCATTCGATTGTGAGTAAACATGACGGTTTCCTGACCGTCGATTCAATGCCGGGCAAAGGAACAACTTTTTTCATTTTTCTTCCTGCCGCATTGCAGCCGGTGAGCGAAGAAAGCACCAAGCCACAACCTGCTCTGGCGATAAAAGCCGCGACGATCTTGGTTATGGATGATGAGGAAATGCTGCGCAACCTTGCCAAGTCACAGCTCGAAACATTGGGGCACAAGCCAATTTTAGTGACAGATGGAGAACAAGCGCTCAACAAATATCAGCAACTGCAAGATGACGGCAGTCCTGTCGATCTGGTCATAATGGACCTAACCGTGTCTGGCGGTATGGGGGGGCAATTGGCCTCGCAAAAACTCTTGCAGATCGATCCCGAGGCAAAAATTATTGTCGCCAGTGGGTACTCTAACGATCCGATTCTGGCTAATTTCAAAGAATTTGGATTTCGTGCAGCAATAGCCAAGCCTTACGATTTGCATGAATTAAGCGGTGCCATCTTAAGGGCCATCTGAAACGGGATTTACAAATAATAAAGAGCTTGTTTCCCTGCAGATATCTATTGTCAAACCATCCTTCCCGCCTGGTTTCACTGCATAATCGGTCTTCGCCTTCGATCATAATATTCCACCTTGGCCTCTTCTGTGATTCCGCGTTAAAAATCTGCTATGTGGTAAGCTATTTTTGATCGAGGGGTTTTTTGATGAAGGCTTGAACGCGCCCGCAAATCGAAAGCGGAACTCCTGATGGATCTGAACCTGACGGGAAAAATTGCCCTGGTGGCCGCCTCAAGCAAAGGGCTCGGCAAGGCGATAGCCTCTCAGCTTGCTGCCGAAGGTTGTCATGTGATGCTGACCAGCCGTAATGTCGAGCAGCTTGCCAGCGCCAGGCATGAAGTGCAGGCTGGGGTTGAAGGGCGAGTCGATAGTTACCCTTGCGACCTTGCCAGTAGCGATGATATTCAGGCGCTGGTAGCGGCAACCCGCAAACGGCTTGGCAAAATCGATATCCTGATCAACAATGCAGGCGGACCGCTCGGCGGCGGTTTCGAGCAGCAAGATGATGCTGCCTGGCAGGCGGCTTTTGAGTTGAATCTGCTCAGCTATGTGCGCTTGATTCGTGAGTTCTTGCCGGACTTGAAGCTGCGCGGTGGGCGGATTATAAATATCGCCTCATCTTCCATCAAACAGCCGATCCCAGGTTTGATTCTTTCCAATGTTTTTCGCATGGGAGTTCTCGGCTTGAGCAAAAGTTTAGCCGAGGAGCTTGCTCCCGATAACATCCTGGTCACGACCGTGGCACCTGGACGTATCGCCACCGACCGGACCGCCTATCTCGATCAACTCAAGGCCGATAAGCGCGGTATCAACCGACAGCAGGTGGTTACTGAAGCGCTGCGGAATATCCCTCTGGACCGCTATGGGGACCCGGAGGAGTTTGCCAGAGTGGTCTGTTTCCTGGCCTCTGACGCCTGCTCTTATGTCACCGGGAGTACCATTATGGTCGATGGGGGGATGGTCAGAGGGTATTGATCTGTGCTGCTGCGGCGTCAACCAGGAACATTTCAGAAGAGCCAGAACTTGCAACTTCAAATATCTCCAGTAGAGTTAATGGGCAGGTAAAAACTATTAGAGTCCAGCTAGTTAGGGGGTTGGCGGCTTTGCCAATGCCCTGAGTGGGGCGGTTGATATTCTGATCAATTCCATCGATCTGAGGAGATGAAGAGATGATGCGATTCAAGCTGTGTACGGTTCTGGTAGCTGCATTGATGTTGTTGGGCGGGCCTTTTGCTGAGGTTGACGCTGCCGAAGAGCGCAACTATCTG
>CAMYNR010000090.1 GCA_947259715.1 uncultured Desulfuromonadales bacterium
CCATCCGCCAGCAATTCGCGAAAACCGATATAGGTCAACCGTTCAAAGCGGTGCAGCGGGCAACGCAGCTCGGTTTTCTCAAGGGCCACGTCGCCGGTATGGCGGACCATGCCTTCGATCAGTTGGGGGGTCAAGGGAACCGGCTGGATATGCACATCAAAGAGTTGATCGTAGAGTTCCGTCAAACCGAGGGCATGTTCCGGCTCTTCAACCAGCTCCGCCTCAGGGTCGGTGCCGTCGTAATGATAACAGCGACCCGCCACGGGAATGAAATTGTCTTCAACCAGCCAGTCGAACAGATCGACATAGGGGGTCAGGTTTTTCACCTCACGCAGATGCTCAAACCGCTGCCGCAGCCGGTCACGATGCCGATAGATTCTTAGAGCGGCAGAGACAATTCTGTTCAGGCCGAGCTTGAGTTCTTCCAGCAGACGAACCGGCAGCCGTTCCAGCTCCATCCAGATGAAGGATTCCTGCACCTGACTTGAATCTCCCTCGTTTAAAGAGACCAGCTTGCCCTCTTCGTCACGCTCAACGGAAAATATCGGATGGCAGACAACCAGAAAATGCAGGGATTTGCGCTGGAGATATTCCTGTACAGAGGAAAAAATATGATTGGCGTCGACCGAACAACAGAACAGGGAATAACACCCGGATTCGCTCTGCGGGCGGAATTCAACCTTGACTTCGTCCTGCCGGTAACGCAGGAAATCCCCCGCCCTGGTGAGGTGCTCAGCAAGCTCGGCTTCACTCAGGAAGGCGAGAAAATTGCCGGGAATCTGCGAGCTGAGCAGACCGGCCAACTGTTTCAGCTCCGTCAGCCTGTCCCCTTGCCCTAAGGCCTTCAGATGCTCAATAAACTCTTCCTTCTGCAATGCAGGAACCTGACCATCAGACGAACGTCCGCCCCGTGCTACGGTAATTTGCATGCCAGGCTCCTTTGGCTGTTTTTTTGGAAGTCATAGCAAGGCTTTAGACCACGAAAGACAAAAGCAGCAATAATCATCAAAAAATGATAATCGATGCCAGCAAGGGACGCAAGGCAGGATTAAGACAACTTATTTTTTCTGCAGATGAAAAAGAGATTTGGCCAGGCGGGAAAATTCTTCCAGCCCCAGGGTTTCTCCCCGACATCCGGGATCGATCTGCGCAGTCAAGAGCGCCGCAGCAACCTCCTCGGCCGAGAAACCTCCAGCGGCCAAACTGTTGCGCAAAGTTTTTCGACGCTGGGTAAAGGCCGCTTTGACGACTTTGGTGAAGAACGCCTCATCGGTCGGGTCGACACGCGGCTGCGGCAGAGGCTGAAATTCGAGCACAATCGAATCGACTTTGGGTGGCGGTTGAAAGGCCCCGGGTTTCACCAGGGTGACGACCCGGATATCAAACCAAAGCTGACAAAGGACCGAGAGGATCCCGTAATCCTTGCTTCCCGGTTCGGCAGCCAAGCGTTCGCCGACCTCCCGCTGGAACATCAGCACCAGGCGCTTGAAGAGCTGCCGGTGATCGAGCAGGCGAAAAACAATCTGGCTGGAAATGTTGTAAGGCAGGTTTGCTACCAGGGTATAGGGAGGCTGCGGCAAACTCAGCTGCCAGTCGGTTTTCAGGACATCGCCGGCATGCACAGTCAGGCGGTCGTCATTCCTGGCTTCCAGCCGCGCGATCAGATCCCGATCGATCTCCATCACGTGGACATGTCTGGCGCGCGACAGAAGTTCATCGGTCAATACGCCGAGACCGGGACCGATCTCGACCACTTCGTCTGCGGCATCGATCCGGGCTGCAGAGATGATCCGATCGATGACCGAGCGGTCATGGAGAAAATGTTGTCCAAAACGTTTTTTGGTGCGGTACGGAGTCTGATTCATTCAGCATCCTGCTCCTCTCAGCGGTGGCGGGGCCAGCGGGGAATTCGGCACTGTTGAAGGCTGGGAATAAAGCGGATGGTCAGGGCATAGCCGATCAGCGACACCGGAATCCCAAGCACCAGACTTCCCAGACAAAGAGGCGCGGCGAATTGCCAGCCGAGCCCGGTGAGGGCTTCAAGGGTAAATTGCAGCGGGGCGTGGGGGCGGCTCATCCCCAACAGAGCCCGACCGATCTCATACTCCAAACCGTAGATAAAGGGAGCCGTTAACGGATTGGTGCTCCAGACGCCGATCAACGCGGCGATCTTATTCTGACGGAGTAAAAAAGCGAAAAACAGGGCCAGAAACATCTGAATGCCAAAGGTCGGCGTCATGCCGATGAACAACCCCAGGGCCATGCCCCGGGCGATGGCATCAGGTTCAGCACGCAGCCTGACCAACCGGATCAGGTTGAGTTTAAATTGTCGGAAAAAACCCAAACGCCGCCACATGCAAGAGCCTTAAAAAACTTTGTCCACCTGAAATATAAAAACGAGATTGTAAATAAAAAAGAAGGCCTACCTTTCAGACCTGCCCTTTTCAGAAGTTGGCTGCCTCTTCCAATGGCCAACTGGACACGGCGTTAAGATCCAGGCCGGAGCTGAGCCCCCTGGTCAGATAATAATCTCCCGCCACAGCGAGCATAGCGGCATTATCGGCACAGAGAATGGGCGATGGAAAATATATATGCAGCGCTTTTTGTTCCGCCAAGCGGGCGAACTTTTGCCGCAAGCCACTATTGCAGGCGACCCCACCGGCCACCACAATCCGGGTCAAACCTTCTGCCTCAGCAGCCCGCAACGCTTTCTGGGTGATGACATCAACCGCTGCGGTCTGAAACGCTGCGGCGATCTGCGCTGTCTGGGCTTCATCAGGAGCAGCCCCAAGGCTGTGCAGATGGTTCAATACGGCGGTCTTCATTCCGGAAAAACTGAAATCGAAATTCGCTTTTTTCAACATGGGTCGGGGAAAGACAATTCCGCCATCATCACCCTGAGCTGCCAGCCGATCAATAATCGGACCGCCAGGGTAACCGAGCTGCAGCATCTTGGCCACCTTGTCAAAGGCCTCGCCGGCGGCATCGTCAACCGTACGGCCAAGCAGACGGTAGCGGCCGATGCCATCGACCCGAAACAGATGGGTGTGCCCACCGGAGACGGCGACCGCCAGGAACGGGTAATCAACCTGCTGCTCCAGCTGAATGGCGAGGATATGACCTTCGATATGATGAACACCGACGAGAGGAACCTGGCAGGCATAGGCGAAGGCTTTGGCAAAGGAGACACCAACCAGCAAGGCGCCGACCAGGCCCGGGCCACGAGTGACGACTACGCCCTCCAGGTCTTCCCTTTTCACACCGGCTTTATCCAAAGCTTCGCTGACCAGCGGATTGATCACTTCCAGATGCCGCCGCGATGCCAGTTCAGGGACCACCCCGCCATAAGCAGCATGCAGATCGACCTGTGAAGCGATCAGATTTGCGAGCACTTCTTTCCCGTCGCGAACCACCGCAGCTGCGGTTTCGTCACAGGAACTTTCCAGAGCTAGTAACAACATTCGAATATTTTCTATAGTTAGTTTCTGTCCGGAAACTGCCCTTTTTCACCAGCTCGGCGTCAATCAGCGCATTCGCTTGTGCGGCGTAAAGCACTACGCCTCCGCGCAAATGCTTGCCTGCGGACCCAGATTTAACAGAATTATAAACTGAACAAAGGTTTTTAACGCAAAGACGGAGAGGACGAAGAGTGCGCAGAGAAAAACCCTATCTCTGCGCCTCACCATTCTCTGCGCCTCTACGTTTAATTAAGGTTCTCGCTATCGACCTTTGTTTGCTTACCGTTCTTAAATTTAAAGCAGGTTCGCCGCCAGTTCCGCCAAGGGCGAACGTTCACCTTTGGTCAGCGTCATATGTCCGGCAATCTCCTGCCCTTTGAGACGCTCGACAGAAAAGGTCAAGCCGTTGCTCGACGAATCGACGTAAGGATTATCAATCTGGTACGGGTCGCCGGTCAGGACAATCTTGGTTCCTTCCCCGGCGCGGGTAATAATCGTCTTGATTTCATGCGGAGTCAAGTTTTGTGCTTCATCGACGATCATATACTGGCGCGGGATGGAGCGTCCACGAATGTAGGTCAATGGTTCTATTTCCATCAGGCCCAGATCGATCAATTCGCGGTAGCCTCTTTTCCGCTTGCCCCCTTCGTCGACGCTGGACAACAGCAGCTCGACATTATCGAAGATCGGCTGCATCCAGGGAGCCAGCTTCTCTTCAACGTCGCCGGGCAGAAAACCGAGATCCCTTCCCATCGGAAACACCGGCCGGGAGACCAGCAGACGACTGTAAACACTTTCATCGGCGGTTTTATACAGGCCCGCGGCGATCGCCAGCAGGGTCTTGCCGGTACCCGCTTTACCCACCAGCGAAACCAGCTGGATATCGTCATTGAGCAGCAGGTCAAAGGCAAACTGTTGCTCACGGTTGCGGGGATGAATCCCCCAGACCCCCTCCTTTGGAACCCGCAGCAGGTTGGTCATCCGGCGGTTGACGGCATCATAGCGACCGATGGCGGAATGGGATGGATTGCTGGAGTCGATCAGGGTGACCCCTTCGTTGGAATTGTGTTCTGAATCGATCTCAAGGTAGCCCTGCTCAAAGAAGAGATCGACTGCCTCTCGATCAACATGCATTTCCGTTGTGCCGGTGTAAAGATCATCGATGGCGATTTTATCATTCTGATAATCTTCGGCGTGCATGCCGATGGTATCAGCCTTGATGCGCAGGTTGATATCCTTGGTAACAAAAAAAACCGATCCTTCCGGTAGATTTTCTTCCAGGTCCTTGGCTACGGCCAGGATGCGGTTATCCCCTTGATCAATCTGCAGCTCGGGAGGGAGTTTTTTCAGAAATTCTTCACGGTAAATGGCCACCTTGAAAAGTCCGCCCCCATCAAGAGGGACCCCATCAACAAGTTTGGCGGTCAAACGGAATTCATCGATCATCCGGGAGATCTGTCTGGCATTTCGGCCGGTTTCACTCTGTTCCTTTTTGAACCGATCGATCTCTTCGATGACCGTCAGCGGAATAATGACATTGTTATCCGAAAACTTAAAGATAGCTTGCGGATCATGCAGCAGGACATTGGTATCCAGGACGTAATTTTTCATCGCATCACAACCTTCATTCTGGAGTTCATGGCTTGGTAGCGGCTTTTCATCAGCGATCGTAAGAGGTGACCTGCAGGCCCTCGGCAGTTGCCAGAATCTTTATAAAAACCGGCCTGTTACCTTCCAGGGCTTTAAGTACAACTTCACCTTCGGCATTCAGGGCATTCAAAACCTCCTCAGGGGACTCGTCAATTTTATAGGCCCGATAGACACCCGAGGTTTTCAGCATTTTTCTGGTCACCGGCTGTTCCGGCGGCAGTGAGCATGAAACCAGAAAAATCAAAGCGGTCAGGATGGCAATCTGCTGCAACATTTTTATCATTATCGCATTCCTTTGTCCCGAGCACCAGTCAGCGACTGCTTGCCTTTTGAGCGAAAGCATCCACTGCAGCGAGAAAGGTGTCGATTTCCTGTTGGGTGGTGAAGTAGCCGGGACTGACCCTGACAGTGCCGCCCGGATAGGTTCCGATGGCGCGATGGGCATCGGGAGCACAGTGCAGTCCGACCCGCAAGCAGATTTTATGGTTCTGGTCGAGCAGGAAGCCAACTTCTGCCGGATCATGCTGGACCAGATTGAATGAGATCGCCGCTCCACGATTCAAGGCAGATTCAGGGCCGTAGACCTTGACCCCAGGTATGGCGCGTAAACCCACCAGCAGTTTCTCGATCGCCTGCAGTTCATGGGCGCGGACTTTGTCTACCCCGACCTGCTGCAAAAAGCCGAGGGCCGCTTTAAGGCCCGCCAGACCCGGCGTATTCAAGGTCCCGCACTCCAAACGCTCGGGAAAATGTTCCGGCGGCAGATCGGAGTGGCTGCTACCTCCCGTGCCACCATAGATCAGCGGGGTCAACTGAAGGCCTTTACGAACATAAAGAAAGCCGGTCCCCTGCGGACCGAGCAGCCCTTTATGGCCTGGGGCAGCAAACAGATCGACCTGCAGTGCCTGAAAGTCGATGGGCAGGCAGCCCGCACTCTGCGAGCCATCAACCATAAAAAGAATGCCCTGCTCACGGCACCAGGGGCCAAGATCCTCAACCGGTTGAAAAGCCCCATAGACATTGGAGCAGTGGTTCATGACCAGAAGCCGGGTTTTATCCTGCAGACAAGCCTGCTTGAGAGCAGCCGCTGAAACCACGCCATCCTCTCCGGCAGGAACTTTCACCACACTCACGCCGCGATCCTGCAATGCCCGCAGCGGACGACTGACGGCATTGTGCTCCTGACAGGTGGTCACCACGCGGTCGCCGGGCAATAAGAGACCGAACAGGGCCAGGTTGATCGCCAGGGTCGCGTTGGGAGTGAAGACGAATTGCTCTGAATTGTCGGCATTAAAAAAATCGGCCAGAGCTTCCCGGGCCTCAAAAACCATCCGCTCAGCGGACAAGGCCTGTTGATGACCTCCGCGACCAGGGCTGGCTCCGCGTCGCAGGGCTGCGTCCATTGCCAGATAGACAGCCTCCGGTTTCGGATGGCTGGTCGCCGCGTTATCTAAATAGATCAACTCATGCATTGGGAAATTCTTTCAGCGCCGCTCAGCGCAGAGCAGATCGCGACCCAAATCATCTGTTCGGCAGAAACGGGAGAGCCCGCGGCAACCGCCAAAACAGACCTGATAATCTCTACAACCATCGCAGCCAACCGGGACCTGCTGAATGGCCTCACGAATCTGCAGCCGCGAGGCGGATTGCCAGAGGTCGAGAAGCTCGTTTTCGAGCAGACTGCCGAGGGGCTCAGGCCAGGAGGAGCAGGGGAAGAGTTCTGCCGCCACGGAAATGTGCCCGAGGCTGTTGGCCGCCTGGCAACCGCCATACTCGGAACGCTGCCCGCCGGTCAGCGGCTGGAGCAGCTCCCACAGGAACAGGTCGTGAACCTCAAGCTGCAGGCCGTTCCTTGCTGGCAGGTCGCCAGCAGCTATGCTTTTTTCCAGCTCACCGAGATCAGTGCAGTCCGGCAAATTGTCAAGCTGTGATTTTTTAGGGTTAACACCGATTTTTTGGTTTGGCAACTTTAAACGGCTGACCTGCTGGTGGGAACAGAACTTTAACAATTCCGGCAATAAAGCCAATTGTCCGCGGCTAGGTGTCCAAAGCAATGCAGGGTCGGCATGGGTCTGCTGAACCTGCTTTAGGGCAGTGGCCAGGGCAGGAGCGTCAAGCTGTCCCGCAGAGCAGAATCGATCGACATCGACGAACAGGTTGAAATCGCTTCCCAGCTGAGCCAGTACTTCAAGCTCCGCAGGGGAAACCTTGCTGAGCAGGGAGACCTGGCAGCCGCCCTGGCGAAGAGCCTCCAGCAGCCCTTGGATCTCGGGATGGGCAAGAGGGGCTTCTTCCAGGGTGACAAAAAACACCCCAGCTGCACTCAGCTGGTCAGCGACCAACAGAAGCTGCTGGCGGTTTAGAGGGGACTGCCCTGGAGGACAGATGTCCCAACTGATGCGTAAGGGTGCGTCGAGCAGATCGACAGCCATAGGCGTAACTCGTTAAAAAAGATTGGGGGGGCAGTTTCCTGCCCCCCCAGTTCCGTTTAGCAGGGGTGAACGTTCGAAGAACCAACCACCCGGGGCTTCATGTACTTTTTCATCTTGTGACCTCCTATCGATTGTTTCGGGTTAATGTGACCAACGCGATTACTTCCAACAATGAGGATCAGGTTCGCTTAAATCGCCTGTTGTGGCAAAAGCTCGAGCCGTGCAGCCACCCAGACAGTCCTGGTAGGATCCACAGCCCTGGCATTTTCCTTTGGCCTCTTTATGCCGCATGCCGTTTAAAACAGGGGAATTGTACCATAAATCCTCAAAATCATCGGTTAAAATATTACCAACCACCAATGGAATGAATCCGCAGGGGGTGATATCCCCATTCGGCCTCAGGTGCAGGGACAATTTCCCGCAGCTGCTGCCTTTGACCAGAGACTCTTCCTGGTAGCCCGGCAGTGAGGCGATCACTGGATCATCAAAGGAGATCAGTAGATCATCGGTGTCATTTTTGACCTGCAGAGCCTCGACATAGAATTCTTTCCATTCCTCGGGAGTCAAATCGAGATCCTCGCGATTTTTAAAGCCGCGGCCGCTGCACTTGAAATTATGCAGATAGATCTGGGCGACATGGTGCTGACGGGCCAGATCGAGGAGGGAACGAAAATCCTGAAAATTTATCCTCGAGATCACCGAACTCATGGTGGTCTTGATGCCGGCCTGATGCAGGGCATCCAGTGCGGCAGTGGCCTTTTCGAAAGAGCCGGGCATATTGCGGAAGTCATCGTGAGAAGCACCAGTGGCGCTGTCGATGCTGATCCCAACACTTTTGAATCCGGCCGCTTTCAACTCCTCGGCGGTGGCCTGATTCAGCAACCAGCCGTTGGAATTCATCGACACGTTGAGCCCTTGATCACTGGCGTACCGGGTGATTTCAAGCAGGTCGTCGCGGATCAGCGGCTCGCCGCCGCCAAAATTGATGAACGGCACCTGCTGCGTGACCAGCACGTCGACAATTCGTTTGATCTCTTCAGTGGACAACTCTTCCGCTGCCTCATCCCGGCTGTAGCAGTGACTGCAACTGAAGTTGCAACGATAAGAGAGCGTCCAGTTAAAGGTCAGTGGCGCGGAAAA
Organism: uncultured Desulfuromonadales bacterium; assembly: GCA_947259715.1. Taxonomy (GTDB): domain Bacteria; phylum Desulfobacterota; class Desulfuromonadia; order Desulfuromonadales; family Geopsychrobacteraceae; genus Malonomonas. The sequence goes on from CAMYNR010000090.1 coordinate 8,681, forward strand.
TTGCTCGGTAATTGCATCAGCCATAAATCAGCCAGCCCCGTTTCAGCAGATCAGCTACAAAATCAGTGACGTCGGCGGAGATAATCTCACGTTCGACATCGAACTCTTCCAGCAGGTTATCGACAATCTGTTCCTGATCCCGGCTGCCATCGCAAAGGTCCCAGATCATGCCGCCGAGCAGGTTCAGCTGATGCATCATGCCGGATATCAACAGAATCACCGTACCGCGATCCTCTACGTCGCCGCCTTCTTCCAATTCCTGCAACACCTGTTCTTCGCGGCGCTTTTCCCGCCGCCAGACAATATCGGGATTTCTAAGCAAAACAGCCAAAATGAAACCTTTCAACAAGCGCCATCAACTGGCGGAACGTTCACGAAACAACAGCAGGTTCAACAGGAAAAAAGCCAAGCCGGCAACCACAGCGACCTTGCCATAGACCGATACGCCGGCAGCAGTCCCGGCAATCTGCCAGGATTGCACCAACCCGGCACCGACCAGCATGCCGACCACCACCAGCCCGGCATCGGCGTCCCCTTCCCCGGCCTTGATCAGCTGGCGAAAAGGACAGCCTCCAATCAGCACAGAAACCGATCCGACCAGCAGCATCCCCAAAAAGCTCCAGAGGAGATCCAGGTGAGCGCCAGGTTGCCCATAAAAGCCGGGCTTAAAGTTGCCCGTTGCCCAGGAGGCGGCAAAGGCAATCAGAACAAATGCCAGAAAACCCCAGAAGAGTTGCGCCCTGGTCCCCATGATAAACAGGTCACGCAGACTGCCGGTGATGCAGAACCGGGTCCGCTGAGCGATGGCGCCGAGAATCAAGCCGACCAGCAGGGCGATCAGTACCGGAGCGGCTTCAGCGGCGCTGCCCCGTTCGGAAAAGATCACGAACCCTGGCCGGGCCAATAAAAACACCAGCAGCACCAGAAACAGCAGTGGCGTCCAGAATCCGGAACCGCCCCGCTGTTTCACCGGACTGCCCAGATGGACTCCGACGGCGAGCCCTTTGAGCCCCAGCCAGACACCGCCGGCCAGACCGGCCAGACCGGTCAAGGTGGTCAGATCCCCGGCAGCCAGGCGCAAAAACAGCTTGATCGGACAGCCGATGAAAACCGAGCAACCGACGATCAAAAAAACGCCGGAAAGCAACCGCGGCAGGGGCGCGCTGCCGCCGCGCGAGGAAAACTCGCGAAACAGAGCCGCGGCCAGGGTCGAACCAAGCACAAAACCTATCAGCTCAGGGCGCAGGTACTGCATCCGGGCGTTGTCATGAAGCCCTAGAGCGCCGGCGCTGTTCTCCAGAAAGCAGGACACGCAAATTCCGGAATTCTGAGGATTGCCAAGCACCATCAACCAGACGCCGCTTAAGCCGAGCAGGCCACCGGCCAATATCACCAGCCAGGTATGCGGATCACGCAAGGCCAGCCGCATTATTCGCAACCTCCGGCCAGCCGACCCTGAAGGTAATAAAGATCTTTCAGCGCAGCCTGGAGTGCTGTTGCTGAAGGGTTCTTCTTCGCCCTGCTTTTAATGACGGTCAGCTGCTCGCCCAGCAATTGCTCAAAGAGATCACGACGTGACAAAGGACTGTGCTGGTCGACATAATCACCATTCATCCGCACCGCGCGCGCCAGATGAGCGGTCGCCTCTGGAATCGCCTGCAGCTGCAACAGAATCTCACCGCGCAGCAATTCACCATGGGCCTCATCAGGATAGCGGCGCGAAAGTTCATCCAGCTTGAGCAAGGCCGCTTCATTCTGCCCGGCAGTGCGCAGTTCGCTGACCGGGGCATAAAGCCGCTCCAAAAAGCTGACCTTGGCCTGGTAGGCGATTTCCTGCTCTAAAGCCTTATCAACAGCCAGGTCGCGTTGTGAAGCCTGCGAGCCGCCCCCGAGCAACAGGCCGACGATGAGCGCTGCGCAGGCCAGCAAGAGACCTCCGAGCAAAATATCGAAACGATCCTTCAGCAAACTCAAAACTCCTGATAGGGCGGCATATTGGCCCGCTTGGCCATCTCCCGCAGCTGGTTGTAATCGCTATCCTCCAGGGCTTCAAAACCATCAATCCAGGCGGAAGCGAGAACCTTCAGCTGCTCCCCCTGGTAATCCACCGTATCGGCCTGGGTCAGTTCGACCAGAGCCTGACGAAACGCCTTTACCAGCTCCTGATCAACGTCTTTACGCGCGCCAAAAGTGCAGTAAGGAAAAATCGGGCTCTGCCCAAGGATGACAAAATCATCGGCGGTGATTTTGCCCTCTTTGGTCATCAGCTCCAGATCCAGGGCCGGCGAGGCGCCCACATCGTACTGACCGAAATAGACCCCGTAGACGACCTTCTCATGTTTGAACGAGCCGGACGGAATGGCGTAGTAGGCAATATCCAGCTCCGGGTCGATCCCTTCGCGCAGCATCAGATCGTATTGGGCAAGGAAGCCGCTTGGCGCAAGCTGCGGACCGAAAATCATCCGCTTACCCTTGATGTCGGCAAGGGTCTTGATGCCGCTGTCTTTGCGGGCAATAATTGCCCCGGCGGTATGGGTGCCGTAATTGCCGCGTTTTTCCGTGGCGACCAGCTCAAGCTGCTGGTTTTCCCGCATGATCACGTAAACCAGCGAGTTGGTGTGGGTGAATTCAAACTCCCCGGCCGCGAAGCGCTCGGGAAAATCCTGGGTATCGACCGGCACCGCCTGAAAGTCGATATTCAACCGGTCGGATAGATACTTGGTCAGAGGTTTAAAGCGAGCCAGGGTTTCAGCTTCGCTGTTGCAGTTCATGTAGCCGATCTTCATCACTGGACGGTCGGTCGGCGACTGACAGGCAACCAGTGGCAGCAGAAGCAGGAGGACGCTCAGGAGTCTGCATTTAATCAAAATAAACCTCATCTTCTAAAAATCTATTGGTTTCCGGCTGGGAGCTGTGAGAATGGGATCGCCAATTCAATCCGCCCGACCCCGGCGCGGGTTTGCTGGTCGAGGATTCCAGGCCCCTGGGGAGCAAAATGATTCACCTCCAGGCTGAAGTCATCCTGACCGGCATTGACCAGCGTGAACTGGTGGTTGCCGCTGAAGCGGTTACCAGCGACCTGCCCGCCGGCGTTGAACACTTTCAGGCCGGATCGGCCATTATCCGCCAGCAGGTTTTCGCGCAGCCTGGCGATACTATCTTCAAGATAGATGCCATGTTCGCGATTCCCGCTGATCCGATTATGCTCGGCCTGGCCGCGACTCCGTTGCAGATAGAGCCCACGGCGATTGTCGCTGAGCAAATTGTTGCTGATGATAAATTCAGAATCACGCAGGCTGATGCCGTTGACCCGATTTCCGGTGATCTCACAGCCTTCAAGCCGCAATTTAACGAAAACCGCCCGCACTCCCCAGTTGTTGTCGCGAATATTATTGGCCAGCAGTGTAACTGTTGAGTCCCGAAACTGTAGCCCGTTAAAATTATTCAAAAATTCGCAATTTTCAACACTTACCTCCGACTCCTGAAACTGAGCACCGCGCTGATTGAAGCGAAACAGGCTGTTTTTGAGTTCAGCACGGGAGAAGTGGGCATGAAAGCCGCGGTAGGCATATTCGACGATACAGTGCTCAAGCAGATTCTGCCCCTCTTCACTCATCATCATGTTCAGCGCCCCCCAATCGGCTGGACGCGGATTGGCTTCAGCGGAGGTAAAAAGGATCGGTTGCTCAGCAGTGCCTTTGGCAAGCAAACGTCCCTGAATAAAAAGTTCATGCTCGCCGATCTGGTCGGCATTACTGTCAAAGCGACTGAAGCGAACCACGGTTCCCGGGCGGATTTCAAGCGTCGTCCCCATCGCCACCGTCAGAATTCCGTCAACCAGCACCTCCCCTTCCCAGACAGTATCTTCATAGAGGGAGGTCTCCCCCTGATAGTGCAGTAGCGCTGAAGCCGGGAGTGGAAGGAGCAGAAAAATCAGGAGGGAATAGAGTGTTTTCATTGCTGCTCATCCTGAGAGTAACGCACAAAGTCTTGTCGATTATCGACCAACCTGTTGTCGGTAGCGATAGTCTCCCCCGCAGGTAAAACCAGGGCACGGTCGGTTTTTTGAATCAAGTTTCCGACCAGCTTTGCCTGGCATTTGGGACCAAGGTAAATCCCCTCTTCCTGCAAGCGAACAAAGTGATTTTTCTCGAGCAGAGGGGCGCTTCGGTCCCAGCAGAACAGACCGCCTTCGCCATCGGCGAGCAGGCTGTCCGATATCTGCGGTGCGCTATTCTGCTGCAGGATGACGCCGTAGCGGCTGCGCAGAATTCTGAGCGACTCCACCTGAGGTGAGGAGCCGAGACAGAGCAGCCCGGTTTCGGCCTGCTCGATGCTCAGGTGCTGCAGACGACTGCCCTGACTGGCGACCAGTTCGATGCCGGCCCAGAGAATATCGTCCCGGTTTTCCGCCAGGGGAATAAATCGAATCGGCTGCTCAGCGCTGCCGAGGGCCAACAGGCGACCTCGCACCAGCAGTTCCACCTCGCGGGAGAGAAATTCCGGATCGATCTTGGTGCTGTCGGAAGGCTGAACATAGATGCGACTGCCGGGGGAAATGGTCAGGGTCAACCCTTCGGGAACCTGCAGGTCGCTGGCCAGCAGGTAGTCGCCAGCCAGGGTGGTGTCTGCCGTCAGGGTGCCGCCGAGTACCGGCAGTTGTGCAGGATCAACCACCACCGGCGGTGCCGGGGTTGAGGCGCAGCCACCAAGCAAGGCGGCAAGAGCGAACAGCAACAGGCGTGTCAAATCCAGCCCTCCTGCATATAATAGCTACGTACGGCCTTGGCTGGCAGCACCCCGCTGGCAACTTTCTGGCGCAGTTTAGCGAGATCTTCGACTTTGAATAGACGCTTCAATTTACTCAGCGCACGCGGCACGGTGGTAAACTGCAAGTCCTGGGTCGGCCGCGGGCCGGACAGCAGGAATAGCTGCTCGCCGACCTGAAAGAGTGAATTCCAGTTCGGGCTCTGCTGTGGTGCAAAAACCAGATCGACCTCTTCTTGTTGCAGTAAGCCTTCGGCGGTCTGCTTGGCAGCCAACTCCTGACGCAAGGATTCAACGCCGGTTTTTTCCTTGATATAAATCGAGACGAGATGGAACAACAGTTCACCATCCTCCCCGGAGGGTGTGCCGACAAACAGCTTGGGACCGAAACAGGCTCCAGCCGGGCTGCTGATAAAGATCAATAGTATGAGCAGGATGTTGCGCATTGAACCAAAGACTCCAGGTAGTTTACCCAAGCATTAAACGCAGGGGGGAGAGAATTAGAGAAAATCGACCTCTCTCCCTAACCAGCTTCGCAGCAAGGACTGTACCCTTGAAGGGTGACTGAAAACAAAGAACCCCATTAAATGGACAAAGGCTTTGTCCGCCAAGTTGGAAAGCTGCCAAGGACAGGGTTTTAACTCCGTACTCCTGTGGGCTTCGTGCCTTGGTGGCTACAGTATTTTTACGTATTCATGTGACAGGTATCTGTCAGTCCTGACGGTCGATCAGCCCATATTTTTCCATTTTGTAGCGCAGGGTGGTCCGGGCGATTCCCAGGGTATCGGCAGCCCGGGTTTGCGAGGCCCCTTCGCGGCGCAGAGTCTGGATAATCAGCTGCCGTTCAAGATCCTCAAGGATGACGGTCAGGTTGCCCCCCTGCTGCGGCAGGGTCAGGCAGATTTCGCTGTCTCCGCGTACATCCTGAGGCAGATCACGCGGCGTGATCACATCGCCCCGGCTCAGCACCACCGCCCGCTCGATGGCGTTCTGCAATTCCCGGACATTTCCCGGCCATTCATGGGCGACCAGGCAGCCGATCGCCTTCGGCGCGATCGAACTGATCTTCTTGCCGGTTTCCGCTGTATATTTCTGAAGAAAGTGTTCCGCCAGCGGTTCAATATCTTCACGCCGTTCGCGCAAGGGGGGCAGTTCAATATGCACGACGTTCAAACGGTAATAGAGATCTTCCCGAAACTGACCATTGCGTACCTGCTCGGCGAGATCCTTGTTGGTCGCCGCGACGATCCGCACATCGGTTTGAATGGTCCGGGTGCCGCCGACCCGCTCAAACTCCTGCTCCTGGATCACCCGCAGCAATTTGACCTGAGCCGAGGCGCTCATTTCAGCCACTTCATCAATAAACAGGGTGCCTTGATCAGCCAGTTCAAAGCGCCCCTTCTTTTGCGCGACAGCCCCTGAAAAAGCCCCCTTTTCATGACCGAAGAGTTCGCTTTCCAGAACCCCTTCAGAATAGACAGCGCAATTCAAGACGATAAAGGGCTTGTCTTTGCGGGGCGAATTGTAATGGATCGAACGAGCCACCAATTCTTTGCCGGTCCCGCTTTCACCGGTAATCAGGACACTGGCGTTACTCACCGCCACCGAGGCGGCCATCTCATATATGTCGGCCATCACCGGTGATTTACCGACAATCCCGCTGAAGCGGTAATGCTCTTCCAGCTCCTGATGCAGGTAGCGGTTCTCCTCCACCAACCTCGCGTGCTCAAACACCCGGGCCACGGTCAGGCGGATTTCGTCGGTTTCAAATGGCTTGGTGATGTAATCAAAAGCGCCATTGCGCAGCGCTTCGACGGCACTCTCGACGGTGCCGTAAGCGGTTATGACGATGATCGGCAGCGAAGGGTCATAGGCCTTTATTTCTCTGAGCAGATCCAAGCCGTTCATGACCGGCATCTGGATATCGGTAACCACCAGGTCAAAGCCCTCAACAGCGATGAGCTGGAGCGCCTCGGCCGCAGAGCCAACCGGGACAGCTGTGTAGCCCTGCTTTTCGAGGATCCGGGAGAGCAGTCGCTGCATTCCCGCTTCGTCATCGACTATGAGAATTTTTTCGCCGGCCATAAGAAATTGACTGTCCCTTCAAAACCTGTTGCGATAGACGACCATATCAGGCGCCATCTTGGGTAAGGAATTCATCCTCAATCTGGGTATGCCCTTCGCTCTTCTGGCCAGGGAACGGGTTCAGATTTCCCATTGCAAGGGTGACTGTCGCCCGGATGGCACCAGTCAAGCCCCAGGGATGGGTTCATGCGGCCCTGGAATGGGGAATCTGAACCCGGTTCGCCGATTGGTGGAGCGAGAAGCATTAGCAAAATACTCAATTCGCGGCAGAATAGCTAAAAATTTTTAACCCGACAAGCAAAACAGTGAAAATACTTGCCTCTTCGGAACGTCAAGGATCGGTTCAGTCACCCCGCCTCACAACGCCTCTCACCAGTATCCCAAATCATGTCTTTTTGCACCATATCAGGCCAAGAGCAAATGTCATTTTTTTAATTTCTGGGCGCTTGACACCTACCACATCTAGTGTTTAATTATTTGCCGACACAAAATATTGTGCCCATTAACGACTGTTTTTGTCATCATATTTTTTAAAAAAATGTCCAAGAAAGGGTCAACAGAAATGCCAAACACGCAGACTGCCGAGCTTTTAAGCCTCTCGAAAAACGCCATGACCGTACTGGCAAAACGCTATCTGAAACGAGATGCCAACGGCAATCCGCTTGAAACCCCGGTCGACATGTTCCGGCGCGTGGCCAAAACCATTAACGACGCCGAACCGCTGATCGATGGGAAAAAGCAAAATTACGAACAAGCCTATTTCAAAGTCATGACCGAGCTTGATTTTCTGCCCAACTCGCCGACCCTGATGAACGCCGGCCGCGAGCTTGGTCAGCTTTCTGCCTGCTTTGTGCTGCCGGTCGGCGACTCGATGGAAAGCATCTTCGAGGCAATCAAGAACACCGCTTTGATCCACAAGAGCGGCGGCGGCACCGGCTTTTCTTTCAGCCAGATCCGCCCGGCCAACGATGAGGTGCAATCAACCAGCGGGGTTTCCTCAGGCCCCCTCTCCTTCATGCAGGTGTTTGACGCCGCCACCGAGACGATCAAGCAGGGCGGTACCCGGCGTGGCGCCAATATGGGCATCCTGCGGGTTGACCATCCCGATATCATGGATTTCATCATGGCCAAGCGCGACCAGACCGTGCTGACCAACTTCAATATCTCGGTCGGCATGACCGAAGCCTTCATGGAAGCGGTGGAAAAAGGCGCGGACTACAACATCATCAACCCACGCAATGGCAAAGTCGTCAAGCAGTTGAACGCCACCAAGGTCTTCAACCAGATCGTCGATATGGCCTGGAGCAACGGCGAACCTGGGATTATCTTTCTCGATCGTCTCAATCGCGACAATCCGACCCCCCAGGTTGGTGAGATCGAAAGCACTAACCCCTGTGGTGAGCAGCCGCTACTTCCTTATGAATCCTGCAACCTGGGCTCGATCAACCTGGCCAATATGGTCAAGGGCAGTGATGTCAACTGGAAGAAGCTGGAAGAAACCATCAACCTGGCGACCCGCTTCCTCGACAACGTCATCGAAGCCAACAAGTACCCCCTCAAAGAGATCGACGACATGACCCGCGCCAATCGCAAAATCGGCCTCGGTGTCATGGGCTGGGCCGACATGCTGATTCTGCTCGGCATCCCCTACAACAGCACCAAGGCGATCAACCTTGGGGAAAAAGTGATGAAGTTCATCAACGACACCGCCTGGAAGATGTCTGCTCAGCTGGCTGAAGAGCGCGGCGCCTTCCCCAACTTTAAAGGCAGCATCTTTGATAAAAAAGGCGCTGAGCCGGTGCGCAATGCGACCTGCACAACCATCGCTCCGACCGGCACCATTTCGATCATCGGCAACTGCTCCAGCGGCGTCGAACCTCTGTTCGCGGTCTCCTACGTGCGCCAGGTGCTGGACAACAACAAGCTGATCGAAGTGCACCCGCTGTTCGAAAGAATCGCCAAAGAACGTGGCTTTTACAGTGAAGAGTTGATGCAGGAGATCGCCGAAAAGGGCACCGTCCAGGGGATCGACGCGATCCCGGAAAGCGTCCGCCGCATCTTCGTCACCTCCCACGACATCACCCCGGAAGATCACGTCCTGATGCAGGCGGCCTTCCAGCGCCACACCGACAACGCCGTCTCCAAGACCGTCAACTTCTGCCACGACGCCAGCCGCGACGATGTCTCCACCGTCTACCGCCTCGCCTATCAGCAGGGCTGCAAAGGGGTGACCATCTATCGCGACGGTTCCCGCGACATGCAGGTCCTGTCTGTGGCCAAAAAGGAAGAAGAGAAACCGGTCGAATCGATCAAGCAGGAAAGCGGTAAAGCTTCGCGGAAGAAAGAGCGGCCAAGAGCGTTGACCGGTGCCACCTACCAGATGGAAACCGGCTGCGGTCCACTCTACATCACCATCAACGAAGACAGCAACGGCCTGTTCGAGCTGTTCACCACCATGGGCAAGGCCGGCGGCTGCGCCGCCTCCCAGTGCGAAGCGATCGGCCGCCTGGTTTCCCTGGCCTGGCGTAGCGGCGTGCAGGCCCGTCAGGCGATCAAGCAGATGATCGGTATCACCTGCCACAAGCCGGCCGGCTTCGGTGAAAACCGCATCACCTCCTGCGCCGACGCCGTCGCCAAAGCGATCGAACTGCACATGCTCAATGACGACGAGTCACCGACCCTGCATGTCAACAGCGGCGGCGCCTGCCCCGAGTGCGGCGGCCCGGTCGAGCATGAAGGTGGCTGCTGTGTTTGTCACTCTTGCGGGTATTCGGAGTGTGCATAAACTGAGCGAATTCAACGAGCAGATTTCCCCATCGGAAACTGTTCATAAGTGAAATAGCTGAGGGTAGCCGAGCAATCGGCTACCCCATTTTTATGCAGAAAGTTCGCTTAAGGGGAGATACCAGAAAGAATGGGCATTCAGGTGCCCAATGTATTCCACCGCCACGACGGCATCCCGCATCTCGGTCAACAGCTGGGACCAGATCCTTGCCTCGGAGGTTGTGGTGTAGATTTTCAGGCCCTCCTTTCCTGATCGGCTACTGCCCGCCTCAACTCCAACGACTCCGGGAATCTCGAGTAATCTGGCTGCGAACCTGGCTTCCATCTGGCTAACCGTCATGTGAACTTCCCCTTTCGGACTCTTGCGGAATTGGCAAAAAGAAGAATCTCGCCTGGCGAATCCTCTTCTACCGCGGGAGCAGTTACAGATGACTTACGAATGGAAGAAATAAAAAGGGGAAACAGAAAAAGCTCTGATTAAAAGGGCTTATTTAACAAACTTCGCCTCCCAGACATCGGCATGGCTGTATCTCCGCATCAGGAACAGCAATGCCGCCATCTCAAGCAGCTCATCGAAACCTCTTGTTCAGGTTAGGTAAAGAGGATATTTTTCGTTGAGAAAGCCCTTACGGCGTCCCTCACATTAGTCAAAAAAAAGTTCAAACCTTCAATAAAGCGGTATTAAATTTCTAAAAGCAATGCAGCGCAAAC
>CAMYNR010000091.1 GCA_947259715.1 uncultured Desulfuromonadales bacterium
CCGGCCGGCCAGAAATAAGCCGTCCAGCTTGGCCCTACCAGTTTTCCCCCAGCAGTTCAAAATGCGCCTGCGGGTGGATACAGGCCGGGCACTTGTCGAGGGCCGATTCTCCGGTATGCAGGTAACCGCAATTACGGCAGCGCCAGGTGACCGCCTCCTCGCGCTGAAAGACCCGGTCGTTTTCAACAGTCATCAGCAGGTCTTTGAAGCGCTTTTCATGCTGGGTTTCAGCCACCGAGATAGCCCGCCAGGCGGCCGCAATCTCATTGAACCCCTCTTTTTCAGCAAGCGCGGCAAACGCTGGGTACAGCTCAGTCCACTCCTCATTCTCTCCCAGAGCTGCTGCCTTAAGATTCTCGGCGGTGGTGCCGATGACTCCGGCCGGAAAGCAGGCCGTGACCTCCAGATCGCCCCCTTCGAGAAACTTGAAAAACCGCTTGGCGTGCTGCTGTTCCTGTCTGGCTGTTTCTTCAAAGATGTCGGCAATCTGGACATAGCCTTCCTTTTTGGCCACTCCAGCGGCAAACAGATAACGGTTACTCGCCTGACTTTCGCCGGCGAATGATTTCAAAAGATTCTTTTCTGTCTCGCTGCCTTTAATGCTCTGCATGTCTCTTGCTCCTCCTTCAGGATGAAAACCGGGGTTTGCCGCTGCGCGGGCAACCCCGGTTGATTGGTAAAAATTCTGGCGCAGGAAAATTTAACTCTTTGAACTCAATATCATCCCCTCTCCCTCAGGGAGAGGGCTGGGGTGAGGGGGAACACAGCCAGAAAAGCCCCCTCATCCGCCCCTGCGGGGCACCTTCTCCCCAAGGGAGAAGGAATCATAAGTAGCGGCTGAAAGCCTTGGACTAAAAGCCCATAGTTTTGAACCAGCGCGCTGAATCAATAAAGACCGATGGATCCGCTACTTTTTCAAGCATTTGTTGCAGATGCCGTAAGCAACAACATTTTTTCGTTCCACCCTGCCCCAACTTTTCACCGCATCCGGCAGGGCCGCATTATCAACAGATTGCCATTGAAAATCGAAGATCTCTTTGCAACTGCGGCAAATCAGATGATGGTGCAACAGCTGAGCAACCTCATAGCGGGCCTGACTTTCGATTGTATCGACCCGCATGATCAGGCCATGGCTGGCCAGGGTTCCGAGGGTACGATAAACCGTATCGAGGGACAGGCTCGGCATCCTTTCGACCAGGCGCCGGTGCAGCGTTTCTGCTGAAGGATGGTCTTTGGCTCGAGCCAATTCCCGAAATATTTCAATGCGTTGTGGGGTCAGGCGCAATCCGGCCTGGCGGCAGGCGGCCTGAAAGGCCACCTGTTGCTCTTGGGATAAATCATTCATTGCATTCCAGTCGCACAAAGATAAGAATCATTCTTAAAAAAGAAAATACTGTTCCTCTCCTCTTCTGTCAAGATCGCCAGCGAAAATTTTTCCTTGCGTTCAAGCCATCCATCTGGACATAAAAATCTGATGAAAAGCACCTGGACAGGGATTCGAAGCTCTCTCGGAAAAAATGGCCAGTGAAAGCGCCATGAAGGTGTTATCCCAAGGAACCTTATTTAACAAGAGGCCGAGCTGACCGGACGGAAGAATGACCGAAAAGGGATTGGTTTTGCTCTGGTGGCTGTTTTGCTGCACCGCGGCAACAAGACAGCCAATAGCGCAGACGGATGATTTATTCTCAGTAGCCAGCGCGGCTTAAGACAATCTGTCCGTACAATCCGGTCGCATGGTTGGTGAAGCTGCCATTCATCTGCTGGCCGCCAGCGATCACCTGCAGGGTCGACTCGCCATAGCTGCCATCAGCCAGAGAATATTCAAACTGCACCCGGTCTGCACTGTAGAAAGCACCTTGGCCGGTCATGACCTGCACTCCAAAAGTGTTTAAACCGATCACATGAACCTGCTGCCCCTGCTGCTGAATAATATAGGTCATGCCGTCGCTGCCCTGCCAGTTGCCACCGATCTGGCCGTACGGCGGGGCCTTTGGCACCGGTTCCGGCGCACTTACCGGCGGTGGTTCAACGCTGACAGCTGGAGGCTCTGCAGCTGAACTGGCTGGCTTACGTTGCGTGGTGACATGGTCAGAAAGTGTCGATTTGATTGCTACCGGCTCCGCTGGCATCTCCCCGACCAACATCAGGCCGAGCAAAATTGAAACGGCGATGCTGCCGATCGCCAGGCCGCGGCCGCCGACCTTTTTCATTTTGACATCGTAGAGCCCGATGACACCGAGAATCAACGCACCAATCACCAAAGCAACGGCGCCGACCATGGCGTCACTGTCTGCAACCCCTTCGGTCGCCAGCCCGAAGACAACCAACGCAGAAAGGACCAGGCTGATGATCGCTTTGATATTCTTCTTCCCGGCCGGTTCCGGAACCGGTTCAGGGCCTGGCTGAGGCGGGCCGATAATCGTCTCGAGAACTTTCAATAATTGATTACAGTCAAACTCCCAGCGCTGATCACTGAGCTCATGAGCGTTGCGTCGTGCCAGTTTCGCCATATCCTCGGGCAGCTCCGCCGCCGTGGGCATTTCCGCCCCTTTGACCAGAATCGGAAAAACCCGCACATCCCGCTTCAGGGCAGTACTGGTTTCTATCCGGATGAAATCATCCGGATTGTCCAGCCGCCTCTGGCCGCTGCCATCCCGGCAATCGAGCCAGTTCTTGCCGATCAGCACCAGGAATGCGTCGCAGGAGCCGAGCGCTTTCTCGATCGAGTCGACAAAATCTGTTCCAGGCTCAATATTGGAGATATCCATGAAGACCCGGTCTTTGCCGAAATGTTTCTTGAGGTGATCGAACAAACGACCGGCGTAGCCGGAGCTGTCTTCACGTCGATAGCTGAGAAAAATCCGCCCTTGGGGAGTGGCTTTCTTCATCTCAATGACCTCGCATCTGCACCGCAGGGATAAGGATCTTGGATTGAATGGCGAAATGCAAACATCTTCTTTAATGATAACGACTATTTATCAGAGTGCAAGGTTGTCAACGCTGGTCCCTCGTCCCGGTCTGTCAGCGGCTCGACAGTGCCGCCTTCGGCCTGCGGCTGGCGAATATATTCGGTCCACTTGGAATTCTCCTGGGAAATAAGCCTTTCCACCGTTGTGACCAGGACATGGAAGGCATCCCCGTCATGATAGGGACTGGTCCGGGTCAGGAACAGATACTTATGGTGCTTAAGAGTTTCCGCGGTGGTTCGGTACTCGATCCAATTCTCCTGAAACTTGAATAAGGCAAAAACACCTGAAATCACTGCAATCAAAACCCCGACAGCGGCGACAATGTGACTCATATGCTGTAGGTCGGGTATAAAACCGGTCAGAAATGGGATGCTCGCCGCAGCCACGACTTCCAGTAACCGCAGCCTTTTGTAAAGTCGCTGGTTTGAAGCGCTTTTGCGATCGTACCAGTCAATCTGGTCATCCAACCGTTCTTTCAGGTATTGCTCGATCTCCATACACCCTTCCCGGAATCTGAGGTCAGTATAGTTACCAGTTTAGCAGGGCGTTTTGAAGTTGGCAGGACGCCGAGACTTCCGATTGACTCATGCCCTAATTTAGGGTAAATATTCAATCCTCTTCGCCGCTGTAGCTCATTTGGTAGAGCAGTTCACTCGTAATGATCAGGTAGTCGGTTCAACTCCGATCAGCGGCTCCAGGTCGCAAGAGGGCTTGCAGCACAGTTGCAAGCCCTCTTTTTTCATCTTGTCCCTCTTTTTCGCTCTTTTCTTTTGGAGAAGCAGACGCCTAAGCTTAATTCTTCCAGATTAAATCCAACCCTATCGATCATGCCTGAACCACGATCTGTAATTTCCGAAGCCTTGCGCCCCTTTCTCACCTTAATTGTTTAACTAAAAAAGCAGATATCTTTAGAATAACCGCATTAATTCCCCGCATAGCACTCCCTTTCCGGGAAAAAATATTGTATACTGCTTCCCGCTTGCAATCCGCCGAAAAAGTGCTTTTCTTTCTAGAATCGTTACAGCTCAGAAAGGAGATTGGGGTTCATGATTCGGGTCATTTACAAAGATGGGACTGAGGATCTGGTAACACAAAAATTTCTCGACATTCTGTTGCACATGGGTGAAGTGCAGATGTTTCAACGCAACAATGATTGGGCCGTGGTCGGTGTTGATCCGGTACGGCACCTGAGACGCGCTGGCTTTAATGGCCAGGATCGGCGGATGCACCAGCAAACCCCTCTGCCAAATTTTGCCCACTCCTTCTAGAACAAAAGCAATTGAAAATTTAAGGCCGGAAAGCAACTCTGCTTTCCGGCCTTTTTTGTGTCAAATCAATTCAATTTGCCGCCGTTCTCCGGAAGTTCGGGAAAGGAGTCGGGCAATTTCAACCTTGGTGGTGCCGGTGGCCCCTTACGGCCACCTGAGAAAAAGTTGACCAGAGCGGTGAAAACCAGCTTGACGCCCCGCCAGATCTTCGGCAGCACCCAAACCATCAAGACAACGAAGACCGCGAGCAAAACCAAAAAGAGCAGCGGATAATGCAGGGCCGTCAAGAGGCCAGCGACAACCACAACGTCTTCGGTTATTGAGGCCATCCAATTACTGAACGGTTCTGGCGATGTATTGATTAAAACCCGGGTGCCGGCCTTGGTCGCATGGGCACCAGCGGCAAGACTTCCACCGACCAGCGCTGCCGCCAGGGAAACCGCCGGATCCATCTCGCCAACGGCCCCAGCCGCCAGAGCTGCCCCGGCCGGAATTCTTATAAAAGTATGCAGCGTATCCCAGGAGTTGTCCACGCCCGGGACCTTGTCCGCAGTAAATTCAACTAGATACATGGCGCCGGCAGCAAACAGAACCAGGGGGTTCATAAGAATCTGCAGGTCGGGCGGCAGGACCATATTCCCAGATGCTCCGAGCAGTCCCAACACCAGAATGGCAGCATACAGATTAATGCCGCTTGCCCAGGCCACGCCCATACTCAAAGCGATAATCGTGGTGATCTGATCCAATTGTTCCATAGCGCACCTTTCATTCAGGAGCCTGAAATGACCAGTTTCTTGACAAATCCTGTTTCAGTATACCCCCAGAAGGGTCGGGACCACAAATTTAGTTGCAAAGGTAGCGCATTCAGGGCACATGAGGGGATCAGATCAGGGGCCGTTTCTGCTTCTTTCAGGTGCGTTTTGAGGCATTCGCGATCTGGGCTGGGGGCACCAGCTTGAATTTAGCAATCTTTTGCCGCAGATCCTCCGCCAGTCCAACCAAACCGGCCACCTGATCACCGATATCGTGCATCTGTTCGCTGGTCAGAGAGGAGATTTGATGAATGTCCTCGATCCGCGCAGCGATGGCCGGAAAGGCCTTATCCTGCTCTCGGGTTCCAGTGGCAATTTCTGCCGCCTGTTGAATCAAGGAGGTCATTGCCAGACTGATTTCGGAGAGCTGAGATGACACCTGCCCGGTTTTTTGCCGTTCTAGGTTCGATTTCTCGCTGCAGCTCTTAACTTCGAGGACCGTTGGTTCGATGCGCTTCTGCAGATTGCTGATCAGATCGGCGACCCGGTCGGTAGACTGAGCGGTTTTGGTGGCCAGATTACGGACCTCATCGGCAACCACGGCAAAACCACGCCCATGCTGACCGGCCCGAGCCGCCTCAACGGCCGCATTGATCGCCAGCAGGTTGGTCTGATCGGCGATCTCCTTGATGATATTCATCACCGCATCAACCTTCTTTGAATCTTCCGCCAGCATACGAATCTCATTGGTCGCACCATCAAGCGATAAGGAGATTTCCTCTGAGAGACCATGCAGCTCTGACACCACCTGCCCGCCGGAAGTCACCAGCAGGGCTGCTTTGTCGGCCTGTTCCTTCGAATGTTCCGAGTTGACGGCAATGGTGTGGGTGGTCGCAGTCAACTGGTTGGTGGCTGTCGCGATGTCGGTTGCATGGTTGCGCTGCGCCTCGACCATGGTCGCCAGGTCTTGGGCAATCTCATCCAGCCGCTGGGCACTGACAAAGACCCGGTCGGCCAGCTGGTTCATCCCCCCGACGCTACCGCCGAAGGTCTGGATCAGATTATTCATCCCTTCGATCAGTGCACGCAGCTCGCCGCTGGTGCCCTTGGCGCTGATCTGCACGGTCAGGTCGTTGCTGGCTGCCCGGTGCAGGCCGTTGGTGAAACGGACCAGGGGAACGACCAGCCCCCGCTGAACCAGAATAGTGATGCCGAGACCGATCAGAACGGCCAAAGCGCAGACCGAAAGCATCAACATTTTCAGCTGATTGCTGGCGGTGACAGACTCATCCGCCTGGGCCATCGCCGCGTTGACCACCTGCATCGATTGGCGCACTCCGCCAAGCGATTCGGTGGCTCCGGAAATCGCCTTGGGAACCTCGGCAAGGCTCTTATCGACCCCCTGGATCGCCGTCGTCAGGCCGATGGTCAACTCACCGATCTGGCCGCTGGCGTCACGCGCCAGGGTCACCGAATACTTCAACACCTCGCCGGCTGCGGCGCTCGCGGCGACCGCCTGTTCAACCTCTGTTTCCGCCTCGCTGGCAGCGGTCAGGGCCTTCTGCGTCTGCTCCCCGGCGATCGCCCAGGCCCGTTCCCGCAGCAGCTGGGCATCGGCCATGATCTGCCCGCCCCAATCGATCAGCGGCACTTTTAATTCGGTGATCTGGGTTGTGCTGGTGGTTTCCCCCAGGTCGCGCATATAACGACCGTAGCGGCGCAGGGCCTTGCTGATCCGCTTGACCAGCGCGGCATCCTCCGCAACCTGCTCCCCCAGCACCTCGCCGACGGTCGCCAGCCGCTGCTTGATCTCATCGATCTGCGCCAGCGAGGTGTCGACATCGGCGACATATTCGTTGAGGTAGTTGAAAAATCCGATGTAAGTCTGCAGCACCAGCGCGTTGATCGCCTCGGCATTCTGAATCAGCTGCTGGGTCTCCCCGGAGACCGAGCGCAGGCCGGCGCTGATCGTCGCCACATTGGCACCGACACCATTGAGTGCCGCACTTTGACCGGCAAAGCTGGTTTCGATCTCGCCGAGGCCGATACCGATATTCTCCGTCGCCTGGCGGCTCTGCTGCAAGTCCTGCTGCATGTCACGCAGCTTGGCAAACTCAGCCTCACTCTTTTGCAGAATTTCGACGCTGTCCTCCAGACCGCTCATCTGCTCGGTGGCGCTTTGCAGGTCGCTGCGCACCGCGCTCATTCCGGCATTCAGCTCAACCATACTGTCGGTCATGGAGCTGACGGCATACAGAGACAGGCCACCCAGCGCCAGAAGGAGAACGATCAGCGCCAGGAAACCACCGTTAATGCGGAAAGCGATTGAGTTGAGCTTCATCTGCGATCCTGTAGAGAAGACCTCGGGCCGGGGAGAAGTATTCTCCCCGGCGGCTCGGTTAGGTTACTTGAAGACGACGTCGATTTCGTTGGAGACGGCATGAAAATGGTCACCGGCGCTGTCGAAGACAGCGATAGCCGTTTGGGTTTTTTTAGCCGGATCGAAGACGGTATCCGATTCATGATTGCCGGTATCGAGCTTGCGGGCGATCTCGACCGTCCAGAAACCATCCTTCCAGGCCCCTTTGGCCTTAACGTCAGCAGCGTCGGCCACCTCGGGGACATAGGGGGTATACTGGATGACCGAATCACCCTGATACTCGAAAGGATCGACCTTGTTCGACTTATACGGCGACTTGCCACCATCGCTCTTGCGGGCGACATAAACCTCTTTGCCGTCGGCGCTGTAATGGGTTGAGAATTTGCCGGTCAAAGGTGAGCTGGAACGAACATGATGCTTATCATGGATAATACCGGCCGCATTGGTTCGGGCCGCTTTCCATTGCCACATATCCACCACCGAATTGCTCACCTCCGCCAGCATGTTGGAATTGAAGTCGCCGCTGATCGGGAACTGCATGGCGAGGCGATCTTCCCGCTCCTTGCCGGCCAGATATTCGCCATCCTCCTTGGACCCTTCCCACTTGAACGGCTTGTGCTGATCGTCCTGAGAGCTGTCCGCCCATTTGGCGCGAATGAAGATCATATCGTCGCTGTAGAGGGCCTTCAGCTTGACCTCGCTGGTGGCGTTCGGCTTCTCTTTACTCCAGTTTTTGGCGTATTTGCCGGTCTGCTTTGCCTTATTGGTGGCGATGATCTTCGGCGGGACCTGAGAAACGCTCACCGCCAGCTCCGGAGCGCTCGCCCAGGCAGCCTCTTCGACTCCGTCAATCTCCGGGACGGCTGACGTCTTGGCCACTTCCAGGGTTTCAGCCCAGG
The DNA here is from genome assembly GCA_947259715.1 of uncultured Desulfuromonadales bacterium. Classification (GTDB taxonomy): domain Bacteria; phylum Desulfobacterota; class Desulfuromonadia; order Desulfuromonadales; family Geopsychrobacteraceae; genus Malonomonas. The sequence goes on from CAMYNR010000091.1 coordinate 8,269, forward strand.
CCGCGGTGGACAAAAATGCGCAGCAGACCAAGACCACTAAACTTTTTTTCATCACTTTTCTCCTTCTTCCCTCTGATGTTCGTGTTTGAGGATGACAAAGATTAGGTAAAGCACTACTGGCGACCAATTAATGATTTTTTTTAAATTATTTTTTTCACATTTTAGCAAGCGCTTAACACAAGTCAACTAAATTAATAATTCCCTTTAATTTCGATCGGGGGAGTAAGAAACTGAGCCCCCTCCTGCTGCGCCTTTTTTTTCTTGACTTCGTGAGTCAACTTCCTTAGTTTTTGAAATCCGTTTTCAAATTCATTTTCACATGGAGTATGAACCAATGAACCAGATTCGCTTTTTCGTTTTGTTGCTTGTCATGTCCCTCTTCCTGATCTTTTCCGGCCAGGCCTTTTCCGAACAGCTGGTCGTCTATTCGGCCCGCAACGAACAGCTGATCAAACCGCTGTTCGATGCCTACACAGAAAAAACCGGCACCAGAATTACCTATGTCACCGACAAGGCGGGCCCCCTGTTGCAGCGTCTGAAGGCGGAGGGCAAGAATACCCGTGCCGACCTGCTGATCACCGTTGACGCGGGCAATCTCTGGCACGCCGCTGAACAGGGCGTGCTCCAGCCTGTGCAATCAAAAACTCTCGAAACGAATATCCCTGACCACTTGAAAGATCCGGATAATCGCTGGTTTGGTCTGTCGCTGCGGGCCAGAACAATTGTCTACAGTACCGAACGGGTCAAACCAGAAGAGCTCAGCACTTATGCCGCCCTCGGCGCACCGCAATGGCAAGAGCGTTTGCTATTGCGGACCTCGAAAAAGGTCTACAATCAATCACTGGTGGCGATGCTGATCGCTGAGTATGGCGAAGCCAAAGCCGAAGAGATCGTCCGCTCCTGGGTCGCGAACCTGGCCGCAGCGCCCTTCTCCAACGACACCAAAACCATGGAAGCGATCCTCGCCGGTCAGGGCGATGCCGCGATCGTCAACACCTATTACTTCGGCCGCATGCTGAAGAAGGACCCCGATCTCAAATTGGCCCTTTTCTGGCCAAATCAGGACAGCACCGGCGTACATGTCAATGTTTCGGGTGCGGGAGTCACCAAATTCGCCAAAAATCAAGAAGCCGCTGTGAAATTTCTCGAATGGCTATCCTCCGAAGAGGCCCAGAACCTGTTCGCCGATGCCAACATGGAATATCCGGTTAATCCAAAGGTCGAAGCCCACGACTACGTCAAGGCCTGGGGTGAATTCAAGGCAAGCGAACAGAACCTGGCCAATGCCGGAAAACTGCAGGAAGCGGCCATCAAACTGATGGACCGTGCCGGCTATCGTTAACCTTTCGTGTCCTCCCTGCCGACCGACCAGCCTGGAGCCTCATTACGGGGTTCCAGGCGTTTTCTTTCGCTGCCGAGCGGCTGGCAATGGCTGACCGCAAGCGTTTCCCTGCTGGTGCTCGCGCCGATCTCGGTTCTGCTGCTGGCCTGGCTCGACCCAGCCTGGGAGATCTGGCAGCACCTGCAGCAGACCCTGCTGGCTCGGTTGCTGCTCAACACAGCCACGCTGGTCATCGGCGTCTCCTGCGGCACCCTGCTGCTCGGCGTCAGTCTGGCCTGGCTGACCGGTGCCTGCGATTTTCCCGGCCGGCGCCATTTTTCCTGGGCATTGCTGCTGCCATTGGCGATGCCAACCTATGTGCTGACCTTTGTTTTCCTGGGTCTGTTCGACTTCAGCGGCCCGGTGCAAACTCAGTTGCGCGCCTGGTTTGGTCGGGGAATCTGGATGCCCGATATGCGCAGCGCCGGCGGTGTGGTGCTGGTGATGTCACTGGCCCTCTACCCTTATGTCTATCTGCTGACACGCAATGCCTTCCGAACCCAGGGCAAACGTGCCCTGGAGGCCGCAGAGAGCCTCGGCTGCTCGCCAGTGGCAGGCTTTTTCCGTGTGGTGCTGCCGATGGCGCGGCCCTGGATTGCCGGCGGGGTGACTCTGGTGGTCATGGAGGCGCTGGCCGATTTTGGAGCGGTCTCGATTTTCAATTACGACACCTTCACCACAGCCATCTACAAGGCCTGGTTCGGATTTTTCTCTCTTTCGGCGGCGGCCCAACTCTCTTCGCTGCTGGTGGCGCTGGTGTTTCTGCTGATCCTGCTCGAGCAACGCATGCGCAAAAGGATGCGTTTTGCCCAGAGCCGGCTTGCTCCCCAGGCCGAGCGGATCAAGCTGCAGGGAATGAAACGCTGGCTGGCCTGCGGCTACTGCTGGCTGATCCTGCTGGTGGCCTTTATCCTTCCGGCGCTGCAGCTGCTGCGCTGGTCACTGGAGATCTTTCACGAAGAGTTCGACAGCCGCTATCTCGGCCTGCTCGGGCACTCATTACTGCTGGCTCTGCTGTCAGCCCTGTTGATCGCAACGATCGCCTTGCTGCTCAGCTACGCCGGGCGTCGTCATCAGGATCGCCTGACCCATGGCCTGATTCGTATCTCGACCCTCGGCTATGCCCTGCCCGGAACGGTGCTGGCGGTCGGCATCTTTATTCCCCTGGCCAAGCTGGATAACCTGCTGATCGATCTTGCCCGGGCCAGTTTCGGCATTGAGATGCTGCCGCTGCTGCAAGGGACGATTGCCATCATGCTGCTCGCTTATCTGATCCGCTTCATGGCCGCCGGCTTCAAATCGATCGACAGCGCAATGCACCGGGTTACCAATAATATTGACGAAGCTTCGCGATTGATGGGGCTGCGTGGCGTCAAGCTGCTCGCCAAGGTGCACCTGCCGATGCTGCGGGGCGGGATCCTCACCGCCTTGACCCTGGTGTTTGTCGATGTCATGAAGGAGATGCCGATTACCCTGATGACCAGGCCCTTCGGCTGGGACACCCTGGCGGTGAAGATTTTCGAACTGACCTCGGAAGGGGAATGGGAGCGCGCTGCCCTGCCGGCGTTGACCCTGCTGCTTTCGGGGCTGATTCCGATTATCCTGCTGATGCGGGAGAGCGATAAGGATTGAAGGATGACTGCGGTACTTGAACTGGAAAAGATCTCTCAGGCCTACGGGCCACAGCTGGTGGTCAAGGATCTCTCGCTGACCCTGGAGAAGGGCCAGATCGGCTGCCTGCTCGGCGCCAGCGGCTGCGGAAAAACCACCGTGCTGCGGACTATTGCCGGTTTCGAATCATTACTGCAGGGAGAGATCCGGCTTAATGGAACAGTCGTCAGCCGCGGCGGTTTCTCACTGCCGCCGGCCAAGCGCCAGATCGGCATGGTCTTTCAGGATTATGCCCTCTTTCCGCACCTGAGCATTTTCGCCAACGTCGCCTTTGGTCTGCGCAATCTCGACAAGGCGGAGCTGGTACGCCGGGTCAACGAGGCCCTGGAGCTGGTCGGCCTGCACAGCGAGCTGAACAAATATCCCCACGAGATTTCCGGCGGTCAGCAGCAGCGCGTTGCCCTGGCTCGGGCCCTGGCGCCGAAACCGCAGCTGCTGCTGATGGACGAGCCCTTCTCCAACCTCGATGTCACGTTGAGGGAACGCCTCTCAATGGAGGTCCGTGACATTCTCAAAGAGTATGGCACGACGGCCCTCTTCGTCACCCATAATCAGCATGAGGCCTTTGCCGTCGCCGACCGCATCGGAGTCATGCACAGCGGCGAAATTCTGCAGTGGGACAGCGCGCATAATCTTTATCACCAGCCTGCCAGCCCGCGGATCGCCGAGTTCGTTGGCGAGGGAACCCTGATCAAAGGGGTGGTGAAAAACACCACTCAGCTGGAAACCGGACTCGGCCTGCTGGAAGGAGTGATAAAAAAATCCTTACCCGTCGGAACCCCCGTGCAATTGCTGGTGCGCCCGGAGGATATAGTCCATGAGGAGGACAGCTTCATCAAAGCGCGTGTGGTCCGCCGCAATTTCCGCGGGGCAAATATTCTTTATAATCTGCAGCTGAATAACGGCGACATGGTCCTGGCGCTGGTTCCGAGCCACTGCGATCACCTGCCTGGAGAAAAGATCGGTATTCAGCCTGACGTCCGCCATCTGGTGGTCTTTTCGACAGAAACCTGAGCTCTTCCTCTGCGAGTGCAATTCCTGCCTGAATAAAATCGATCTTGGTCTTTTGGCAACATACTGCTACCATGACCTTCAAATTATGACCAAAAGGGAGATAATTCATGGGCGATCAACAGCTCCTGTTCGATTTCAATTCCCCATCTCCAGGCCCGGCCTGGCAGCCGATTAATGATTCGGTCATGGGCGGCTGCTCACTTGGGGAGGCCAGCCTTCTGCCCAATGGAGGCATGCGCTTCTCCGGCGAGGTGTCGTTGGAAAACAATGGCGGCTTTGCCTCGCTCCGTTCGCCACCCGGAAATTATTCTCTGGCGGGCAAAGAAAACCTGTTGATCAAATTTCAGGGCGACGGCAAAAGTTATAAATTTAACCTTCGCAGCGACCGCAATGTCGACGGGGTGGTCTACCAGCTGGCTTTCACCACGGCGAAAAACCGCACCATCGAGCTGCCCCTGCCTCTGGCCGAATTCCGCCCCTTTCGCCACGGCTGGCCACAGCCGGAGGCTGGCCCGCTGAACCTCGCCGAAATCCGCAGTTTCGGTCTGCTGATTTCGCAGCGACAGGCTGGTCCTTTTGCTCTGACCCTCTACAGCGTTCGAGCGGTCTGAAATCAGATATGATTGAAAAGTTTCAGCTCTTTCGGGTGGGGGTTGAGATAGATCTGCTGCTGCAGATACGGCTGCTGATATTTACGGACAAAATGATTCATCAGGGTGATCGGCACAATCAACGGCAGCTGGCCCTGCCTGTAACTATTGATCAGCTCAATCGCCTCCTGTTTTTCATCTGCATCCAGGTCAGATTTAAAATAGCCCAGCACGTGCTGCAGGACATTGGCGTGTTTTTTCAGCGTCGTTTTCAGCCGCAAAGCTTTCATCAGCCTGCTTTGATAGACAGCGAAAAGTTCATCGAGCGGATACTGCTTGCCGGCCGCCACCAGCTTGCCCATCTCGCGATAAATGGTTTCCGAGTGGGCCAGAATCAAGAGTTTGTGGCGGGTATGGAAATCGACCAGCTGCCCCAGAGTCTGGCCCTGCTCAAGCATTTTCCGCCAGCGCTGCAGAGTGAAGATACTGGTGATAAAATTTTCCCGCAGCTTCGGATCATTGAGGCGCCCCTCCTCTTCAACCGGCACCAGGGGGAAATGCTCCATGAACACCCGGGCAAACACGCCGATCCCGGTTTTACTCGGCACGCCATTCTTATCGTAAAGCCTCACCCGCTCCATGCCGCTGCTGGGTGATTTCGATTTAAAGACGAATCCATCCAGATTTTCCTTTTCCAGCTCCTGCGCCCGTTTTTGTGCCCAGGCTTCCATCTGCTCGGTGATTTCTTCCCCGCTGCGGGAAAAGACCAGGCGGGTTTTCTCTCCATCCCGAACCAGCCGCAGCGACTCCCGCGGAGTCGGCAGCCCCAGTTCGACTTCCGGACAGACGGGAACGAAATCAACATAGTCGCCGAGGATTTTGGTCAGATAATGATTCAGCTGGTGACTGCCATCATAACGGACTTTCTCTCCCAGCAGACAGGCGCTGACACCCAGACGGATTTTATCATTCATGGTTAAACTCACAGCAGAGAGGATTTAATTAACAGGTTGGCTTGCAATTAGCCTAATTGTATCGGCAAAATATCAATAAGCAATCGGCATTTCCCAGTAACGATGCAATGAAGGACACACAGATGCCAGAAACCAACCGCGACGCGACAATCTTCGTAGCCGGCGCCACCGGCTATATCGGTGGGCGCCTGGTGCCCCGCCTGCTCGAAGCCGGCTACCGGGTGAAAGCCCTGGCGCGCAGCCCGAGCAAACTGAGCAATCGCCCCTGGGCAAACCATCCGCAGCTGGAGATCGTCCGCGGCGACGTACTCGACCCGGGGTCGTTGTCCCAGGCCCTTGAAGGCTGCCGGGCTGCTTATTACCTGATCCATTCCATGAACCCGACAGTCGATGATTTTGCCCAAACCGATCGGCAGGCAGCGCAGAACATGGCGACCGCCGCAGCCCAAAACGGGGTCGGACAAATCATCTATTTAAGCGGACTGGGGGAAGAAAATGCAGATTTGAGCCACCATCTGCAATCGCGGACCGAGGTCGGCAAAGTTCTCCAGCAAGGCCAGGTCCCGGTGACGATTTTACGCGCGGCGATGATTATCGGTTCTGGCAGCGCATCCTTCGAGATCCTGCGCTACCTGGTCGAGCGGCTGCCGGCGATGGTCACCCCCCGCTGGGTCAAAACCCCCTGTCAGCCGATCGGCGTTCGCAACGTTCTGCACTATTTGATCGGCTGCCTGGAATGCCCGGAAACCATCGGGCAGACCTTCGATATCGGTCAAGGGCAGATATTGAACTACCGGGAGCTGATGGAGATTTTTGCCGAGGAGGCGGGCCTGCCGCGCCGGATCATTATCCCGGTCCCTTTTTTGACCCCCCGCCTGAGCTCCTACTGGATTCACCTGGTCACTCCGGTCCCGGCAGCCCTGGCCAGGCCCTTGGCGGAAGGCTTGAGCAATCCGGTCGTCTGTCAGGAAACCCGCATCCGCGATCTCTTGCCGCAGGATCTGCTTGACTGCCGTCGGGCGATCCGCCTCGCCCTGGATAAGATGCGTCAGCAGCAGGTCGAGACCTCCTGGATCGACTCCGGTCAGATCCCGCCGGCGGAGTGGAGTATTCCCGGCGATCCCTCCTGGGCCGGGGGGAGCATCTACACCGACAGCCGCCGGATTGTCCTTGCGGCAACACCGAGAGAAGTCTGGCCGGCGCTGGCGGCGATCGGTGGCGATGTGGGCTGGTATTATGCCAACTGGCTATGGAAATGCCGCGGCTTTATCGATCGGCTGTTCGGCGGTGTCGGTCTGAACCGCGGCCGTCGCCACGCGGCCGAGATCTATCCGGGTGATGCCCTCGATTTCTGGCGGGTGGTCAGCGTTGAAGAGCCAAAAAGCCTGTTTCTTGCAGCGGAGATGAAGCTGCCTGGCGAGGCGGTGCTCTGTTTTAACTTGACGGAACAGGAGGACGGCAGCACCGAGCTGCTTCAGATCGCGCGTTTTTTACCGCGTGGCCTGCTCGGCCTGATTTACTGGTATGCGGTCATGCCATTTCACAATTTTGTTTTCAGCGGAATGTTGCGTGGAGTGGCCGAAGCGGCGGACAAAAAAATTCGCCAGGGTCCGGAGCGGGTTCAGCTCAGCCAGCTGAACTAGGGAATGGTCGGCTGCGGGAAGATGCCGACGATTTTCAGATACTCGGCGTCAACCTGGCGGATCGTCGAACCGAGCACATCGGTCGCAAGGTTCAGTTCTTCCCAGGCCTTTATCTGCAACTGCGGAATTTCATTCACCATGATCGCCTCATCGCCACAGATATGAGCGAGCACGTCCGCGACATGGACCAGACAGGCTTCCAGTTGATACTGGCTTGCGGAAGGGGCATGATGGCCACCGATCATCCGGGTCAGGGAGATCGGCAGTTTCCACTTGCCAGCCAGCAATTTGCCGACCAGGGCGTGGTCGGTGCGCAGATATTCCTTTTCCACCTGGTACATCGAACTCTGCTTTTTCCGGCCCATCTGCATGACCTGGCCGTAAAGTTCCGGGTTCTGTTTCAGCAGCAGCAGGCGGCCGATATCGTGCAGCAGGCCACCGACAAAGCATTTCTCCTCGGAAACACCTTCAATATGCCCGGCCAGCACCTGGGCAAACAGCCCACAGCGGATCGAATGTTTCCAGAAGGATTCCATATCGAGGACATCATTGGGAATCGTACGGAACTGCTGCACGGTCGAAACACCCAACGCCAGGGTTTTCAGCTCGTTGGTTCCCAGCAGCGTCACAGCCCGGGGGATCGATTCAATTTTCCCGGCAAAGCCATAGACCGGGCTGTTAACAAGTTCCAGCAGACGCAGAGTCAGGCTGGCATCTTTGCTGATCACCTCGGCCACTCTTTGCGAGGTAGCGGAAGGCGAATTCAGGGTTTCGACGATTCGGCTGTAAACATCCGGCAGCGCAAACAGCTCGATCTCTCCATTGACAACCTGAACCGGATTCAGATAAGCCGGCTCCATTTCGGGCTGCGCCTGGTTGGAAGAGATGACAACCGGCTCCCAACCACTCTGCAGCCGGCTGGTACAGCGCCTTACCGCATCCCGGTAGATGGTAATTAGCGGCTCCTGCTCAAGATCATTGAGCACCAGTCTGCGTAACAGATAGCCCTCGGCCAGATCAACAAAGGCAGCCGACTGCTCCTGCTGCTTATGATATTCCTCGCTGAGGCTGCTTTCCTCAATATCCGCCTCGTAGACGCCCCATGACTTGAGAATTTTCAGGTGTTCAGGCTGCAGGGCTGCCCCGGCGGCGAGGATAAAACGCCCCTTGGGAGTTTGCAGATCGCTGGCCAGCACCATCCCTGCCTGCAAATCATCAACATAAATCAGCGCCAATGGGAAAACCTCGTTTCTTATTCTCAACCGGTAGAAAACGGAGAAAGCCTGTTTACTTTAGTGATTCGATAAAGATAGCACAGCAATAATGAAATACAAACCCCAAAAATAAAAATAAATTAATTATTTTCAGGAGACTGAGTTCTCCCTTTTCGGCCATTCCTTTGAGCGGCCAATACTCAATAACCGTACTGCTGCTGACAAGGTTGCCGTCACCTGCTAGGATAAACCTTCTTTTGTTGTTTTGTCATGGAAGCGGGTGGTGCGTGAGCTTCAATTGGAGAATCAGCCCCAAACGGGAAAACCTGATCGCGCTGCTGGTGATCGCCGTTATCATCGGCATGCTCACCGGCGCCCTGGCTGTCGCCTTTCGCTATCTGCTGCTATTGACCACCGATCTGTTCTGGCCTGATCCTTTCGCCCTGCTCCAGGTCAACCAGGAATACCCCTGGTATCTGGTTCTGCTGATTCCCGCCCTCGGTGGTTTGTTGATCGGGCCGCTGCTCAGCTGGCTGGCGCCGGAGGCGCGGGGCGCGGGGGTTCCCGAAGTGATCGAAGCAGTGGTCAGCCACGAGGGGCGCATCCGGCATCGGACCGCGGTCTTCAAAACCCTCTTTACCGCCCTTTCGATCGGCTGCGGTGCCTCCGTCGGCCGCGAGGGTCCGGTCGTTCATATCGGCTCCTCCGTCGGCTCTTCAATTGCACAGCTGATCAATCTCCCCGCCGAATGGCGACGCGTCTACCTCGCCTGCGGTGCGGCCGCCGGAATTGCCGCCACCTTCAATGCGCCGATGGCCGGAATGCTGTTCGCTGCGGAGATCATTCTGGTTGACTTTCAGGTCAGCTATCTCAGCCATATCGCCATTTCAGCAGTCACCGCCACGGTGGTTTCCCATCACTTCCTCGGCAGCCTGCCGACTTTTCAGGTCCCCTCCTACGAACTGGTCAGCTACCTTGAGCTGCCCCTTTATTGCTTACTCGGGCTGCTCGCCGGGCTGTTGTCGATCCTGTTTATCCGTTCCATTTCCGCCGTCGATGATCTGTTCAAGCGCAGTCGAATCATCCCCGCGCTGCGTCCCGCCCTGGCCGGCTTGCTGATTGGTGCCCTCGCCATCGGCTGGCCGCAGGTGCTGGGGGTCGGCTATGAATCGATCAACCTGGCGCTGACCTCGCAAATGGCCATCGGTCTGATGCTGGTGGTTCTGGCGCTTAAACTGCTGGCCACCGCCAGCTCGGTCGGCGCCGGGTTCTCCGGCGGCATCTTCGCCCCATCGCTGGTGCTTGGTTCGCTGCTCGGCGGCATCTTCGGCAGTATCGCCGAAATTCTGTTTCCCGGCAGTGTCGCCAGCAATGCCGCCTACAGCCTGATCGGCATGGGTGCCGTAGTCGCCGGAACCACCCTGGCGCCGATCACGGCGATCTTCACGATCTTTGAACTGACCTACAATTTTGAAATTATCCTGCCGCTGATGACCTGCTGCATCACCAGCCTGGTGACCGTGCAGAAGCTCTATGGCTTTTCGATCTATGAGACCAAGCTGCTGCGGAAAGGGATCCGCATCGTCCGGGGGCATGATGTTAACCTGTTACGCGCAATGCAGGTCGGCGATTTCATGGACAGCGAATTTGAAACTGTCCGCCAGGATATGCGCCTCGGTGACGTATTGAAAATGGCCGAGCAGAGCCCTTATCCTCATTTCCCGGTGCTCGACCAGGATG
>CAMYNR010000092.1 GCA_947259715.1 uncultured Desulfuromonadales bacterium
TCCGGATGCCACTGTGTGGTTTCCAGATTGGAAACGAGCAATTTTTTGCAAGGTCAAGGAAATCAAGGCATTGCGCGGAGGCGTACATCGTACGCCGCACAAGCAAGGCTGCAGATTGACGCAGAGATTGCGAAAAAGGGCCGTTTCCGAATGGAAACTAACTACAGGGCCGCAAAAGACTTCTCGGCGGCCTCTATAGTTTTATCCAGATCCTCGGGCGAATGAGCGATACTCATAAAGCCCGCCTCGAACTGTGAAGGCGCCAGATTAATCCCCTGCTCGAGCATGTTACGGAAAAACCGGCCGAAGGTCTCAGTATCGCTCTTGGCGGCGTCGGCAAAGGAATGCACCGGCCCGCTCTGAAAATAGGTGCAGAACATGCCGCCGACCCGCTGCCAGCAGGTTTCCTGGCTGCTGTTTCTGGTCACCTGTTGCAGGCCTTTTTCCAGGTAGGCGCTTTTCTCTTCGATCTGCTGATAAAAACCTTCCTGCTTCAACAGATTCAAGGTGGCAATGCCGGCGCTCATCGCCAGCGGATTCCCCGACAGGGTGCCCGCCTGATAGACGCCGCCTTCCGGCGACAAAGCATCCATCACCTGCCGCTTGCCGCCGAAGGCGCCAACCGGCAGGCCGCCGCCGATGATCTTACCCAGGCAGACCAGGTCGCCATAGACCTGAAAGCGCTCCTGGGCGCCACCGAAGGCGACCCGGAAGCCGGTCATCACCTCATCGATAATCAGCAGGATCCCTTCCGCGTCGCAGAGCGCGCGCAGGCCTTCGAGAAAACCGGGCACCGGCGGCACACAGCCCATGTTGCCGGCAATCGGCTCGAGGATGATGCAGGCGATCTCATCTTTATTTTCCGCCACCATCTGCTTGACTTCGGCCAGATCATTGTAAGTCGCGGTCAGGGTGTACTTGGCGAAATCGGCCGGCACCCCGGGCGAGGTCGGCACGCCGAAGGTTGCCAGGCCGCTGCCGGCCTTGACCAGCAGGCTGTCGGCATGGCCGTGGTAGCAGCCATCGAATTTAAGGATCTTATCGCGGCCGGTATAGCCGCGGGCCAGGCGGATGGCGCTCATGGTCGCTTCGGTGCCGGAGGAAACCATCCGCACCTTTTCGATATTCGGATAGGCCGCGCAGACCATTTCGGCCAGCTCGGTTTCGCGGGCGGTCGGCGCACCGAAGGAGGCACCGCTGGCGGCGGTCTGCTGAATCGCCTCAACCACCTTGGGATGGCAGTGGCCGAGAATCATCGGCCCCCAGGAACCGACATAGTCGATATATTCATTGCCATCGGCATCATAAATTTTGCTGCCGGCGGATTTTTCGATGAAAATTGGATTGCAGCCGACCGATTTAAAGGCCCGCACGGGACTGTTCACGCCCCCCGGAATAACGCTCTTGGCCTGATTGAACAATGCTTCGGATTGCTGATGCTTCATAACACCCCCTGAAGATGTTGGAGAGTAGACTAAACAGCCTTGCGGACACACTGAGAGAAGGCAGTCCGCCTTCGTTATCACAGCCACTGACCACTGTCAAGAAAGCTGCCGGTTTTGGCTGCGGGAAAGCGGTCGCTGGATTAATGAAATATCTTCGTTAAACTATCTGACTCAGGCGTTAAAGAAGATATAAAATATCGTTCTAGGCTTGGCCATTTAGATTTGACAATAGTTCGGTTCACTCTCGGCAACTATCCGCTGGGAAGCATTTATTGGGAGTCCTTCGGCTCCGAACAAAGGAGAGGGTTATGTCTTTAAGGTTGAAATCGGTCATCATGTCGATGTTTCTGTTTGTTGGCCTGGCCAGCTCAGCGTTCGCCTCAGGCTTTGCCATTATCGAACAGTCGGTCTCCGGACTCGGCAATGCCTATGCCGGCGGTTCGGCCAGCGCCGAAGATGCCACAACCATCTTCTTCAACCCGGCCGGGATGACCCGACTGGAGGGCCAGCAGGTGGTCGCCGGAGCGCACGTCATCATTCCGAAGACCGAATTCGACGCCGAAACGGCCAGCAATCTCCTCGGCGGCTCCCTCGGCAGCAACGACGGCGGCAATGGCGGCGTCACCGCCTTTGTTCCCAACTTCTACTACAGCAACAAGCTCAGTGATAAATTCTCCTTCGGCCTGGGGATCTCAGCGCCCTTCGGGCTGACCACCGACTACCCGAAGAGCTGGGTCGGCCGCTATCACGCCATTGAGTCCGATGTTTTAACGATCAACATCAACCCGGCCATCGCTTACCAGGTCAACCAGCAGCTGAGCGTCGCCGCCGGGGTCAGCGCGCAGTACATTGACGTGACCCTGTCCAGCATGGTCGATGGCGGCCTGGTGGCCTTCAGCGCCGCCGGCAGCCCCCCCGCGCTGATCCCCCTGGTCAGCGATCCGCAGTACGATGTCTTTGTCGAAAATACTGCCGATGACTGGGGCTATGGCTTTAACCTCGGCCTGCTCTACGAATTTTCCGCCGCGACCCGCCTCGGTTTTGCCTATCGCTCGGAAATCAAACATAAGCTCGAAGGCAAGGTGAAATCCGCCGTCCCGGCTGCTTTGACGGGTCTCAACCCGGCCCTCGCGGGAGCATTTCAGCGGCAGGACATCAATGGCACCGTCACCCTCCCAGCCAGCGCTTCGCTCAGCATCTATCACCAGCTCTCCGAAAAGCTGGCGCTGATGGCCGATCTGACCTGGACTGAATGGAGCTCCTTCGACGAGCTGGTGATCAAGTTTGAAGGAGCGGGAATCGCCGGTCAGTCCAACTCCACCACCACTGAAAACTGGGATGACAGCTGGCGCTACTCCCTCGGCGCCAGCTACCAGGCGACCGATGCGCTGCTTTTGCGGGCCGGGGTCGCCTTCGACGAAACGCCGATCTCCGACAAGTATCGCACCCCACGTATCCCTGGCGAAGATCGCTACTGGGTTTCCCTCGGCGCAGGCTATCAGCTGAGGGAGAACATGACCATCGATTGCGCCTACACCCACCTGTTCATTCCCGACTCGAAATTGGAAAAATCGGCGACCGACGCCGAGGACCGGGCCCGCGGCACCTTGATTGGTGAATATGAAAACCGCATCGACATCGTCAGTGTTCAGCTCAGCTATCGGTTTTAACGGCAATCAACGGACAGGAATAAGTGATCAACACGACGATTTATTCGTTCGTTTTCAGGCGATAGGATTTATGTCTGGGGTGGCTTGCCAAGCAGCTTTTCACTGCCCGCCTCGCCCGGCGGGGCGGCCAGTGAAAATGGACCCGGCGCGACCAGCATAGAAGCCTCATTGCCTGGACCTGATTATCTGGGGACCTCCCAAAAAGAATGGCAAAAGCAGAGCAAAGTGAATCTGCTCGCCCGAACTTTGT
>CAMYNR010000093.1 GCA_947259715.1 uncultured Desulfuromonadales bacterium
CAGCTGCCGCCCTTCGCTGAACCGATTCTCGGTGCGAATTTTATCCAGCGCCTGCTGATAAATCGCCTCCGGGGTTTCCACCGCCGCGCTGCTGGTTGCTTGTAACCCGCCGGAGATGGGCGCACCGCCTGACATCTCGAGCTGGTCAAGCCGGCTGTTCAGGGAGCCGAGCTGCAGGCCAAGATCCTCTTTGACCATCTGCATTTCATCGGTCAGCTGCTGGTTGTCACGGCTCAGGTCGTCGAGGCGACCGTTGACCGACTGAAAATCGACCCGCAGGTTATCCAGTCCGGCCTGCATTTCCGCCACCTGCCGCTGCAGCATCTCACCGCTGGCGGTGCCGCTGCTGGCAGCTTCGCTGGTCTGCACCTCAATCCGGGCCAGCCGACGTTTCATCTCTTCCAGATCCAACTGCATCCGCAGCTGTTCCTGGCTGGGCATGCAACCAGCCAGCAGCAGACCGCAAACCAAAACCCCAATAAAACGCATCATCAAACCTCCCGCTATAAAAAAGGGCCACGCATTGCTCATGCGCGGCCCCGCTTGACGGCAATGTTCAGCTTAACGGCGGATTTTAAACTCGGCGCGCCGGTTTTTTGCCCAGGCCTCTTCGGTCTGGGCAAAATCGAGGGGCAACTCCTCGCCGTACGAGATGGTGCTCATCCGGCTGGCAGGAACCCCCAGGGAGACCAGGTAGTTTTTCGTCGCCAAAGCGCGCTTTTCGCCAAGCGCCAGGTTGTATTCATCCGAGCCACGCTCATCGCAATGACCTTCGATCTGCACTTCAACGTTCGGAGCCGCTTTGAGAAGCGCGGCGTTGTCCGCCAGGGTCTGCTTGGCCCCGTCGGTCAGCACGTACTGATCGAATTCAAAATGGATCCGCTCCAGACCACTTTTGGCCCGCTGCTCGGCCGCCTCGGCCGCTTCACGAGCCAGGGCCGCTTCATCGATCGGCTCTTCAACCACCGCCATCGGCTGCTCCGGATCAACAACTACGGTCGTTTCCTCGACCTCAACCAGCGGCTCATCGGTGGCGACCGGTTTTTTCGCACAGCCTGAAATCATCAGGGAGAGCAGGAGAAACATCAGCACCAGACATTTCATCGATTTTTGCATAACAACCACTCCTTTCGCATACGCGAGATACAACAAAGCAATTAACAGACGTTTGATTCATTAGAGTTTGACGCCCCATTATACAGAAGCGCAATACAAAGGCAACACCCGTTTCATCCCCTACCAGCGCCCAGACCAGGCGGGATGACTGTCATCGCTGCCGGGCGTGGAAATCTTCCGATTACCGGTGCCATCGGCGCGCATGACATGGACAGATTTCTTGCCCTGCTCCTCCAGGGAATAGACCAGAAACCGACCATCCGAACTCCAGCGCGGATGTTCCTTGCTGCCAGCGCCGAAGGTCAGCCGCCGTTCGTCGCTGCCGTCCGGACGGATGGTATAGATATCGAAACGATTGTTTTCCAAGCGGGCAAAAGCGATCCGATCGCCTTTCGGGCTCCAGGCCGGGGTGGCGTTGTACTTGCCTTCAAAGGTCAGGCGGCGCACCTCTTCGTTGTGCACATCGATGATAAAGACGTTCGGATTGCCGCGCCGGTCGGAGACAAAGGCGATCTTGTGCCCATCCGGACTCCAGCTGGGATCGACATCGATCCCGTAATGATTGGTCAGGCGCTTATGGATGGTGCCGTCGGTGCCGAGCAGATAAAGCTCGGAGTTACCATCCTTCGACAGGGTCAGGGCCAGCTCGCGGCCGTCCGGGCTGTAGCGGCCACCAATATTCAGGCCCTCTTTCATCGACAGCCGGGATTCACGGCCGGTGTAGATCTCCTTGCGGTATAGATCGGGATTGCCCTTGTCGTAGGAGGTGAAGATCAGCTCCTTGCGGGTCGGCGAAAAGTCGGGATTAAGGACGATCGACTGATGGTTGGTCAAGCGCTGCGGGTTATGTCCGTCGACATCCATCAGATAGAGCTCTTTGCGCCCGCTGCGTTTGGAGATAAAGGCAATTTTACTGGAAAACGGCCCCAGCTCGCCG
The DNA here is from genome assembly GCA_947259715.1 of uncultured Desulfuromonadales bacterium. Taxonomy (GTDB): domain Bacteria; phylum Desulfobacterota; class Desulfuromonadia; order Desulfuromonadales; family Geopsychrobacteraceae; genus Malonomonas. Next base: position 2,054 of record CAMYNR010000093.1, read on the forward strand.
GTGGTGCTGAGCAGCACCTGGTCGGCAAAGCCGTGGGCGATCCGCCGCACGTCTTTAAGCTTGCCGACGTAGCGGCGCCCGGTCAGCAGCCGCCGGGTGATGACATCGTAGAGCCGCAGCTCGATGGTCAGCTTCTCCCCCTCGACCCGGTAGGCGCCTTTGATCAGCGATTCGGCACCGAGCAGGCGCCACTGGGCAAAATCGACCTCGCTGCTGCGCAGCCCGAGACGCCGGGCGTCATCGAGAAAGGCGGCCGGATCGACGGGATCGAAGAGTCCGGAAAGATCCAGGTCGTTCTCCAGCACCTGCTGAAATTCCTTGGCGATCTCCGGCACTGGGGCAGCCAGCGGCTGCAGCGGGGCGATCGCCAGGGGAATGGTCTGTTCGCCCGGAGCGCTGATTTCGATCTTCACCGCCAGGGCCTGCGAACTCAGAAAAAAAAGACCACTAACTAGAATCAGGAACGTTTGGAAAGTTTTCATCACCGGTCCAACATCTCCTTCAGATTGAAAACAATATGGAATTCCTCAGCTGAGGGGAGGGGTTGGTTCAGCTGCTTCGCTTTATTGATCGCCTTGATCAGCGAATCGTCAAAAATGGAATTCCCCGATTTTTTCAGAAACCGATAGTGCTGCAGGGTGCCCTGAGAATTATACACCAGCAGCACTTCCGCTTCGGGATTGCCGCTGACCTGATGCTGCGAGAGCACCCACTGCTGCTGAATGAATTCACGGACAAAGGCGGTCGCGCTGACGCCGGCTTCATCCCCTTTGCCATCCAGCATCCCGACCGGCGCGCCCTTGACCGGCGAGGCGACTCGCTGGCTCTCGGCCGCAGCGGCCGCGCGCAGCGCATCCAACCGGGCTTTGCGCTCCGCTTCGGCCTTTTGTTGCTCGGCTCTTGCCCGCAGCTGCTCGAGACGCTTTTGCAGGGCATTTTCCTGGGCTTTACTAACCGCCGGTTTCGGCTCCGGCTTTTTCGGCTCCGGCTTTTTCGGCTCCGGCTTTTTCGGCTCCGGCTTTTTGGGCTCCGGCTTTTTCGGCTCCGGCTTGGGCTGAGGTTTCGGTTTAGGCGGCTCCGGTTTCGGCTTTGGCGGAATCGGTATGGCCTCAGGCTTGGGTTCCGGGGGGACCGGCTTCGGTTCGGCCTTGGCTGGCTCCGGCGCTGGCTGCGTTTGTTTGCTGACCGCTTCGGGGCGTCCGGCCTGAGGGTTTTTCACGATCTTGTTGACCAGGTTGACGCGATAAACGGGTGGCTTGGCCGGTTCTCGCTTGGGAAACCAGGGGGAGAAATAGAGGATCGGCAGCAGGATGTGCAGCAGCAGCGAAACCAGCAGCATCTGCCGAAAGCCGGGTTCAAACACCGACTGCAGCTGCTGCCAGCGTTGTTTTCGGGACATCTCCATGTTGCGTTCGCTACTCTTCGGGGAGGCGGGTGACCATGCCGAGCTTTTCCACGCCGGCCTTCTTGACCGCTGCCATCACCTGCACCACCCGCCCGTAGGGAACTTTCTGATCGGCTTCAAGAAAGACCTCGCGATCCGGCTTTCCCTTCAGCGCCTGCTGAATCACCGGACCAAGCTTGTCGACCTGGTCGATTTTGCTCTTGCCGATGGAGATCTGGCCGTTTTTCTCCAGGGTCACGATCAGCGGCTCCTGCTGAGCCGGCAAGCCTGGCGCTTCGGCCACCTCCGGAAGCTCGACCGACACCCCCTGATCGAGCATCGGTGCGGTCACCATAAAGATGATCAGCAGCACCAGCATGACATCGACAAAGGGCGTCACGTTGATCTGCGACATACTGCCGCGCCGCCCGCCGGGACGGCCGCCACCCAGTTCCATCTAGCGCCCCCGCTCCATCCGCTCGACGATATTCAGAAACTCCTGACTGAAGTTATCCATTTCGCCGATCAGTACATTTACCTTGTTGAGAAAATGGTTATAACCCATGACCGCCGGGATCGCTGCCGCCAGGCCGATGGCGGTCGCCACCAGCGCCTCGGAGATCCCCGGCGCGACCACCGCCAGCGAAGCGCTGCCGGTTTCACCGATGCCGTGAAAGGCGTCCATGATCCCCCAGACGGTGCCGAACAGGCCGATAAAGGGGGTCGCCGAGCCGGTTGTGGCGAGGAAGGTCAGGTATTTTTCCAGTCGGTGGGTTTCCTGGGTGGTGGCGCGCCGCAACGCCCGAGCGACGTTCTCGGTGGCATCCATCTCAATGGAAAAATCCCCCTTATCCTTAGCGAGGGGATCGATGGTTTTCTTGCGCAGCTGCAGCATCTCCTGGTAGCCCTCGCGGAACAGCGTCGCCAATGGCGAACTGCTGAACTGCTTGATCCCCTGGCCGATGGTATCGAAGCGTTTCTTGCTCCAGAAGAAATCGAGAAAGCGCTCCGAATCTTTCATCGCTTTCTGCACCACGGTAAACTTGTAGAAAATAATCGCCCAGGACACCAGCGAGAAGTAGACCAGAATCAGCAGCACCAGTTTCACCACCGGTCCGGCTTGATAAACCAGAGCCAAGAGATCCAAAAGCTTTCTCCTTTTCATTTGCGGACGAGGGTCGCCCGGCAATCAACAGCAATTTACAATTGCGGAATTATCCGGCAGCCTATCGCCTAAGTCAAGCTAGCTGGCGGCAGAATCGTTTTGCTGAAGATGTTCGGGCAGGTGCTGACGCAGGTAGGCTGCGGTCTGGCTGTCGGGAGAGCGCTGCAGAAAATCGACTAAAGCCTGTTGATCGTCGAGATCGTCCCAGGCCGGCAGCTGTACCGCGTTGATCTGCAGCTGTTCGATGCGGCGCAGGGTCTCCGCCAGCACCGCGGCGCTGCTCCAGGGGATGGCTTGAAACAGCTCCGGCCAGTGGCGCGACTCGCCGATCAGCACATAACCGCCATCTCCGGCGGGAGCCAGGACCACCTCCGCCTGCCGCAGGCTGGTAAAGGCCTGCTCGACCAGCGTCAGCGGCAGGTCGGGCGCATCGCTGCCGATCAAGACCGCCTGGCGATAACCTTGCTGCAAAAAGTGCTGCAGCGAAGCGGCCATCCGCACGCCCAGATCGGTCCCCTGCTGAGGCAGCAGTTCGACCCCCGGAAAGGTGCGGGCGAACCAGTCCCGCTCTCCGGCATAGCAGATCACCAGCTCAAAATTGCCGGCCTGCTGCATCCGCGTGACCGTCTCCTGCAGGGCACAGGCATAAAGCTCGGCCGCCTGCTGATGGGAAAGGGGAGGGCAGAGCCGGGTTTTCACCCGGCCGGGCTGCGGCTGCTTGGCGTAAATCCCTAAAACGCGCTCTCCAGTCGCTTTTCCGCCTGAGTTATCCACAGCGTCCACAGACTTTTCCACAGCTCAGTTGTTTTTTTCCTCAACCATGGCATAGGCCGAATGGTTGTGGATCGATTCGAAGTTCTCGCACTGCACCTTGAACCAGCTGATTGAGCTGACGCTGCGCAGTTTTTCGGTCACCGCGCGGACCATATCTTCGACGAACATCGGGTTGTCGTAGGCCTGTTCGGTGACCGCTTTTTCATCCTCCCGCTTGAGCAGGGCATAGACCTGGCAACTGGCGCACTCCTCGACCCAGGCGATCAAATCCTCCAGCCAGATATGCTCGCGGTAGCGGATCTTCACCTTAACGATACTGCGCTGGTTGTGGGCGCCCCGCTCGCTGATCTCCTTGGAGCAGGGACAGAGGGAGGTCACCGGCACGCTCGCCTCGAGAATAAAATCGTAAGCATCGGCCAGGGTACCGATCATCCGGCACTGGTACTCGAGCAGGCTGCGCGCCCCGGAGACCGGCGCGCTCTTTTCGATAAAGTAGGGAAATTCGAACTCCAGATGGGCGCGGGTCGCCTCCAGCCGCTGCTTCATCTCGGCCAGAATCGCCTCCATATTCTCGACGCTGATCTCGCCGTGATAGAGGTTGAGAACCTCAATAAACCGGCTCATATGCGTGCCCTTGAAGTGTTCCGGCAGATCGACGTACATGTTGACCCGCGCCACCGTATGCTGCTGCTCGCGGAGTTTATCCTGAACGACAATCGGGTAGCGGATATCCTTGACCCCGACCTTGTCGATGGCGATGTTGCGGGTATCGGGGCTTTGCTGCATGTCAGGCATGTTCGGCATCGGTTGACCTCTTTTCAATCAGCGACGTAATGGATCGGATCAACCCTGTTCGCATCAGCAAACCCTTTGAGCCGCAAGCGGCAGGAATCGCACTGGCCGCAGGAAAGCCCCTCCGGCGTCGGATCGTAACAGGAATGGGTGAGCCGATAATCGACGCCCAGGGCCAGACCCTGCTCAATAATCTGCGCTTTGCTCAGATTGATCAGCGGCGCGTGAATCTGATAGGGGCGCCCTTCGACCCCGGCTTTGGTGGCCAGGTTGGCCATCTGCTGAAAGGCCTGGATGAACTCCGGCCGGCAGTCTGGATAGCCGGAATAATCGAGGGCGTTGACGCCGATAAAGATATCGGCGGCGCCGAGCACCTCGGCCCAGCCAAGGGCAAAGGAGAGGAAGATGGTGTTGCGCGCTGGCACGTAAGTGACCGGAATTTCATTTCCCGTCGGGGTGCCTTTGGGCACGTCGATATCAGCGGTCAGGGCGCTGCCGCCCATCTGGCGCATGTCGACATCCACCACCATATGCTCCGCGGCGCCGATCAGCGGCGCATATTCCCGCGCCTTTTCCAGTTCCACCGTGTGCCGCTGGCCGTAATTGAAACTCAGCGCATAGGCGGCAAAGCCCTGATCCCGGGCGATCGCCATGCAGGTGGTCGAATCGAGCCCGCCACTGTACAGGACGACGGCTTTTTTCATCGGTAAATCCTTCTTCTTGTATGAAAACCCGGGCGTCCCGGCGGGACGCCCCTACCCAATCTTCCCACCGCTAATGTAGGGACGCCCCGCTGGGGCGCCCGCGGCCTGTTAGAGCATAGGCCCTCGACCGACCCCGGTCAAGCCCCGCTGGGGACGCCGTGGACCTCGTAAAATTGACCGGTTCCCAGACGGTGCACCTTGAGCAGGTTGGTGGTGCCGGGGGTCGACATCGGGCTGCCCATGGTGATCACCACCACGTCGCCTTTTTTCAGCAGGCCCGATTCGAGCACCGCCGCTTCGACCGAGGCGATCTGTGCTTCGGTGCTGCCCTGAATCGGCACTTTCAGTGAGCGCACCCCGCCGTAGAGGGCCAGCTGGCGGCGCACCAGGGTGGTTGGAGTGACCGCCAGGATCGGCAGCGCAGGTCGATACTTGGCCACCAGGGCAGCAGTGCTGCCGGTCTGGGTAAAGGCCAGGATCGCCGCCGCGTTAACCGATTCCGCCGCCCGGCAGGCGGCCTGGCCAATCGCTTCGGCCAGGTTATGATAGCCGTTGACCGCGGCAATCGGCTCAAAGCGGTGACTGCGCAGCAGGAGATCCGCCTCGACATCACGCGCCACCCGGTCCATCACCTGCACCGCCTCTTGTGGATGCAAACCGGCGGCGGTTTCGCCGGAGAGCATCACTGCATCGGTGCCATCAAGGATGGCATTGGCGACATCGGAGGTTTCCGCGCGGGTCGGGCGGGGATTCTGGATCATACTTTCAAGCATCTGGGTGGCGGTGATCACCGGCTTGCCCTGGGCGTTGCACTTGCGGATGATCATCTTCTGGATCAGCGGCACCTTTTCCGAGGGCACCTCAACGCCGAGATCGCCGCGGGCGACCATGATGCCATCGGCCGCCGTGAGGATTTCGTCAAAATTCTCGACCGCTTCGGGCTTTTCGATCTTGGCGATCACCTTCAGCGGCGACTGTTGCTGATAAATCAGGTCCTTGAGGTGATACACCTCATCAGCCGTACGGACAAAGGAGAGTGCCAGCCAGTCGACATGCTGCTCGATGCAGAACTGCAGATCCTGCAGATCCTTTTCGGTCAGCGCCGGAGCCGAGACTTTTACCCCCGGCAGATTGATCCCCTTACGATCCTTGAGGATTCCGCCGACCTTGACTTTGCAGCGCACCTGGCCATCAGCGACGCCGAGGACTTCGAGCTCCAGCTGGCCGTCATCGAGCAGAATCTGATCGCCCGGCACCACATCCTGCGGCAGGGCCTGATAGATGGTCGGGATCAGGCCGTCGGCGCCTTCAACCTCGGCCGTGGTGATTGAGACGATCTGTCCGACTTCCAGCGGCTGCGCCCCGTTGCGCATCAAACCGGTGCGGATTTTCGGTCCCTGCAGATCGCCCAGGATCGAAACCGCGCGTTTCTGCTCGCGGGAGAGCTCACGAATGGTTTCGATCCATTCGATCTTCTGCGCCACTTCACCGTGGGAGAAGTTAAGTCGAAACACATCGACCCCGGCGCTCAGCAGGGCCCTGAGCTGCTCCCGGCTTTCACAAGCCGGCCCGACCGTGGCGACTATTTTTGTCCTTCGATACATAGTATTCATCCTTCTAAAGGCTATAATTGGTTGCGTTGTCAGCGCGGCAGAGTAAAGCAAATCCGGCTCAGATTCCAGCGGAATATCAATATCCTAGCACAGCTGCCGGTTGCTCCTGCTGGGACCAACGTGGTATATAATCAGCTTTTGTCAGTTTCAGGTGAGCGGTGCAATAAATTCTCACTCTTTATCGCCAATACGCCTTAACCGCTCCGAATCGGTCGCTGACCGCAGCAGAACTCAGGATCATTTTACCCGATGAAAAGATTTCTCAAGTATTTTCTTTATTGCCTGATCGGTCTGCCGCTGCTGGCGGCGGCGACCCTGGTCAGTGCTTACTACTATGTCTCGGCCAGCCTGCCAAAGGTTGAGACCCTGTCCGACTATCAGCCACCGCTGATCACCCGGATCTACGCCGACGACGGCCGCGTGATCGCCGAATACTCTCGCGAGCGGCGGATTCTGGTCCCCTATGAAAAGATGCCCAAGCAGCTGGTCCAGGCATTTGTCGCTGCTGAGGATTCCAACTTTTTCAAACACCAGGGGCTCGATTTCCAGTCAATTCTGCGCGCTGCGCTGAAAAATGTCAAAGCCGGCGGGATTGCCCAGGGGGGCAGTACCATCACCCAGCAGGTGGCAAAAAAACTGCTCTTGACCTCGGAGCGGACCTTTTCGCGAAAATTCAAAGAGGCGATCCTCGCCTGGCGGATGGAGCAGACCCTGAGCAAGCAGGAGATTCTCTATCTTTATCTCAATCAGATCTATCTGGGCCACCGGGCCTACGGGGTGGAGGCGGCGGCAGAAAACTATTTCGACAAGAATGTCGAGCAGCTGACCCTGGCCGAGTGCGCCATCCTTGCCGGCCTGCCGCAGGCGCCGAGCCGCTATTCCCCCTACCGGCATTACCAGCGGGCGATGGAGCGGCAGAAATATGTCCTTGGCCGGATGGTTAAAGAGGGCTACATCACCGCCGCTGAAGCAGAAGCGGCTGGCGAAGAAGCGGTGGCCATAAAACCGCGGCTGAACAATCTGCTCGACGTGACCGCCTATTTCAATGAAGAGGTGCGCCGCTATCTGGAAGAGCACTTTGGTACCGAACTGCTCTACACCGGCGGCCTGCAGGTGGAAACCAGTATCAACCTGGAAATGCAGAAGGTTGCCCAGCAGGCGGTGCGGGAAAACCTGCGCAACCATGATAAGCGGCAGGGTTATCGCGGCCCGCTGCAGGTTCTGCAGGAGGATGAACAGAGCGATTTTCTCGAGCAGCAGCGCGAACAAATTGCCGAAGAGCCGTTAGAAAACGGCCAGATCGTTCAGGCGCTGGTGATCGATCAGCACAAGGGCCGGGTGCAGTGCCGGGTCGGCGATCTGGCCGGTGAATTTTCCATTGCCGAGGCCAAGTGGGCCGCACCACTGAAAGTGGTGGCTGGCAAGAGCCCCGCCAGCGGCAACGCCGGCGAGGAAAAAGAGACCCGTCTGCCGATCGGTTCCGTCGTAGAAGTGCAGCTGGTCGACATCAGCAAAAAACCACTGCAGCTGAAACTGGAGCAGCAGCCGCTGGCCCAGGGCGCCCTGATCGCCATCGACCCTTTCACCGGACAGATAAAATCGATGGTCGGCGGCTACAACTTCAAAACCAGTCAGTTCAACCGCGCCACCCAGGCCAAGCGCCTGCCCGGCTCGGCGATCAAACCGCTCATCTATGCCGCGGCCCTCGACAAGGGCTACACCCCGGCCAGCATTATCCTTGATACGCCGCTGATCTATGAAAACCAGAAGGTCGACAGCGACGAACTGGAGGAGTGGAAACCGAAAAACTATGAAGAAAAGTTTTACGGGCCGACCACCTTCCGCCAGGCTCTGGCCCACTCGCGCAACGTGGTGACGATCAAAATCCTTGAGGATATCGGCCTGAGCTATGCGGCCAACTACGCGAAAAAGCTTGGCATCGAGACCCCGTTGACCCGCGATTTGACCATGGGCCTGGGCTCCACGGCGGTCACCCCGCTGGAGATGCTCACCGCCTACGCGGTGTTCGCCAACGGCGGCATCCTGGTCCCGCCGACCTACATTACCCGCATCCGCGACCGCAACGGCCGGATCCTTGAATCGATCGACCCGGCTGACTTCGCCGGCGGCATGGCCGATGACCAGCGCCTGATCCGCAAACCGCCGCGGCGGGTGCTGTCGCCGGAGACGGCCTACCTGATCACCAACATCATGGAAAGCGTCGTTCAGGAGGGGACCGGCTGGCGGGCCAAGGCGCTGAAACGCCCCTCAGCCGGGAAAACCGGCACCACCAACGATCTCAAGGATGCCTGGTACGTCGGCTACATTCCCCAGCTGGCGACGATTTCCTGGGTCGGCTACGACCAGGAGCGTCCCCTGGGTAAGAGCGAAACCGGTTCCAAAGCGGCGGCGCCCGCCTGGGTCGAGTTCATGCAACAGGCCATCAGCCAGTTCCCGGTCAGAGAATTCCATGTTCCGGACAGCATCGAATTCTATCCCGTCGACCAGAAAAACGGCCTGCTGCTCGCCGAAGACAGTGAAGAAGCCCGCTACGAAGCCTTCGCCCCGGGGACCGCCCCGACCAGCTACAGCGACGAAGAACGGCTCAAAGCACGGGACTTTTTCCGCTTGGATATGGAAAACCTTTAAAAACTAGCGCTTTTTCCTGAAGAGAAGAGCAGGGCTTAGTTACCGACCAGAGGAAAAAATCTGCGATGAAAAAATTACTTTTGCTTGTTATCGGCTGTCTGTTTGTCACCGGCGCCTCCGCCGAAAGTGAAATCTTTCAGGCGAGTTTGATTCCCGAAATCGCCCTGCATGAAAAAAGTGTCCACATTCAGGGTGTGACCTTGAGCATCTGGGGGGAAAATCCGCAATCCGCCCTTTCCCTCGGCATTGTCAACGGCTCGACGGGCTACAGCTCCGGGGTGTCACTTGGCCTGTTGGCCAACTATGCGCAGAGCTACGAGGGGATCCAACTCGCCTGGGTGGCCAATTATTCGGCTTTGCACTTCCGCGGCCTGCAAGGGGGGGCGTTTAACTATGCCGGCAGCCTGAACGGGCTGCAGTTTGGCCTGATCAATGTCGCGGCAACCACCGCCAAGGGGATTCAGCTCGGCCTGGTGAATATCATTCAGGACACCCCGGGCTGGTTCGAGCGCTTTCCCAACGAGGTCGCTCCGGTCATGCCGCTGGTCAACTGGCGCTTTTGAGCGACACCCCGCAATTTTGGCCACAGAGGCACCAGCAATGGACAACTATTTTCTGGTTTTTCTCAGTGCCTTGGTGACGTTGTGGCTAACCGACAGAACTCAGAGCAGCGCGCTCAGCGCATTAGCCTCCTGCGGCCGCCAGAAATAGAAGCCCTGCACCTCTTCGCAGCCCTGCTGACGGAGAAAATTCAGCTGCCCTTCGGTCTCCACCCCTTCGGCGACCACCTCCTGCCCCAGGTTCGACGCCAGTGAAATCACCGCCTGAACGATGGCGGCGTTTTCCCGGCACTCCTCGATCTCACTGACGAAAGAGCGGTCAATTTTTAACCGGTCGACGGGAAAATGCCTAAGGTAGCCGAGGGAAGAATAGCCGGTCCCGAAGTCGTCGATCGCCAGACTGACCCCCTGCTGTTTGATCCGTTGCAGCAGCTGGCGGGTGCGGTCAACATCATGCATCAGCATGCTCTCGGTGATCTCCAATTCAAGTTGTGCCGGATCCAGCTCGGTCTCGGCCAAAACCTGAGCAATCAATTGATCGAAATCGGCCAGGCGGAACTGGCTGGGGGAGATATTCACCGCCATGCGCAGGCCTTCCTGTCTTAGCTGCCAATCCTTGGCCTGCCGGCAGGCCTGCCGCAAAACCCACTCACCGAGCTGGCGGATGGTGCCGTTCTCCTCCGCCAAAGGGATGAACTGGGCCGGCGAGACCGCCCCGAACTTCGGGTGCGACCAGCGCAGCAACGCCTCGACGCCGCTGATTCGGCCGCTTTTCAGGTTGATCTGGGGCTGATAATGGACCTGCAGCTGATTCAGCTCAATCGCCCGGTGCAGGTCATTGGCCAACTGAAGATTGCGGGTCGCCTGGGCGTCCAGCTCTTCGCTGAAGAAGCGATAACTGTCGCCACCTGCTGCTTTGGCCAGGCCCATCGCCTGCTCGGCGCCTTTGAGCAATCCTTCGACGGTCTCGCCATCTTCCGGATACATTGCCACGCCGAGGCTGCAGGATAAGTACAGCTGCCGCTCCTCGAGCAGAAAAGGCTGCCTGAGCTGACCGAGCAGCTTGCGCGCCACCCCCGCCACCTGCTGATCGCTGCTGATCCCGTTGAGCAGGATCGCGTACTCATCGCTGCCGACCCGGGCGACGGTGTCGGTTTGCCGCACCATGCCGCCGAGCCGCTGACCGATCAACTGCAAAAGAGCATCTCCGAAACTGTAACCAAGAGAATTGTTGATATCTTTGAAGTGGTCGAGGTCGAGCTGCAGCACAGCCAGCTTCTCCCCCTTGCGGCGGCTCAGAACCAGCGCCTGCTGCAGACGGTCGGCGAGCAGGCTGCGGTTCGGCAGACCGGTCAGATTATCATAACCGACCAGGCGGCTGATGCGTTGCTCGGCCCGCTGACGTTCCGCCGCCGAGGTGATAACCACCACGCACTGATCGGTCCCTGCCGCAGCCGGTGAACATTGCAGGTCGACCTGCTGGCCGGCCAGAGTGAGATTGCGCAGGCTGCCCAGCGGCGGCCTCCCAGGGGTTGAAGGTTCCGGGTCGGCGGCAGATCCTTCCAGCAACTGCCAGAGATTCTGTCCCGTCGGTGGGTCGCTGAGCGGCCCCAGCCAGGCGCAGGCGGCCGGGTTGTACTGCAGGATCAAGCCACCTTTTTCGATCAGCAGCAAAGGGATCGGCGCGGCATCCAGCATCAGCTGGGCCGGCTGTGGCCGGCCCCGGGCAGCGCCAGGCAGCATTTTTAATTTTGGCTCTAAGGCGGATCTGGCCATTCGGGACGCCTCCAGCTCAGCCGGCCAGGGCCGGAGGTTGCGGCTGGCAGTTAGAGCGCCGGGCGCGGGAGCGAAATAGCTGGTTCAAGACCAGGTCGATCTGCGGCGGAGTCATCCAGCCATGGGTAAAGCAGATCGCCCCGATCACCCGGTGGGGGCGGCCGGCCAGACTGTCGGCCTGCTGCTCGGCGAGGGCCTGCTGCAACTGCGCTGCGGTAAGAAAACCATGGGCTATGGCGATATCGCCGAACCTCTGGCAATAGCCAGTGATGCTGCTGGGCTGCTGTGGTGCCATCCTGCCTCCAATTCTTCCCCCAAATCACTCGGGCTGGTCAGCGGCAGGTGCTTTGACGTCACCCGCCGCGAAAAGACGCCCCCTGTTTGCCGGAAAAACGCTCTGGAAAATCGCTGAAAACCCCATCCAGGCCCCAGTCGCGGAGACGCTCCAGCTCGTCGGTCGCGTTCACCGTGTAGGCCAGCAGTTTCCGACCGGTCCGCTGGACTTCAGCAATTAACTCTCTGCTGATACTCGACTTTTCCAGGTGGATCGACCAGACATTCAGCTCTTCGGCCAGGCGACGCAGAGCCGGACTGTCCTGCTCGGCCACCGGCGCCAGAGGTGTCCCAGGCGCCAACCGCGCAAACAAGGTTAGCTCCCTTTCATACAATGATGATGCCAAAATCCTGTCTGCCGGGATCAAACCTGCAGATTTTCGCTGCCCCAGCAGCTGCGCCACCGGTTCCGCGGTTCCCGCCCCCTTAAGCTCGATATTGACGGTCGCTCGCCCAGCGGCCAGTTCGAGAACTTCGCTGAGCAGCGGAATTTTTTCCCCTCGCCCGGCATCGAGCTGGCGCAGCTCGGCGAGGGCCTTGACCGCCACCGCCCCCCGCCCGTCGGTGGTCCGCTCCAGGGTTTCGTCATGAATGACCACCAGGGCACTGTCCGCGGAAAGCTGTACATCCAGCTCCAGCCAGGTCGCCCCGGCCTCCAGAGCCTGGCGGAAAGCAAGCAGGGTGTTTTCCGGATACTCGCCGCTGGCGCCGCGATGGGCGATGATGATGAAGTCGTCGGTCATGAAAATTCTCCTCAGGCCAGAAAAGCAATAGGGCCCCCAAAAGGAGGGCCCTATCAATTTTACCTTACCCACCGCGGTTAAAGGCTGAGTAAAAGGCTTTAGCTGCAAGGCGGACGTAGGTGGCGAAGTGAGGCGTAGCAGACGCTACGTCGCAGCGCCGCCAACAAGGACAACGCCGCAGATGAAGTCTTTTCCTCAGCCCTCCCACCTACAAGCAGGTTTGGATGCCTCCGTGTCGGATTATCTCCCCATCCACCTGGTAGACCACATCCTCGGCAATATTGGTCGCCAGATCGCCCATCCGCTCCAGATAACGGGAGATCGACAGGTAATAGACCAGGCCGTCCAGGTAGGTCGGATCGTCGCGGATCGCCTCTTTCACCTTGGAGAAGTTCTCTTTGTGCATGCCATCCACCTGATCGTCCAGCTTGATGGTCTGCCGGGCCAGCTCGGTGTCCTTTCCGACCAGTGCATCGAGGCTCATCTTGAGCATCTTTTCCACCAGCTTGGCCATGGTGGCGATGTCGTAGGGACATTCGATCCTGATCACGCCGCTCAGATCGACGGCCCGCTCGGCGATGTTGACGGCGAAGTCAGCGACCCGCTCCAGGTCATTGTTGATCTTCAGCACCGAGACGATAAAGCGCAGGTCGGTGGCGACCGGCTGGTGCAGGGC
>CAMYNR010000094.1 GCA_947259715.1 uncultured Desulfuromonadales bacterium
CGCCCGGGCTGCAGCATGCGCACCATGTCCCAGCCGATCCGCGTGGTCAGGCTGATGCCGCTGGTGAACAGCCTGGTCGCGCCGGCAAGCAGCGATGAGGCGCTGCCTTCGACAACCGTGCCGGAGTCGCTGGTGCTGCGATCCTGGGTATAGTCGCCGGCAATGGTTCCGGAAAAGGTATTGCGAAAGGCATTGCGTTCAAAATCGAGGGCCAGGGCGCTGCGAAACAGTTCCTCTTTCTGGCTCTGGTATTCACGGCTGTTTTGCGCCGCCACTTGCAAGGCTTCGACCAGGGAAAGAGTGATCCCGGCAGCCAAAAATCGGCCGTCGCTCCCTGGCGTTGACCCAACCGAACCCGTTGCAGCCTCTGGCCAATTGGCGATCTGCGGCAGCTTGTCACTGCCCAGGGAGGCAGGTCCGGCGATAGGCAGGTCCTGCGCTCTCAGCAGGCGAAAACGCAGAATATCCGCCGAGCTGACAATACTGAACGGCTCTTCATGTCCCAGCGCCGCTTGCTGCTTCGCGGCAATGGTCTGGGCGACCTGCTGATCGATCTGCCGACGATAGCGGCTGGCAGAACAGCCGGTTTGAAAAGCAACTGCAGCAAGGCAGAAACAGAAAAATACAGTTTTCAGCATTTCAATTCATGGGGACTCAAGCCGGGGCTCTCCGCTGCCTAAGATGGCTGATCTTCAGGAGGCTCTCGCGAAAAGAGCCTCCTGAATCGGTTTGTTGCTGTGAATGATCAAAGTATAACGAGAATGAGGAAAAATTTCTTTGTGAGGCCAAGGGCAGAGCGTATTTCTGGTAACGAAACTCTAAGGCGGCAACCAGCGAGGGCAACGCTTCAGCAGGTTACTGCGTGTGGCTCAGAACGCTGGCGAGCTTTCTGAAATCCCCAATAAGGCGAGGCGCGGATAGTCCGTATAGCCATGTTCATTGCCGCCATAAAAAGTATCCTCATCGTACTCATTCAATTTGGCATCCCGCAGAAAACGCAGCGGCAGATCGGGGTTGGAGATGAACAGCCGACCAAAGCTGACCAGATCGCAGCGCTGGTCGGCGATCCGTTGCGCCGCTTCTGCGGCGGTATAGTTGCCGTTGGCGATATAGCTGCCATTAAAATGGTTCCGAATCGCCTTAATCACCTCCTCCGGGCGACCATCCGCCGCGTTGCCCTGGAAAGAATCTTCCACCACTTCGATAAAGGCGATGCCCGTATCATTCAGCTTTTGCGCGAAGGCAGCGTAGGTCGCGACCGGATCGTCATCATGCATGTCATTGAAGGTGCCGGTCGGAGAGACCCGGATGCCGGTTCGTTGGGGCCCCCAGACCTCGCTGACGGCGGCCACCACCTGGAGCGGAAAACGCAGCCGGTTTTCAATAGAGCCGCCATAGTGATCGGTGCGCTGGTTCGATTTGCTGCGGATGAACTGATCGAGCAGGTAGCCATTGGCGGCATGGATCTCCACCCCGTCGAAGCCCGCCCGTTCAGCGTTTTGCGCGCCGCAGCGGAATTGGTCGACGATGCCAGGAATCTCCTCTGTTCGCAGCGCCCGCGGTTCCGGAACCTCGACCAGACCTTGCTGAGGGTCGAGATAGGTCTGGGCGCCGGCCGGTTTGATCGCTGAAGGGGCAACCGGTTTTTCACCGCCGGGTTGCAGCTCCGGGTGAGAGATCCGGCCGACATGCCAGAGCTGCAGGTAAATTCTCCCGCCTGCGGCGTGGACCGCATCGGTCACTTTGCGCCAGCCGGCGACCTGCTCTTCTGAATGTATTCCGGGGGTAAATGCGTACCCTTTGCCCTGGGGTGATACTTGCGTCGCTTCGGCAAAGATCAGGCCGGCGCTGGCCCGCTGCGCATAGTAGGTGGCATTGAGCTCCCAGGGGATATCGCCCGGTTGCTTTGCCCGCGAGCGGGTGAGCGGCGCCATCAGCAGCCGATTGGGCAGCGACAGATCTCCAAGGGTGTAGGGTTGAAACAGTTTTTTCTTCGCTTCGTTCATCTTGGTTTCCTTCGGCTCAGAATAAACAGACATGGCCTCTTGTCAGAGGTTTTTAAATAAATAAAGCAGAAAACCACCGATTCTCAATCCGCAAGGGTCTTGCCGCTTTTGCCGCCTTCCGGCTGCGCTGAGCCCAACAGAAAATCGCAGTCGAGGCCGCGCCGGACTTGTTTCCCGTCTGGTCGGCCGGCGGCCGCTGGGTGAGCTGCGCTATTCGTCTCGGCTATTTTTAACCAGGGCAAGGAACTCGGTAAGACCAGCGATGTGGAGCAATCTTTCGTTAATTTCTGCTTCTTTGAAGGTGGCCGCGATGTCGGCCAGGATCTCCAGCTGAGCGCCGTTGTCATTCAGGGGGGTCAGAATCAGAAATATCGTTTGCGCTGGGAGACCGTCAGGTGCGTCGAAGTCGATGCCGGTTTCCGACAATCCGACACCGACCAGGGGTTTCGCCAGCCCCGCAAGGCGGGCGTGTGGAACGGCAACCCTCTGGCCGATCCCGGTGGGAATAATCCGCTCGCGGTCAATGGCCAGGGCGGTAATCATTGTCGCATCCAGCCCCGCCAAAGGGGCGAGCGCCATAGCCATTTCGCCAATCACCGCTTCGGGGTCTCTTCCCTGGAGGCGCCGGACAAAGGCGGCCGGTTCGATGTAGTCGGAAAAATGGCGCGGCTTCTTTAGGTGCAATACCCGCTGTAACAGCGGACCGCTCAGCAGTGATGTCAACAGGGCCATGGCAACCAGGGAAACAAAAACCTCCTGGCTGATGATGCCGAATTGCAGGGCAAGGACCCCAAGAATGATGCCCATGGTCCCCTGGGCTGCCATGCCGAACCCGGCACCCCAGGCTTCCTGCCATCTGAGTCCACCGAGCCGGCCGCCAAAGGCGCTACCGACCACCTTGCCGGTCACGGCGATGGTCAGGAGGGTCAGGGTGAGTTGAAGATCGAAATAGTTGGTAAAATCAACACTCAGACCGATGCTGGCAAAGAAGAGGGGAGCAAAAAAAACAGAAACAAACTGGTCGATGGTGGTTCTGGTGCGCTCTCGCAGGTGGGAGGATTGACCGAGGGCAATCCCGGCCAGAAAAGAGCCGAAAATTGCATGGATGCCGAGCCACTCTGTGAAGGCGGCGGCAAACAGGGCCAGGCAGAGGGCAAAACACAGAACCCCGCCATGCCAGCGCGAATGCGCCTGAACCCAGGGGAGGATCCGGTGGATCGCCCAGGGAACCGCAGTCAACATAAGCAGGGTAAAAACCAGGGTGACCCACA
>CAMYNR010000095.1 GCA_947259715.1 uncultured Desulfuromonadales bacterium
CGCCAGTGACCTGAACCTGATCAGAGCCTTCGGCGGTTTCGCATCCGGGCAACTCCAGTTGCTGGCGCAGCAGGTCCCGGGTTGCAACGAAACGATAGGCGGGGCCTTTTTTGCTGGCTCCCGCCCAGTTCGGGATGTAGCAGACTTCGGCCCATTGCTGACCCGTCTCGTACTGGCGACCATCCGGATCGGTGCGAAGCACGGGAAACCACTGATCGTCGGCGACTTCACGCACGGCTTGGCGAAAACTTTCCGTGACATCGACACCGATGGCGAATTCAATGACTCCGAAACGTTTGTTGGTCCCTTCGGCGCAGTAGCGTAGCAGGTCTTGTTGGTATCCGGCGGTATCCGAGCGGACACAGACCTTCTCGACGCTCTCGGGGAGCTGCTTCAATGTCTCCTGCAAGAGACGCAGTTGCTGATGCCCGGCAGGGACATTCCCATCGCGAAACTCGGAGAGGACAACCTGATCCTGCTCAAACCAGTAGACATTGAAGGGCTGATAGGCCTTGTAATGCTGATAGCACCAAAGAGCCTGGTCTTTCTGACTACCGACCAGCGTGGCGTCCATGTCGAGGGTCGCCTGAGGCTGTGGTGAACAGCTCTGCACAAAGGCGACTAAATCCCGGTTGACCTTCCCGAGGGCCTGAAGATGCTCATTGGGTTCGGGAATGAAGGCGCGGTGTTCCTGGCGCTTTTGTTCCTGTGCTTGGTCATGAAAAGCAGCAAGGTAGCGAAAGACCGGCGAAGCTGACACAAAGGTGCGACGACGGTCCGCTCTAAAGCGCCGCTCAAGGGAACGTCGTTGCCGCCGAGGCAATCCGTAGTGCTCAACTTTGCGCATGATCCGACAGAGCCCTTCATCAGCCTCCAGTTTCTCAATATCGGCAACGCAGTCACCACCGGCCAGGTTCAGCAGAACCAGAGCCATGACAATCTGATGATCGCTCCAGCCCTGCTTGCTGGCGCTGCGAACCCTGAGGTGGCGACAGAGAGCATCACGCAACCCGACCGCCTGAGCCAAATCGAGGTAAGCGGGCAGTCCGGCTAGCGCCGTCAGGCCTGCGACACGGGTCTGATCTTGGTACTGGAATGGAAGAACACCTTGTGCCATAATTGTTTCACCTCGTTGGTGATAGTTGTTTGCTCACACAAGCATTCTATCTCCCCGGTTTCGCCGGGATCAACGAGGTTCTTTATTTTTTAGCTGGTGGATCTGGGATTAGCTCAGCCATGGTGATTTTAGCAGCGGCATGCTAGACTCTGCCGCGCATTTTACTTTTGTCCCGAAATCAAAAAAAGATGAGGTTACATTATGTCGGATCGCCAGGAATTGTTGCGGTCATTACCCGCGGTCGATCGGGTTCTGCAGGAAGCTCCGCTGCAGGCCCTTCAGCAGCACCTGCCGCAATCAGTACTGACCGAAGCGGTTCAGACGGTGATCAGCGGCCTGCGCCAGCAGCTGCTGGCAGAAGCGAGTTCCGTCGCCGCTGATCAGCTGAAACCGCTCGCCATTGCCGAACGTGCTGCTGAACACTGTCAACGCACCTTGCAGCCATCCTTGCGAAAGGTGATCAACGCCAGCGGAACCCTGCTGCACACCAACCTGGGCCGCGCCCCTTTGGCGAAGGCCGCCCTGCAGGCGATCACGGATGTCGCCGCCGGTTATTCCAACCTGGAGCTGGACCTGCAAGCGGGCCAGCGTGGCGAGCGCTTCAGTCATGTTGAAGAGCTGCTCTGTCAACTGACCGGCGCGGAAAGCGCTCTGGTGGTGAATAATAATGCGGGTGCGGTTCTATTGGCACTGACGGCACTGGGCAAGGGGCGTGAAGCAATTGTTTCGCGTGGCGAGCTGGTGGAAATTGGCGGCGCCTTCCGGATCCCCGAGGTGATGGAGTCTGGCGGCGTGGTACTGCGCGAGGTCGGCAGTTCCAACCGGACTCACCTGAAGGATTATCAGCAGGCGATCTGCGAGGAGACTGCACTGCTGTTGAAAGTTCATACCAGCAACTATCGGATCGTCGGTTTCACCAAAGAGGTGACCGCCCGGGAGCTGGCCCCTTTGGCCCAAGAGCATCAGTTGGTGCTGATGGAGGATCTGGGCAGCGGCATGCTGCAGGATCTGACCGCTTATGGGCTATTGCGCGAACCAACGGTCGCCGAGACTGTCGCTGCGGGGGTCGATGTGGTCACCTTCAGCGGCGATAAACTGCTTGGCGGTCCCCAGGCCGGTCTGATCGTCGGCCGAAAAGTGCTGATCGAAAAGATCAAGCGGCATCCGCTGGCACGGGCGCTGCGGATCGATAAATTGACCCTGGCGGCTTTGGAAGCGACTCTGCGGTTGTATCTGAATCCCCAGCAGGCCTTGCAGGAAATTCCGGTGCTGAAGATGTTCGCCGCCGATCCGCTGCAGCAGAAGCTTCGCTGCCAGCAGTTGCTGGAACAGCTGCAGGCGCTGAATCTGCCGGTCGAATTGCGGCTGGTGGAGGATATCTCCAGGGTTGGCGGCGGTGCCATGCCGCTTGCCGAGCTGCCGGACTGGGCGCTGGAGATCGCACCGCAATCTGGTTCGGTGGCTGAACTGGCCAGACGTTTGCGCGCGGCCAGCCCGGCGGTTGTTGGCCGGGTGC
The DNA here is from genome assembly GCA_947259715.1 of uncultured Desulfuromonadales bacterium. GTDB lineage: Bacteria > Desulfobacterota > Desulfuromonadia > Desulfuromonadales > Geopsychrobacteraceae > Malonomonas. Next base: position 2,634 of record CAMYNR010000095.1, read on the forward strand.
AGAACGATTGCCTGCTAATCAACCTGCGGGCCGTCGCCGAGACTGAAATCGCTGAGCTGGTGCGGATCCTTACGCTGGCCTGCCGGGGGGCATAGGATGGCACAAGGACATTATATCATCGGCACCGCCGGGCATGTCGATCACGGCAAATCGGCCTTGATCAAGGCCCTAACCGGAGCCGAAACCGATCGGCTGCAGCAGGAAAAAGAGCGGGGCATCTCCATCGAGCTGGGGTTTGCGCCGCTCGACCTGGGGCAGGGGGAAATTGCCGGGGTGGTCGATGTTCCCGGGCACGAAAAATTCATCCCGCAGATGCTCAGTGGCATCGCCGGTATCGATCTGGTGCTGCTGGTCGTTGACGCCAACGAAGGGGTGATGCCGCAGACCCGCGAGCACCTGCAGATTATGCAGCTGCTGCAACTGCAGCGCGGCATTCTGGTGCTCTCCAAAGCCGATCTGGTGGAAGAGGAGTGGCTCGATATTGTTGAGGAAGAGGTCCGCGAACAGGTCGCCGGAAGTTTCCTGGAAAAGGCTCCCTGCTGCCGGGTGTCCGCTCTGACCGGTTCCGGTCTCGACGGTCTGCAGGAGTGCATCAGGCAGCAGCTGCAGCAGGTCCCGGCGCGCGATGCCAGCGGCGCGGTGCGCCTGCCGATCGACCGCTGTTTCAGCATCAGCGGGTTCGGCACCGTGGTCACCGGAACCTTGAACAGCGGTTCGGTCCGTAGCGGAGATACCTTGGAACTGCTCCCGGCAGCGGTGCTGGCGCGGGTGCGTGAAGTTCAGGTGCATGGCGCCCCGGTGGAAGTCGCATCGGCTGGGCAGCGGGCCGCTTTGAATCTTTCCGGGGTATCGCGGGAGCAGGTCCCGCGTGGTTCGGTGATCGGTACGCCTGGCCTGTTCCGGGCCACCGAGCGCCTGGATGCTCGCTTGCAACTACTGGCCGAGGCCGCCCGGCCAGTGAAGTTTCGCGATCCGGTCCATTTTCACTTGGGTACGGCTCGCAGCGTCGGCCGCGTGGTTCTGCTGGATCGCGAGGAGCTGGAACCGGGCGAGGAGGCATTGGTGCAGCTGGTCCTGGAGCAACCGCTGCTGGCCCATCGTGGCGATCGGTTTATCATCCGCTCCTATTCGCCGATGGCGACCATTGGTGGCGGGACGGTCATCGATGCCGAGCCGCAGAAGCACCGCCGCTTCCGCAGTGAAGTCACCCAGCGCTTGCAGGATCTGGCCTCCGGCGATCTCGGCTTCTGGTTGCAAAAACTCGATGAAATGGGGCTGGCCAAATTGCGCGAGCTGGAAAAGCAGACCGGCACCGGTCGGGAGCAGTTGCAGCAGGGATTGGAGCAGCTGCAGGCAGCCGGCCAGGTTGAGCAGCTCGGTGACCAGTGGTTGCTGGCCGAGCGGGTGCGCAGCTGGTTGTTGCAATTGCCGCAATTGGTCGCCGAATACCAGCGGCGCCATCCGTTGCGGCACGGAATCCCGCGCGCGACCCTGCAATCTCAGCTCAGCGGTCAACTGGCACCGAAGGGCTTCGATGTTCTCCTTGAGCGGGCCGCCAGCTCTGGCGATATTGTCGCCCGGGGCGACCTCCTGGCCACTCCGGATTGGCAGCCCCAGCCAACACCAGAAGAACTGCAGATTTTAGAGAAGCTGGATCGCCACTATCAGGAGCAGGGCTTTGCGGTAAAAAATTGTAATGAAACCCTTAGCCAGCTTGGTCTTGACGGGCTTGACGCGGAACTCTATTTTTCCTATCTGGTTGAAGAAAAAAAATTAAAAAAACTAAACCAGGAAAGTTATTTGCATATGTTGAGTTACCAGCGCGCTGAACAGCTTCTCGTTGAGCTGTTTGCTGAGCAAGGGAGCCTGACTCTGGCCCAGTTCCGTGATCGTCTTGGCAGTGGTCGGAAGCTGACCCAGGCGCTGCTGGAGTTCTTTGACAGTTGCAAATACACACGTCGTACCGGCGAAGAGCGGGTCCCCTGGCAGCTTCCGGAGTGAGCGGGCGTTTGGTGATTTCACGGAGCCAATCCGCTTATTGGCTTGGAATAATGAATGTGACTCAAGAGGAGAGGGCCGATGACAGATAACCCGCTGCGGTTAATGGCATTATCGCGCAGTTCCGGGTGGGCCGCCATGCTTGGTCCCGCGACCCTGACTCAGGTGCTGAGTCAGCTCCCTGAACCTCCTTGTAAACAGCTGTCTTCACAACAGCTCCACTCTGCCGAGGCCGCCAAGAGGACTGACCGAAATCGCCTTGATTCTTTTTGCTGCGGAACCGATCAGCAGGCGTGTGTTTTACAACTGGAGCTGCGCTGGGATCGGCAGGCCTCCGGCGGGCTACCGACCGCGGCGCGTGGTGCTGCCACGGCCGAGTCAGCTGGTTCTTTGCTTCTGGAGGCTGACTGATGTTCGGTTTCGGTGTCTGGGAGCTGGCTCTCCTGGCTTTATTGGTTGGTTTTCTGTTCGGTTTTCGCAATCTGCCGCAGATGGCCAGAGAGATGGGCCGACTGCACAGCATGATTCAGCGGATAAAAGATGAGATCCGCAGCCTTTTTCGTTTTTTTTGATGATCTGCAATGTTTTCAATCAGGGAGGAGATGGCCTATGCCTTGAGGTGTAAATGATCCATAAGTTCAGTTTCCCGCAGAGGATTGCATTGCCGTGTCCGCTGATGAAGATGCTGTTTTGCGCCAAACTGTCCCTGGCGATTGAAGCTTGGGAGGTGAAGGCCAATGGGTAGCAAACAAACAGTCGGCCGTTTGGGGCAAAGCAAAGGGCATGGCTATTATCTCTGGACTCTGGGGGTGATCTGGACCCTGGCCATCGGCGCATTGCTGGCCTGGAACCTGAAGAGTGCCAATGAACAGGTCCTCGATCTGGTTCGGGTGCAGGCGCGTACCGCCTACGACAAAGATGTCCTCTACCGCTTCTGGAACTCCTCCCATAAATTTGTTTATGTCCCGGTTTCCCCTGAAACGCCGCCCAATCCTTATCTGAAAGTACCCGAGCGTGATATCAGTACCCCTGACGGGATTCCACTGACGATGATGAATCCTGCCTACATGACCCGTCAGGCCAATGAGCTGGGGATCGAACGGATCGGGATTTATGGCCATCTGACCAGTTTAAATCCATTGCGGCCGGGTAACGCACCTGATCCATGGGAGGCCATGGCGCTGAATAAGTTTGAGGCTGGCGTGAAAGAGGTCAGCTCTGTTGAGCCCCTCGCCGGAAAGCAGGTTATGCGGCTGATGCGGCCGCTGCTGGTGGAACAGGAATGCATCGAATGTCACGCCCATCAAGGCTACCAGGTCGGTGAGGTGCGCGGTGGAATCAGCGTTTCTATCGATATGACGCCAAGCCTGGTGCTGCTGGCGGGCACCCGGCAGCAATTGATTATCGGTTATCTGCTGCTTTGGTTGACCGGCTTGGCCGGGTTGGGGGTTCGCGCTCGATTGTTGGTCAAGCGCGACCGGGAGCGTCAGTGCCAGGAAGAGGAGCTGCAGCGGGTCAACAGTGAACTGGAAGAGCGGGTTGCTGTGCGGACGCTGGAGCTGGAAGAGAGCACGCGCCTGCTTGAGGAGGATATCCGGCAACGGATTGCTGCTGAAGAGGAACGGGAGAAGCTGGCGGGTCAACTCAGGCAAGCGCAGAAAATGGAGCTGATAGGCACCTTGGCGGGTGGTATCGCGCATGATTTTAATAATTTGTTAACGCCGATTCTCGGCTATTCGGAACTGGCTCTGCAACGCCCGGAGGTTAGTGAAAAGTTGCAGAAAGACCTTCGTCAGATCTTCGGTGCGGCCCAGCGCGCCAAGGGGCTGGTCAAGCAGATTCTCGCTTTCAGCCGTCGCAGCGAGCACAGCAAGCGGCCGGTCTGCCTGCGGGAAATCATCGATGAAGTTCTCGAGCTGGTGCGGCCCACTTTCCCCAAAACAATCCAGATCAAAGAAGAACTCCTCGATCCAGGACAGTTGGTGAACGCCGATCCAGGCCAGCTGCATCAGGTGGTGATGAATCTCTGCACCAATGCCTGGCAGGCAATGACTGGCAAGGATGGCGTATTGAAAGTGTGTATGACGCGGCTGGCCTGCAGCGCGGGCGCACCGCTGCCGCATACTCTTCAGGCGGATGAGGTCCTTTGTCTGGAGATTCGAGACACGGGCTGCGGAATGGATGCTGAGGTCCTGAATAAACTATTTGATCCTTTTTTCACCACCAAACAGCCAGGGGAGGGGACCGGCTTAGGCTTGGCGGTGGTCCAGGGGATTGTCCACAATCATGGCGGCAGTATTGAGGTTGAAAGTGCCCCCGGACAGGGCAGCTGTTTTAGGATCTACCTGCCGGTCTGTCAGTCCGCAGGGCAGCAGGACACGGCCCCGGTGGAGATCAGCGCCAATGGGGAGCAGATCCTGTTGGTCGACGATGAGGCGGATATTGTCGATCTGCTCCTCGCCGGCCTGACCGCTTATGGCTATCGGGTCGCCGGTTTCACAAGCAGCCGTGCAGCCTTATCTGCCTTCAAGCAGCGACCCTTGGATTACGCGCTGCTGTTGACCGACCGCTCTATGCCGGAAATGAATGGCCAGCAGCTGGCCACGGCGGTTCAGCAGCTGCGGCCGGAGCTGCCGGTCCTGTTTATGACCGGTTATGACGAAGAATGCGGTGGGCAGAACGAGCAGACCGCTTCCGGTGATCCCTGCTTGCCGAAACCGCTGATGGCCAGTGAGGTGGCACGTAAGATCACCGCCTTGCTGACCAGTCGCGATGCCAGCTGAAAATTTTCTGCTGCGGGTTAATAGCCCAATTTGGCAAAGGGGGATTTGGCGGAGGCGCGCAGGGCATCCTCGAGGTTCTTGATGCCATGGGCTTCCAGCAGCGGGATCAGCTTGACCAGCACCTCGCCTGTGACGATGGCATCCCCCAGCGCGGTATGACGACCGACAATGGTCACGTTGAAGCGTTCAGCTAAGCCCTCCAGGGCGTGGGAGTCCTGATTCGGGTGCAGGATAGAGGAGAGCAGCAGGGTGTCGAGGACCGGGTTGTCGAACTTGACACCGGCAACCTCCTCTTTGAGCTGCAGAAAGCGCATGTCGAAAGCAGCGTTGTGGGCGACCAGCACAGAATGTTCGGCAAACTGATGAAAAATCGGCAAGACCTTGTCGATGGTCGGCTGGCCCGGAAGCAGTTCCGGTTGGATGCCATGGATTTCCACTGATGATTTAGGCACATGGCGCTGTGGATCGACCAGCTGGTCGATGGTTTCATGGTAGAGCAGTTGGCCGTTGACGCAGCGGATCGCGCCCAGCTGAATAATCTCATCCCCGTCCGAGGGGTTCAGGCCTGTGGTTTCGGTATCGAAGACCACATAGGTTAGCTTGCTGAGGGGAATCTGGCTGAGCTCCTGCCAATCGTTTCGATTGAAAAGATCAAATTCGTAGGAGATGGGTCGATGCTCCAGGCTGACCTGAAGTGTCGGCGAGCTATCGCTGTCGACCGGCGGGAAAACCAGCAGGATACCGCTACAGACCTGGTCGAGAAAACAGAGGGTCTTGATCGCGCCATTCATCTGGCCAATAACATCATGGAAATTTAACAGTTTACCCTGAGCGTCGGTAATCAGCGGGGTTTTCTGCCACTCTTCGAGCAGGTCCAGGTCAACCTGGTCCTCCGGCCAGTTGATCGCCAGTTCAACTTCATCCTGGTCGTTTTGGGTTAGCGTGATCAGCACCTCCAGGGTATTCTCCCGTCCCTTGAGCAGGCCGGCCAGGTGGGAAATCGCCTGCACCATCGAGTAGCTGTCCAGTTGCAGCCAGAGCCCTTCTGTTGCTTGGGTATTTACGGTAATACCATAGCGATCAAAAATGTTTTTACTGATGACCTCAAGCAGGTTGCTGGCCAGGACATCCTCGGTTTTACTGATATCATGCAGGTGCTTGGCGTAATTGGTGCGCGCCTGATCGATCTTTTCCTGCAAGGTCTGCGAGGCATGGTCGATGGTCTTACGATAGCTGTGCAGCTTTTCGTAGTCGAGGCGGGGTTGGCTGAGGATCGTGGTGATCGAGGTGCGGATCTTCTCCAGAGTGCTCTGCAGGTCGTCGGTCAGCGACTGAATCAACTGATCGCGGCGGGTATCCGCTTCCATCTGGCGGGTCATATCTTCCAGTGTCAGAACGAAACCGGTAATGCTCTTCTGCTCTTCCCGCTCGATGAAAACCGGCGCCATATTCACCCGCAGGCAGAGACCGTTGCGCAAGGTCATCATGAAGTTGCTGACCAGCTTCTGCTGGCCTGTGGCAAAGTTTTTGTAGAGCAGTTCCAGGGCATGCACAATCGGGTCGCGGTCGAGAATGCCGAAAACAGAGCGCCCCAGACCGAGGATGCCATGGCGCTTTTCTTGCTGGGTATTGATCAGGTGTTCAGGGTTGAAGAGTTGTTGAGCCTCCTGATTGTAAAGCAGGACCTGCCCGTCGGTGTTGCAGACCAGCACGCCATGCGGCAGTTCTGACATCAGCGCCGCCAAGCGGGTCCGTTCCTCCCCAAGCTTGGCGTGGGCGCCCTCGATCTGCTCATCAACGTCCCGCTGCAGCTTGGCAAAGGCTTCCGCCGATTCGTTGATAATCCTGGCCAGGTAGTGGATCTCTTTGGCCCCCCGCTTGATCTCAATCCGATGCTCTGGATTGACTGCGGAGATCAGCCGGGTGCTTTCACCTAATTTGAGTATCGGGATGATGTAGAAATGGAACAGCCGACTGATCAGAAAGCCGATCGTTGCGCAAAGAATCAGGCCGCCGAGCAGCGGAAAAGGCAGCAGCTTTTGAAAGAGTTTGGCCAGCGCATCCTGCTCTGCCGGCTCGAGGCTGAGCCAGGAACCGGCAAAGCTGGCAAGGATCACCCCAAAAACCATCAGGTTGATGACCATCAAAAAGATCCAATATTTGACCTTCGGTCGCATCCGTTCAACGTCCATCAAAGATATCCCTTATGGCTTGGCTCGGAGAAAAATGACTTACTCGCTTGTTTTCTCATGGCTCTGGCGACCATGCAAGCTTTTGCGCTGTGGTTTCGCCGGAGAAAATTCAGGACTGCTATGGGACTCAGAAGGGAGGAGGGCCGGCGCAAAAGAGGGATGCATATCGGGCGTTGCGGCGGCAAAGCTGGACCTCCAAATAAAAGAGCTGAGAGAATTAAGGATATATTAATATTCTGCCATAGAATCTGCGACAGGCAAAGTGTGACGGCAAAAAAAATCGCGCCATCCATATTTGGAATGACGCGATTTTTTTTAAAACCGATTTAAGCGGTCAGGCGGGAAAGAGCCTCGAGATATTTTTCACTTGTCTTGGTGACGATCTCTTCCGGCAGCTTCGGCGGTGGAGCCTGCTTGTTCCAGTCAAGTGTTTCCAGGTAGTCGCGCAGAAACTGCTTGTCGAAGCTTGGCTGGGCGCTACCGGGCTGATATTGGTCCGCTGGCCAGAAGCGGGAAGAGTCAGGGGTCAGCGCTTCATCGATCCAGATCAGCTGGTCACCCATGGTGCCGAATTCGAACTTGGTGTCGGCGATAATAATGCCCTTGGTCGCAGCGAGCTCACGGGCACGCTCGTAAATGGCGATACTGATATCGCTGACCTGCTGGGCAAGCGCCTCGCCGCAAAGTTCGGCTGCCTGGGCAAAGGTAATATTTTCATCATGCTCGCCGAGTTCAGCCTTGGTTGAAGGGGTGAACAGGGTTTGCGGCAGCTTGTCACTTTGCTTCAGCCCGCTGGGCAGTTGAATGCCGCAGACCGAGCCGCTTTGCTGGTACTCTTTCCAGCCGCTGCCGGAAATATAACCGCGCACGATACATTCGATCGGCAGTGGCTGGGCTTTTTTGGTCAACATGCTGCGCCCTTCCAGCTGCTCACGATACTGGTGGGTAATGGCCGGAAAGTCATCAACCTCGGTCGCGATCAGATGATGGGGAATCAGGTCGGTCATCTGCTTGAACCAGAACTTGGAGATTTCCGTCAGCACGTAACCCTTTTGGGGAATCCCCTCGTTCATGATCACATCGAAAGCGGAAATGCGATCGCTGGTGACGATCAGCAGGTGTTCGCCAAGGTCGTAGATGTCGCGGACCTTGCCACGATTGAGCAGTTTAAGCTCTGGACAGTTGGTTTGGGTGATAATCGGTGTCATCGGTCAGTCTTTCTCTTGAATAAATGCACTGGTCAGCTCCGGGACCATAACTTCCAGCTCGGCCTGTTGCTGCAGGTCCTGCAGTTTATCACTGAGCATCGCTTCTTTTTTATTGGCCAATAATTGATCGCGCAGGGCAACCCGGCCCGGTTCGTCGAGGGAGGAAAAATCACCGGGAATGGAATTTTTCAGGCTGAAGACGATCGCCTTACCACCTATCTCATAGACCTCGCTGCCGATCGGCGTCTCTTCGGTCAAGCTGAAGGCTTTGTTGGCCAGCTCTTCAGAAGCGCCGATGCGTGGGACAAAGGAGCCGAAGCCGCGGCTGAACTCCCCGGTCTCTTCGACGGTCAGGTTCTCTTCTGCGGCAGCCTTACGCAAACTTTTCAACTCTTGGGCCTGATTCAGGAGGTTTTCCGCCGTCTCTTTGGCCAGCTTTTCCGCCTGGCCGACCCGATAGGCCTGCTCAACGGAGGCTTTCACTTCCTGCAGCTCCGGCAGGCGGCTCTCCTGCCGCTGTTTCAAGGTAAACAGAAAGATTCCCTGGGTGGTCTGCACCGGCCGGGCAAGTTCGCCCTCCTTGAGGGCAAAGGCAGCACTGGCGATCTCATCATCTTTGCCGATTCCGTCAATGGCGTCGTCGCGGCCGAACAGACCGGTTTCCTTGATGCCGAGATCGTTGTTTTTCGCTGCCGCGTCAAGGTCGCCGGTTTTGCGATTGATGTTGTAGGCGTCCATCGCTTTTTCGTAGGCCAGCTGACGGGCTTTTTCCACCAGCAGGCCAGCCTTGACTTCTTCTATCGCATCGACCAACGGCTTGACACCGGGTTCGGTATATTCATCAACCCGGATGATGTGGAAGCCGAAGGGGCTCTCAACCAGCTCACTCAGCTGGCCGGGGCGCAGCGAGAAGGCGGCATTTTCGAAGCTGCTGACCATCACTCCGCGACCGAAGGTCCCCAGCTCGCCACCTTTTGCGGCGCTGCCGGTGTCATCGGAGTTGGCTTTGGCCAGGGTGGCGAAGTCGGCTCCCGCTTTGAGTTCTTCCAGCAGGCTGGCGGCAAATTCACGTCGCTTGGCGCGGGTCTCCTCGTCAGCACCTTCCGGAACCCGAATCAGGATATGGGCAGCCTTGACCTCCTCTTGGATTTCAAACAGGTGAAGATTGCGCCGGTAGTAGCGATCAAGCTCCTCTTCAGTGAAATTCGCCACCTCTTTTTCGTAACGGGCCGGATCGAACTGCAGATAGCGCAGGGCAACCTTGGCCGGCAGGCGAAACAGTTCTTTGTTTTCCTCAAAGTAGGCCTGCAACTTCTCGTCGTCGACTTTCACCCGGGGCTCAAAAAGGGCGGGGGCCAGTTGAACGAAGTTCAGGTTGATTTTGTCGTTTTCCTTGTGAAAGGCGTCCTGAAGCTCTTCTTCACTGATGGTGACGCCCTGCTGAAGCTGCTCGCGGACCTTTTCGCTCAGCAGCTGGCGTTTTTGGGCCGCCTCAAACTGCTCCGGGGTCATGCGCTGATAGTTGAGCACCTGTAAGTAGCGTTCGCGATCGAAAACCCCATTGACTTTAAACGCGTCAAACTGGGCGATGGAGTCGACCAGCTCTTTTCTGCTGACTTCCAGATCGCGCCGCTCGGCTTCCTGGACCAGCAGGGCTTCATTGATCAGCTGCTCAAGGGCCTGCAGCGGCAGGTTCAGCTGTTTTTCAATTTCGGGATTGAAATTGTTTTGATAGATGCTCTGGTAGAGGTTGTATAGATTGCTGTATGCCTGCTGATAGGCGCTATAGCTGATTTCCATATCATTAACCCGAGCAGCAACATCGCTGCGCACACCGCTGCTGGCGTTGTCGCCCGGGGCGGAGAGCATGCTGTAGCCGATGATGAAGCTGAGGATGATCAGACCAAACACGAATTTGATCAGGATCGACTTCTGTGCGTTTCTGACAAAGTCGAGCATTGCAGGAGAACTCCTTGGTTTTATTGTGGTGATAGCGAAAGAAACAGGGACGCATGTTAGACCAGCAATCCGCTGGAATGCAATCATTTTTTCCCTTTTAAGGCCTTGCTTATCGATGGTCGGTTTGCTAGAGTGGCCAGGTTTTACGCGAGGATGGAATATCAACATTTTAAGCCGTTTGCGGCATGGTGCAGGATGAATTTATGGTGAATATTTTCAATGCCATTTGGGGCTTGTTTTCCAATGATCTGGCGATCGATTTAGGGACGGCCAATACCCTGGTTTACATGAAGGGTAAGGGGATCGTCGTCAGTGAGCCCTCAGTGGTCGCGGTCAAGACCGGTGCTGCCGGGCAACGCAAGGTCCTCGCCGTGGGCAAGGATGCCAAGGAGATGCTTGGCCGCACCCCGGGCAGCATCGTCGCCATCCGCCCGATGAAGGACGGGGTCATTGCCGATTTTGACTATACCGAAGAGATGCTGCGCTATTTTATCCGCAAGGTTCATAATCGGAAAAATCTGGTCCGCCCGCGGATTGTCATCTGTGTCCCTTCCGGGATCACCCAGGTGGAAAAACGTGCCGTCCGTGAGTCGGCCGAGTCGGCTGGGGCACGTGAAGTCTATCTGATCGAAGAGCCGATGGCGGCAGCGGTCGGGGCCGGTTTGCCGATCACTGAGGCCTCAGGTAACATGATCGTCGATATCGGCGGCGGCACGACTGAGGTTGCGGTGATTTCCCTGGCGGGAATCGTCTATTCGCAGAGCGTCCGGGTCGGTGGCGACAAGATGGATGAGGCGATCGTCCAGTACATGAAGCGCAAATATAACCTACTCATCGGGGAACGCAGCGCCGAAGGGGTCAAGATTGCTATCGGCAACGTCTATGCTGCTGATGACGAAGTGATGACCATGGAGGTCAAAGGGCGTGACCTGGTCAGCGGGATTCCGAAGACCCTGGAGATCAATTCTGACGAGATTCGCGACGCGATGTCTGAGCCGGTTAACACCATCGTTGAGGCGGTGCGGATTGCTCTGGAGCGCACTCCACCGGAACTGGCGGCAGATATCGTCGATAAGGGGATTGTGCTCGCCGGTGGTGGCGCTTATTTGAAGAATCTTGACGTTCTGCTGCGCGAAGAGACCGGTCTGCCGGTGGTGGTCGCTGAAGATCCCCTCTCCTGCGTGGTACTCGGCTCAGGAGCGGTGCTTGATCAGCTCGATCTGCTTAAGCAGGTGGCGATTTCCTCCTGAGCTCTGTCCGGCTTTTCCGCTGGTTTTTTACCAAGGGAGGATCAATTGATCCTCCCTGTTTTCGTCAGGCCGATTCCCTGCCAGTTTGCCGCTTGGCAAACTGTTGAGGTTAAGCATGGGTGAATTTTTCAAACGCTATCGTTATCTGTTGCTGGCGATTGCCCTGCTCCTGTCTACTCTGCTTCTCTATTCCTACAACCTTCGCAAAAAGGGCGCGAGCAGTTTCTTTGAGCGGGCTGTTCTGACGCTGGCGGCGCCATTGCAAGCTGGGTTTGATACGGCCTTCGACAGCGTCACCGGCATCTGGGGGAATTACCTCTGGCTGGTCGACACCCGCCAGCGCAACCTGCAGTTGGAGGCCGAAAACAGTCGCCTGCGCGGGGACCTGCAGCGGGTGGAAGAAGTGCGCCTGCAGAATGAGCGCCTGCGCGAACTGCTGGCCTTTGTCGATGAGGTCGACCGTCCTGCATTGCCCGCTCAGGTGATCGGCGAAGATGCCAGCAACTGGGCCCGGACCATCGTCATCGACAAGGGGACCCGGGCTGGTTTGCGGGATGGATTGCCGGTGGTGGCAGCCGAAGGGGTGGTCGGCCGGATTATCAAGACGGCCCCGAACAGCGCCCGGGTCCTTTTGATTACCGACGCCTCTTCTGCGGTGGCGGCACTGATCCAGCGTACCCGCACCCGGGGGGTGGCGCGAGGGCGTGGAGCAGAGCTCTCCCTGAACTATGCCTTGCGTTCAGCCGATATCAAAGTTGATGATTTACTGGTGACCTCAGGGATGGGCGGCGTCTTTCCCAAGGGACTGACCCTCGGCCGGATCGTTGAGGTAGGACGGGATGATTTTGGCTTGTTTCAGCGTGTTGAGGTGAAACCGGCGGCCGATTTCTCCCATCTGGAAGAGGTGATGGTACTGCTGGGAGAGGATCGATGAAAGTTTTTTTCGGTTATCTTTTCTGCGGGATCATTT
>CAMYNR010000096.1 GCA_947259715.1 uncultured Desulfuromonadales bacterium
TGACGGCGGCCAGTTCAATCTGGAATATGAGACCGGCTCTTTAGTGTCGTTGAGTGTCGGTTATGCTCTCTCCGATTCGTCAGTTTATAATGGTGGCCGGGTTGAGCTTGAGGCGGCCTGGCGAGAGAATGGCGTCGACAGCGTCGAATTTGCGGAAGGCGATTTTACCGGGGGTGGGGATCTGAAAGTCTCCAGTCTGCTCCTCAGCAGCTACGGTGAACACCGCAGTCAAAGCCGCTGGACGCCCTATTTTGGCCTCGGTCTCGGGGTGGCGTCAGTGTCGTTGGATGCAGTGACCGTCAGCGGCGCGCCCTTGGTCGATGATGATGACATCGTGTTCGCCTATCAGATTGCCACTGGAGTCGATTTTAGTTTGAACCAGGCCTGGCGGATCGATCTGGGTTACCGGTTTTTCGGCACCAGCGATCCATCGTTTAAGGACGCAAAGGGTGAAAGCTTTGATTCGGAGTACCAGAATCACAGTTTTCTCGCCGGTCTTCGTTTCTTGTTTTAACCTGCTGGTCTGAGGCATCCCAGACCAGCAGGTCGATATTTCTCAGGGTCAGCAGGCTTCTGTCGCTGGTTGGTAATCCGGATACTTTTCCCGCCGCCAGCGAAACGGCAGGTCGATGATGGTGCCGGGTTCTTCAATCTGATAAAGGGCGTCCAGAGCTTTCAGCAGCACAGCCCGCTGCTGGGCCGCGTTGCCCGGCTCGCCCAGGGGGTGGCCGAAGGGCCAGCGGAGAAACACGGTTCGTGGCGGTTGGACCTGCTCTGAATAATCTCTGACAATCGAAATGCCAATGGTGGCAATGCCGATCCGTTCAATCTCTCTCTGGATCAATCCCACGGATTGATTGCAGATCCCTCAAGCCGGCGTGAGTAGAACCAGGTCGACCTGGTCGGCCTTGAGTTTGCGGGCGATCTCCCGGGCAGTTTTTTCGACCAGGGTTGGGATATGCCGGCCATCGATGTGCCCCATCAGGGCATAATGGCTTTGCGCCAGACTGCCGAGCACTCCCTCGTTGACCAACTCACGCAGCCGATCAAGGGGAAAAATAATGTTCGGGTCCTTGCGGGCGTCGCTGTGATCGTAATAGTCGTGGGTGATCTGGAAATCGGAAAACAGCCTCTTCCCGTTCAACTCCCGGTAGCTCGGGTCGCCGTCGCTATCGCTCATGTCAAAGGGTTGCTGGTCCTGATGATGAATCCCGGCTGTGGTGACCAGCGCCAGTTTGGCCTGATTCAGGGGCTTGGGCGGTTTTACCCAGGGGATCGCGCCCTGGCTCTGCTGGGCCTGGTAGGCATCGGCAAAGCGCTGTCCGAGGCTCGGAAAACGGGTCGCCAGGCGGGCCAGAATCTGATTTTTCAACCGTTTCAAAATGTTCATTGGGTCACTGGTTCAGTTGGTTTCTCCAGAGTCATGCTGACCTGAACAGAGCTGTCAAGCTTGCCCTCGGCGTTGATGATCGGCAGGGCCAGGTTGTTTGCCCACTCGATCCAGGAACCGTCATAGTTTTTCACCCGCTCATAGCCCAGACCAAGCAGCACCAGAGTCGCATAGGAGGACCGGATCCCGGTCTGGCAATGGGCGACGATCTCCTTTTCTGCTGTCAAGCCGTAATTATGCAGCAAGTCGACAATTTCGTCACGGCTTTTTAACACTTTGATGCCATTGACCTCTTTCTGCAGGTCGGTCCAGTTCAGATGCACGGCCCCCGGAATATGACCGCCACGGTCAGCGCGAACCTCGCTGCCCTTGTGTTCCGTTTCCCGCCGCGTATCCCAGATAATCACGCCGGGGTTCTCCAGCCGGGTGTAGAGATAATCGGCCTCTGCCCGAGCCTGCAGATAATCCGCATCAGCACTTAACGCATACTGGCTCGGCTGCGGCTTGGCGGTTGGCAGCAGGCTGGTTGCACGATCCTCGGCGGCCCATTTGTCATAGCCGCCATCAAGCACAAAAGAGTTTTTGTGGCCATGATAGCGCAGGGTCCAGACCAGCCGCGCCGCATAAGGATTATCATCCTCGGCGTAAACCACCAGGTTGGTCTGCGGGGTTACCCCCAGGGAACTGAGTAAGTCCCGCATGGCGGCCGCGCTCGGCACCAGGCTTTTCACCTGATTGCGGGTTTCCAGAAAAGCGCTGCGGCCAACATGATGGGCTCCGTCGATATGGCCAAGCAGGAAAAAGGGCGCCTTGCGGACATCCAGAACCACGGTCTTTTCACGTTGACTTTCCAGCCAGTCGGTGCTGACAAAATAATCGCCAAGGGCCGCATGGCCGGTACCAGGCAGGACGAACAGCAGAGTAACCAGGAAAAAATAGCTGAAGCGTTGCATATCTTGACTCCATTGTTGATAGGTTGGGTTGGTTTATATAGATAAAAAAGCACAGTGTCAAGCTTGTTTTTGTTTTTATGGTATTGCTTAGTCAGTCTTGGGTTTATGGTTTTGGAAGATTTTCACTTTGAAGCTGAGGGAAGTCGCAATTCAGCCCAGCAGACAAAACGGCCCAGCCACCTTTAGTCAGCTTTGGCTCACGGACAGATCTTTACCGGGCCACTCCTGCTGCCATGCGATATCTGCTATGATTAATTAGTGAGCATCCGGAAACTCCGGATGCCACTGTGAGGTTTCCATCCGGAAACGGCCGAACCAGCTGCAAGGCCGGGGCGGAAAGCGGCGGGTCTTTACCGGATTCACTTACAGATGGCCGAGCTACCGAAGGATGATGCCTTCAGTTTGCTCGGCCTTTTGTTTCTGAGGAGCACAAACGAAAGGAGTCGGTCATGAAGCGGATAATAATCGTCAGTCTGGTCATGTTATCTAGTTTGGTCGCCAGCACAGGCCTGGGGCAGGATGCGCCAAAATTTTATCAAGACACATATCCTGAACACGCCCTAAAACCCAAAATGGATGCTGAAGATGCCCTGAAGGGGCAGGGCGCAAAGTTGGATGCCAAGACCCGTGAACTTGTCGCCCTGGGGGTCGCGGCGCAGATTCCCTGCAGCTATTGCGTATATGCGCACGACAAAAATGCCCGTGCCGCTGGCGCGAGTGAAGCGGAAATTCGCGAAGCGGTGGCCACTGCTGCCCATGTCCGGCACTGGAGCACGGTGTTAAACGGTATGGCCTATGATTTTGAGAAATTTAAAGCGGAAGTTGATGAGATGCATGCCCCGAAATAAGGTTGGGAGGATCGATGCCACAGGAGGTTCGGTCGCAAGCCTCAACCCGAATACTTGCAAGGGGGGGGCGCTTTTCGGGTAGGAGAGCAGCCGAGCCCAGACTGAATCCCCTCAACTCGGAAACCGCTGCAAAGAAATTATCAGTGATCAGCATAATCACGTCTACCTAAGCGCCGCGACAACATGGGAGATGTCAATCAAAATGTCTCTCGGAAAACTGGAAGCTCCTGAAGATATGGATTCCGTTGTAGAATATGAGGGATTCAGCAAGCTCGCAACCAGCTTATACCATGGGCAATTGGCTGGGCATCTTCCGGCAATTCATCGTGACCCGTTCGATAGGATCTTGGTAGCTCAAGCGCAGGCAGAAGGGTTAATCCTTATAACTGCGAACGAGAATATCGTGCAGTACAAACTTCGGCTACAAGACCCACGAAAATGATCTCGATTCTCGAGAGTTAAAGGCTCCTGGTTTCGGCTGGGAGCCTTGCTTGTGCTTGTCAAAGCACTCTTGACAGGTCTCTATAGTGGTGCTATTTACTGGTTAAAGGAGGTGCGTATGAATGTAAAGTTTTCTGAGGATGTTGTCCCACTAACAGACATAAAGGTTAATCCCGGCAAGGTTGTACGGCATACGAGCGAATCCCACCGTCCAGTTCTTTTGACGAGCCGGGGGCGAGGAGTTGCAGTTATGCAGTCTCTGGAGGACTACGAAAAAGCAGAAGAAGAAAAAGCTTTTATGCGGGCTGTGGTTGAAGGTTTATCCGATTTGGACAATGGCCGCGAGTCTAGCCTTTCTGATGTGAGAAATCGCTTAGGCTTTCGTTCGTGATGACAGAATTAATCCCATTCACATTTGCCGAATCGGCCATTTTGGATTTAGAGGCGATTCGCGACTACTATTGTGAACAAGAAGTGCCCGAGGTCGGCGATCGGTTTTTGTCTGAAATTCTTGATCTGGTAGAGGATTTACCGACTCATCCTGATCGGGGGCGAATTGTACCGGAGTTCAACCAGCCCTATTTAAGGGAGCTGATCCATCCTCCCTTCAGAATAGTGTACAGGCGCAAAGCGCATGGCATTTCGGTTGTACGCATCTGGCGTAGTGAAAGGTTGCTGAAACTGCCATAGTTCTGGCTTGTACTGAATTTCAAAACTTGCTCCAAAATGAACCCCAGCCTTCAGCGCCTAGAGAAAAATTCAGCCCTTAATAATGACTTGATCAGTCTTCAATCCGTGCTAGCATTTAGATTATTCCACGAAATGCCAAACCTGTTGAAAAGCAGGGACGGAAAGTAACGGGTCTTCCCTCGCTTCCTGCAAGATAGCCGAGCTGCCGAAGGGTGATAACTCCAGAGGTGAGTTCGGTTTTCTTTGTTCTATACAGTTCTCTTGCGCGCGCGATCTTTGCACGTAACGCGGTCGATTGGTCTGGCCCGTGAGCATGACCTGTTGCTGGCGGTACGCGGAGCAGGGCACAATATCGCCGGCAACGCTGTCTGTGATGGTAGTCTGATGATCGATCTTTCGCTGATGAAATCGGTGCGGATCGACCCTCGAAAGCAGCGGGCGTACGTCGAACCTGGAGCGACTCTCGGTGATTTAGACCATGAAACCCAGGCCTTCGGTATGGTCATTCCACTAGGGATCAACTCAACGACCGCCGAAGAAACCGACCGCATTGCCGCCGCTTACGGGGCCGGCTACCCGCGGCTGGTCGCGGTGAAAAACAGCTATGACCCCGGCAACCTGTTCCGCCTGAATCAGAATATCAAGCCGACGGGACACTGAAATGATCAATGCCGAGGGGTGAGAACTGTTGGGCATCCCTTAGCAGCTAGAGTTTCGCCAGGGCCTGCTGGACATCTTCTTTTAGATCGGTCACCTCCTCAAGCCCGACATTCAAGCGAACCATCCAGCGACCATGATAGCGGGAGATATCCGATTGGGCGAACTTTCCGGCCGTCACCAGGCTCTTGAAGCCGCCCCAGCTGTAGCCGATGCCGAACAGCTGCAGACCGTCCACCAGCCGGGCGACGGCCGCCTCATCGTATTGCGGTTTTAAAACGAAAGAGAAAATCCCCGAGGCGCCATGAAAATCGCGCTGCCAGATGGCATGCTCCGGGTGGCTGGGCAGGGCCGGGTGGAGAACTTCCTCAACCGCGGCCTGGGTCTGCAGCCACATGGCCAGCTCCAGGGCCGAGCTTTCATGTTGCTGCAAGCGGACCTTGAGGGTTTTTAAGCCACGCAGGGCCAGGTAACAGGCCTCCTGCGGCGCAAAAATTTCCAACGCCCGGCAAAGCCGGTGGAAACGCTCATAGCAGGCTTCGGTGACGGTGACACTGCCAAGCAGGACATCCGAGTGGCCGGAGATATACTTGGTCACCGAGTGGATGGAGATGTCGACGCCATGCTCAAATGGTCGGAAAAAGAGCGGGGTTGCCCAGGTGTTGTCGATCGCGGTGAGGATGCCGTGCTGTTTGGCTACCTTGACCACCGCCGGGACATCCTGAATTTCAAAGGTATTGGAGCCTGGCGACTCGAGCAGAATAAGTCGGGTCTCCGGGGTGATGTAGTCTTCGATGTCGGCGCCAACGTTGGCCGGAAAGTAGCTGACCTTGACCCCGAATTTCTCCAACAGGTTTCTGGCGAAGCGGCGCACCGGGCCGTAGACGCTGTTGCAGATCAACAGATGATCGCCACACTCCAGAAAACCCTGCAGGGTGCTGGTGATGGCCAGCAGTCCGGAAGGGAAGGCGCGGCTAAAGTAGCCACCTTCCAGCTCGGTCATCGCTTTCTCAAAGGCCCTTTGGGTGGGGCTGCCGTCGGTTCCGTAGGTGAAGCCGTCGTACTGTCCCTGACCGGAGGCTTTGAGCTCCGCATAGTTTTCAAACAGCACCGTCGAGGCATGGTAGATCGGCGGGTTGATGGAGTGGTAACGCTCAAGTTTGCTGCTGTCACCGCTGTACCCGCTGTTGATAATCTGAGTCGATTTATCGGTCATGGTTTCCCTTTTCGCTGGCCGGGGAGCAAAGCTAATTCCGTTGGTACCAGTGGGTTATTTGCTGCCGTGAGCTTAAGTCCGGCTGGTGAGAATAATATTTCAGACCTTGAATATAGAAGATCGCTGCAGCGCAAGTGGTGAACTGACGAGCGTCTGAACTGTCCATAGCGTTTTTTCAAAATGTTTTGTTGTTAAGATGTGCGCTTTTTCTCGACCCGGACATTGTCGAAATTGGTCGCGCGGACCTTCTTGATTGGAGGTTTTTTCTTCCTCTTGCGGCTGTAGTCTTTAAAGGAAAAATATTTCAACTGCGCCACCTGGTTCTTCAGCTTGCCGATCGATTCCTTTTTGGCGCGCACAAATGCCGCATTGATCGACTCGCTGGGAAGTGGGATAAAGTAGCTGTCAAGCATTTCGGTGGCGTTCTTTTCTGCTGTCGAGGCGCCCTGGGCGCTTTGATCGGCAACCTCCAGGTAGCGTTCAAAGGTGATCAGATTGATCGCTTTGGTGAGGGTTGTTTTGGCCAGAATCAGCTCTGATTTCGCCTTTTCAAAGTGCGGCTTTGAGGCTTCGCCTGCTTTCGCCCCAAGCTGAGAATCGACGATTTTGCGCAGAGCGTTATTGTCAGGAGTGTGCATACAATTTCTTTCCTTGTCAGGTCTTCTGTGGAAAATTTATCTATTGATAAAGAATCTTCATTTGCTCTGGCCTCAGCAGCCGCAGGAATCTTTGCCACAGCAGCTGCGCGGCGCTGACCCGTAGAGCATCTCTTCAATGTTCTCATCCATGGCCCTTTCGAGTTCCGCGATGGTCGCTGCGAACTGACCGGCAGCCAGACCATTCTGGCAGTTGGGGCAGGTAGAATAGGGCTTTTTGAACCAGCTCAGGGTTTTATAGATCGATTCGCCACAGTTGGGGCAGTCCAGGGCGACGTTGACTTCCGCAGACACGTTTTTTCTCCTCGTGGTTAGGGCGGATTACTCCCGCGAGCACCGCCAAGTGCAACCATAGCAGAAAAGGGCGGCTTTTGAATATGGCTGTTCCACAATGCTTTTAACACCAACCAGGCCGGCGAGGCTTTCCTGCGGCTTGCCTGGCAGGAATTTTTGTTACACTAATGGCTCTTGGCGGATCTGTATGAGTCTTTCAATTTGGTTATTTTAGCAGGAGAGTTCTATGCCTTTTTCTTTTTGCTTCATCAGTTGGCTGCTGGCTGGGTTGTTCTTCAGCGGACCTGTTCTTGCCGCAGAACAGGAAGGCCAACTTCCGTCATTGGTCGAAAGCCTGCGTTTGGAGCAAGCCCTGACTTTCTGTGGCGAGAGGGTTCCTCTGGACGATTCTGAAGTCCGGGAGCGGATGGAAAAGGAGCTGCTGCTATCGCTCTGGGATCGTGACCAGGCGATCTTATGGCTGAAGCGCTCGCGCCGCTACCTCCCGACGATCGAAAAGATACTTTCTCAGGCCGGGCTGCCTGAGGATCTGAAGTATATCGCTCTGGCGGAGAGCGCCCTGCGGGCGCATGCCGGTTCTGGCAAAGGCGCGGTCGGTTTCTGGCAGTTTATGCCGGAAACCGGTCGCCGCTACGGTTTGAGCGTAAATCGTTCCATTGACCAGCGGCGCAACCTGGTCGCTTCGACCAAAGCTGCGGCGGAGTATTTTTCTGAGCTGCAGGAAAAATTTTCCTCCTGGAGCCTTGCAGCAGCGGCCTTCAATATGGGCGAAGAGGGGCTTCAGGCAGAAATCCTCGCCCAGGGAAGCCGCGATTATTATCGTCTTTATCTACCGCTGGAAACCCAGCGTTACCTGTTCCGCGTCCTTTCCGCCAAGCTGATTTTGACCCAGCCGGAGCGTTACGGCTTTCACTTGCTGGACAGCGATTACTACCCTCCCGTCAAGTCCGAAAGCGTTGAATTGATCGCCTATGAGGAGACCAGCCTGACGGTGGTGGCGCAGGCGGCACAGACCGATTTCAAACGGATCAAGGATTTGAACCCGGAGTTGCGCGGCCATTATCTGGCGGCGGGCACCTACACCCTCGCCGTTCCTGAAAACACGCCGCCGGGCTTACAAGAGCGTTTCAATCGGGGCCACCAGCACTGGAGTCAGCAGCGCAAAGAGCGGATTTACATCGTTCAGGCCGGTGACAACCTTTCCACCATTGCCGAAAAATTTCGCGTCCCGCTGGCGGCGATCCTGATTTGGAACCGCATCGACCTCAACGACGCGCTTCATCCAGGCGATCGGCTGATTATCCAGCAGGCCGGAAATCCCACCAGCAGCCCCTGAGGAGGTCGCTCATTCAACACCCACCCGATACCGGCAGGTTTCCCGCCCCGGCTCCGGCTGACGGGGGATCAGGGCTGACAGCAATAATGAGATCAACGCCATCGCGGCGCCGAGGTAAAAAACCAGGGCGTGCGAATTGAGCCAGATCAGACCGAACACCACCGGGATACCGACTGCGGCAATATGGTTGATGGTAAAGCTGACGCCGGCAGTCGATGCGATATCCGCCGGGTCAGCAATCTTTTGAAAGTAGGTTTTCATGCTGATCGACAGGGCAAACAGCAGGTGGTCGAGAACGTACAGAACGGCGGCAAGCCAGCCGATATTAACCAGCGCGTAGCCACAGAAGATCAAGAACAAGCCCGCATATTCCAGAACCAGGGCATTGCGATCACCGATCCGCGCGATAAGTCGCCCGATCCGCCGGGCAAAAATAACATTAATAGCGGCATTCAACAAAAACAGCAGGGCAATTTCACTCACCGAGTAGGCAAATTGTTCGACCATCAAAAATCCGGCAAAAACCATAAATATTTGTCGCCGGGCACCTGACATGAAAACCAGCGCATAATACAGCCAATACCGTCGGCGCAATACCATATGCTTATGCTGAACAGTCTGTTGTGGAAAGATGGGAAAAGCAAGCCAGGCCAGCAGAGCGAGGATCAGGGTTAAACCACCAAACCCCAGATAGAGCCAGTGATAATTAAGGTCCAACAGGGTTGTTCCCAGCCAGATCAGGCCGAAACCGATCAGCTCGAATCATTTTATCTGGAAATCCTGGTTAAACCGGGCCACCGCAGAAAAAAGCCGAAGGATGAGCCGCAGAATAACCCCGGGGATCCAGAAACTCCTTTGCCTGGAGAATCCCAACCGCTTTGAGGGGAGCAGACCAGTGACCAATAACGATATCTTGCGCCGTATCCGTTACAGTTTCGATTTTGACGATGCGAAGATGATCGCTCTCTTTGCGCTGGCAGATCACCAGGTCACGCGGGTGCAGATCAGCGATTGGCTGAAAAAAGATGATGATCCTGCCTTTCAGCCCTGCAGCGATCAGCAACTGGCGATTTTTCTAAACGGTTTGATCAATGACCGGCGCGGCAAAAAAGAAGGGGCTCAACCAGAACCAGAGCGGCGCTTGAACAATAATATTATTTTCAGGAAATTGAAGATTGCTTTGAATCTGAAAGCCGAAGACATTCTGCAGATTCTGGCCCTGGCGCATATGCAGATAAGCAAGCATGAACTAAGCGCACTCTTCCGTAGGCCAGAGCATAAACATTACACGGATTGCAACGATCAGCTGCTGCGTAACTTCCTCAAAGGGGTCCAGCTGAAATATCGCTGAAATGAGCATCCCGTTAGCCTTCGGAACAGTCGAAAAAGGTTAGCGCTGCACAAAACGATCATCTCCGGGGACTGGCTCCGCAGGTGCCTGTCCCCCTCAGAAGTTCCGGTGTCATGTTTGAAAAAGATGGTGCCAGAGAATATTTCCACCGACCCCACCTTGATAAGGCGGCATTAAGGTACCGAGTAAAAGCGGCAAGAAGATTTTTGCTCAGGCTAGGCGTTAAGCCTTGATGCAAAAGAAACGAAGCAACAAGAACCGTTAGAAGTTTAGCAACGGAAACACAGGGAGGTATTAGCCATGATGAAGCACAAAGGCTATTCAGCACATGTAGAATTTGACCAGGACGACAAAATTTTAATCGGTCGTGTCGTTGGAATCGGCGATGGAATTAATTTCCACGGCCATAATGGTGAGGAAATTGAGGCCGCTTTTATTGAGTCAGTCGATAATTATTTAGCCGCCTGTGCCGAACTGGGCCAGAAACCAGAAAAACCCTATTCGGGTAAAATTTCCTTACGCGTTCCAGCTGAAGTTCACGCTGCAGTGGCCATGGCAGCAGAAACGCAAGGCGAAAGTATCAATCAATTTATCAGAGAAACTCTTGAAGAAAAGATTCAGGCGTTTGGCTGAGTAAGCAATAGAATACTTAAAAAGGCAGACCCCAACGGTCTGCCTTTTGTTCAGTATATCAGGAGATCAAGAGAGGATTGTTAATCTGCCCCTCATGGAGATTTGCTGAGAGCGCTGCTTTTCGCTCGCGCCATGCTCCCCATTCCGAATCAATTAGTGCAATAAATCGTGATTTTTAGATTAGCCGGTTGGAGATAGGCTGCAAAGGGAAAGTATCGGCTGCAACCAGAGCAGGCCCTGCTGCTTGCAGAGGCCAGGCCTGAAGGGACGCCGGTCAGCAATAGCTTCTCCAGGAGGGGTGATCGCGGTCCGGATCGATCAGATGGGTCTGATTGGGGTGTTTGTAGCGGGTTAATTGCGTGGCGATCTGCTGTTGCAGATGCACAAGGCTGGCGGAGATCAATTGCTGGTCAAAGCCTCTTGCGCCGAGGGTCAGAACCATCTCCATGCTCACGACCCGACTGATCAGGATTCCCAGTTCCACCAGTTTGCGTTGCGGCAGGGGCGGCTCGATTGAGACATCGAGTCGCTTCTTCAGCTGTTCACCGGCGTTGCGGGTCAGCTCGAAACTTGCCAGGTAGCGGGCCAGGTTCTTCTCTTTGGCGAGCTTCATCTGCTTGAGCAGCGTTTCGGCGATCTGCGCGTAGAGAATATCGTTTGAGCCCTCAAAAATCTGGAAGGGGCGGCTGTCGACGATGGCGCGGCCGGCAAAGTGGTCGAGCCGGTAACCTTTGGCGCCGACCAGCTGCAGCAGCGATTGAGCCGCTGCCTGCTTCAGGTCGGTGATGCAGGTTTTAATCGCATTGGCTTCCAGTCCCTGGGCGGCGAGGTTGTTTTCGATCCCGGCGCGTTCGCTGGTATTGAGACACATTGCCGAGCAGATGGTGAAGGCGGATTGGATCTCTGCCAGCCGTGCCTGGACCTGATCGTAGCTGTGCAGGGTTTTGCCACCGACCAGGCGTTTCCGGCAGTGGTCGCTGGCTTCATCGAGAATCCGTTTGATGAAGCCCATCGCCATCGCCGGAAACTGCATGCGGCTACGGTGCAGAATGTCGAGCATCATCTTGATACCGGTGCTCTCGGGCTGCAATCGATGGGTTGCCGGCAGCCTGACATCGATGCGGTTACGCCCGTAGGGGATCATGTAGAGGCCGAGGTTGGAGAACTTTTCTTCAACGACCACCTGCTGGCCAGGGTTGTTGGCAGCGCAGATAAAAAAATCGATGTCGCGGCCGAGCCCTTTGTCCGGCGTGCGGTGCCGCGCCGTCAGCAGCCAGTAATCGGCCCAACCGGTCAGCCCGGCCCAGTGCTTGGTCCCCTGGAGGTGGCAATGGTCGTCCTGCTGTGTCCAGGAGCTTTGCATATGCAGGGCGTCACTGCCATAGTCCGGTTCGGTGATCATCAGACCGCCCATTTTTTGCTTCTCGATAAAATCTTTAAAAACCGTTTTCTGAGCTGCCTCCTGGCCATACTTGACGACCGGCTGGATAAACAGCGCCCAGTTGATCCCGAAGATCAGGGCCAGCGGCAGCGACTCGTAGGATGCCGCTTCAACCAGGGCGATCCCCTCGCGCGGGTCGGCGCCGCGGCCGCCATGTTGGCTCGGGATGAAGGCCGAGAACGGGTTGCAGTCCATGATGTTACGGAGAACATAGGGCGGCAGGCCGCGCTGGATGCTGAGTTGATCGATATCTTCGCGGCTATGGAAGACGTTTTTCAGGCAGGTCTGGAAATTTTGTAAGAAGTCAGGGAATGCTATTGAGCTGTGGTGCGCTACAGCTGAAGTCATCGATTCTCTCCTTGTTTGGAGCGGGCCGGTCGACAAAGCTATATTGTCGCGTTGTTTTATGGGTCTCCAAGGCTGGGGATGGGGTGCAACCCGCAGCCCTCATGCGTCGAATAACCGCGCAGAGCTTACTGGGTTCCCCCGGGCGGATGACTCCGGCTGACAATCGAATCTGCCCCAGTCGGCAGGTCTTTCAGCAATATCCCGGAGATGTAGTGGGTCAGCGCCAGGCTGCAAAGGGGATCTGTCGGTTGAAATTTAATCGCCATTCCCGGCACGGCTTTTAAGACCTCGGCGCTGGAGCCTTTTTGGTAGATCACCATCCCGGTGAGCGTCAGCGGCTCCATTCCTGGCAGAGGCAGGGAAATTTCAACTTCAGCGCCGACCGGCAAGGGTTTGAGGGTTTGCAGGTAGATGCCCCCTTCGGACAGGTTGAGGGGCTGATACCCCGTGGTTTTCCCGCAATGAATGAGGGTCACCGGTTGGGTGAAAGGAATGCGAAGGTTCTTCCGCTTTTTTGTGTCCCCGGTCGACAAGTATTCCTGAACCAGGATATTCATCTGGTGCAGGTCGAATGGGGGAGTCAGCAGGCCTTCGTAACCAAAGCGGATGTATTCGTCCTGGGAGGTTTTGCTGTGCCTGGCGGCCAGCATGATAACCGGGATGTTCGCCCAGCGCGGTCGGCTCTTGATCAATTGCTGGGCGGTGATGCCATCCTGGGCCGAAAGCTGACCATCGAGGATAACCAGGTCGGAAAGTTCAGCCTCCATCAACGTCAAGGCTTCTGCGGCACTTTCTGCGAGTCTCACCTCGTAGCCCAGGCGCCGCAGCAAGACGACCAGCTGTCGTAGCGATGAGGAGTCTCCACCGGCGACAATGACCCTTAAGGCCTGCTTGTCCATAATTCCTCCAAACAGCAAGACAATGGGATAATACTGCCAGCATACCCAAAAGGGGAGAATAGGGGCAATGTTGTAAAAACCGCCCGCACCCTGATAAAAAACGCCAAAAATCTAAACGTGCTAAGATGGGAAAAATTTGCAGTTGAGCATTATCCTCACAATGTGAGAGTTGGAGCAAAATCATGGGCAAGGGCATGGACAGCAAAAAGTCGGAGAAAAAAGAACCGGCTAAAAGTATGAAAGAAAAAAAGGCCGATAAAAAGGCGAAAAAGGCAGCAAAATAAGTGGTCGGCGAAGTTGATTTTGGGTTCGTCGAGCAGCCGAAGTTTAGCATCAGGCGGCTTGGAGTCGTTAGGATTCCAGGCCGTTGTTTATATTTATCTCACCAGTCGCCGGAGATCTCTGAAATATCTTCAGCACACAGCAAACGTTTAGAAGAGTATTTATGAAAATTCCGACAAAATTACAGCCGTTGTTTGAGGATGGTTTGCTAGATGAGGTTCTCGGCCAGTTGATGAGTGGCAAGGAGTCTGACGTCTACGTGGTGCGCTGTCATGAAGAAATCCGTTGCGCCAAGGTTTACAAAGAGATCGAACACCGTAGTTTTCACAAGCAGACGCAATACACCGAAGGCCGCAAGGTGCGCAACAGCCGCCGCTCGCGCGCCATGGAGAAACACAGTAAATTCGGTCGTAAGGAGCAGGAGGTGGTCTGGCAAAATGCCGAGGTCGATGCCCTGGTTCGTCTGGACACCGCCGGAGTCCGTGTCCCCAAGCCACACAGTTTTTCCGAAGGGGTTCTCCTGATGGAGCTGGTGGTCGATGCTGAAGGTGAGGTCGCTCCACGCCTCAACGATCTGCGCCTGAGCAAAGATCTGGCTCTGAAATATCACCGCTCTCTGATCGACGAGGTGGTGCGCATGCTCTGCGCCGGACTGATCCACGGCGACCTCTCTGAGTTCAATATCCTGGTCGCCGCCGATGGGCCGGTGATCATCGATCTTCCGCAGGTGGTCGATGCCGCCGCAAATAATAACGCCAAGCGGCTGTTTGGCCGGGATGTCGCCAATCTCGCTGCCTACTTCGGGCAGTTTGCACCCGAACTCCTCACCACCGACTTTGCTGAAGAGATCTGGGAGATCTACGAAAACGGTGATTTGCTGCCAGGGGTTTTGTTGACCGGTCAGTTTGTCGGCAGCACCAAAGCTGCCGATGTCGAAGATGTTCTGCAGGAGATCGAGGAATCGCGGCAGGAAGCACTGGAGAGAGAAGCCCGTCGTGCGTTGGTGGCATAACCCAACGCCCGCCGCCAGTAAGTGCTGTTCCCCCTGCTGCGAAGAACTCGTCTTGAATCTTTTGCATGGGCCAACGCAAAAAAGAAACAAATAGGGTCCGCTCTCAACATTCAACAGGCAAATTTTCAAGCTTTCAAAGAGGAAATCACCTGAAAATCCTCCGTCTGCGGCAACGCCTCAAATTGATCTATCAACGAATGTATCTCGCCATCTACTTACTCTCTAAACCACAAATCAAGGCTCCCGTTCAGCAAACCAGATCACATGCAGATCTCCTTTGTTTTGGTGCTCGCGGACCCGCACCTGCTTTACCTTAAAGCCGATCTTCTGCAGTCGTTGCATGAAATCACGGTTCGGCCCGGCTGACCAGATGGCGAGGATCCCTTCTGGACGTAGGGCGCGGTAAGCTTCAGTCAGGCCGTCGTTGGTGTAGAGCCAATCATTCTTTTTGCGGGTTAAGCCCTCGGGACCGTTGTCGACATCGAGCAGAATCGCATCATAGGCCTGGCGTTTTTCGCTTCGGCAACGACCACCTCGGCATTGTCGCCAAGGCAGCGCAGTGCTGCGGCCAGGGTAAAGCCCATACCGAGGCCGCCGATCAGCACGCGGGGCTGGTCACGGTCGACGATTTTGCGGCAGGGGATCTCAGCCAGGGCATCCTCGGATTGGTGCGCCCAGGTGCTCATCAACACGCCACCGCCAAGGATGCTGATGGAAAGATCATCCTCGCGTTTGTAGAGTTGCAGTTCGGTGCCTTGGCCCGGGATTGGTGCCCTGTCGATAAGTTCCCAGTCTTGCATTGATTGAACTGAAGGTTTCGGGGGCATATAACCTGTTTCTGAAAAAGGGTAGAGTCGTTTGAGGCAGGCGAAATTTTGGTATTTACCTGTGGGCACAGCATGCGTCAGGTCCTGCCGATTTCCCCTATATTTCCATTTTTTGCAGCGCCGCCATTCGGCCTGCGATCTCCAGCCCCACATAAAAATGGCCATGAGACCAGGGCTTGCCTCGCCACTTCTTTCGGCACATCTTTTTCAGGGTCCCATATAACGATGAATCGCCTCCTGCCACCAGGGTTCCGCGAGTTTTGCCAATAAGGCCCGGTTGATCTCTTCCCGTAAGGGGCTGCCGGGAGCTAAGGCAATGGCATAGTCCTGGCGTTCGAAGGTTCCGGGCAGCATGTTTAATTCATTGGAGTATGTTTGATGAATCAGATATTTGAGTATTGGAGCGTCGTAAACCACGGCATCGACCTGACCTGCCGCCAAGGCCTTGAGCCCCTCGGCGGGATCGGTCAGTGTTTGAAACGATATCCCTTGGCGCTGGAGATAATTTCCGCTGGTCGAATTGCCGACCGATGCCACCTTGACCTTGGCCAGATCTTTCGGCCCCTTGACCAGGGAGTTCAGGTTAGACAGGGTCAGCGCCGAGGTTATCGCTGCGGTAAAGCTGGAAATCACGATGATTCCGGCGAACATCCAGACCATGGCGACCAGCCGACCGCCGAGGGTCCGGGGCGATTTGTCGCCATAACCGACGGTGGTCATGGTGACCGCCGCCCACCAGAACCCTGCGCCGATGCCATCGATGGAGCGACCACCGAACTCTTCCGGGTTGGCCCGCCGTTCAAAGAACCAGACCAGCAGCCCGCAGATCAGCAGCAGCGCGGATAGGCTGAGCAGAACCTTGACAAAGGCTGGAGAAATAATGGCGCTGAAAAGATCGGTCCAGCTGCCGCTGCTCTCCTTATTGATCGCAATCCCTAAGCCGGTGGTGTAGAAGGGATGGCTGAAGTCCATGCGTTTTTCCCGTTCGCCGGTCACGGTCAGGGCCGCTACCGCGGCGGTCAGTTTGTGCTCGGCGACTCCATCCAGCAGTTCCGGTAAGGACATCTCGCGGAATTCATAGCTCAGGCCGAGGTCCTCGGCAATCGAACGCCAGAGTTCGATGCTGAGCCCCTCCCAGCTGCCATCGGCTTGTTTAATAGCAAAGGGGGGCGACTGCTTGGTGCCGATGATGAGGTTTCCCTCCGCTTCCTTGGTTGCAGCGAAGGCGTTTCCGGCGGTAAAAATCACCAGGCACAACAACAGCCCATAACCCAGAATCTGTTTTTTCATCTGCTTCACCCTCCTCTAGAGCGGCGCCAGCATTTGCTTAGCGTACAAAGTTGCCCAGCAGGATCATAGTTTATCAACAATAGCCGGCGCGTGGGGCCGGCTATTGTTCGCCCCCTATTTGGCAGAGACTGGTTATTATTTTACCGTTTCTTCACGCAATATCTTCCAGTCACCCCTTTCCTGGGTCAAAACCAGCCGCTTGGTCGTGGTGTCGCGGTAGGTATTCGATCGGTATTGCTGAACGAACTCGACCCGAGCGGCGTTGGCACCGTCCTTGGCAACTTTGATCTCCTGCAGAACCACCTCAATCAATTTGGGCCGCTTCAGGCGAGTGCGGCGCTGTTTGACCCAGTCTGTCCGACGCAAAGAACCGGCAGGAACAAAGTCGGCTGAATAATCGGCCAGATAGGGGGGTACATCCTGTTGCGACCAGGCGTTTGCCCAGCCCCTGGCCAGCTCTAGCAGTTCGCCATTCTCTGCACTGTTCTGCGAGGCCCTGTCGATCGATTGCCAAGCGGTCTTTTTCCGCAACCACTTCATTGAATTGAGTCGTCAGGGAAAGCCAGAGACTCTCCAGGTTGTTAAGGGCAGCTGTTTTTTCCGCTAGCTGGCGTTGTGCGGTCGTGCCCGACTTTTCTGCGCTGACCAACCGCTCGCCAAGCTGAGCCAGCTCGCTGCTGAGATCGGCTTTTTCAGCCGTCAGTTGCGCCAGTTGCTCAGAAAAATCCGATTTTTCTGCCTCAAGTTTAACCAATTGCTGCGCGCGGGTTGTGTTGCTTTCCTCCCCTTTGGCCAAATCGGCCTGAGCCTGCCTTAATTGCTGCTGCAAAGCCGCTTTATCCGCAGCAGCAATTATCTGTTGCTCGGCAAATTTTTTCTCTACCTTGGCGAGTTGTGCCTCGACCTTCTGGCGATTTTCTTCCAGGCCCGCAAGGGCGGCTTCCTGTTCCTCTAGGCGTGCCAGAGTGGCTGCTTTTTCTGCCTTGAGCTGCTCGGCTAGGGCGGTTTTCTCCTGGTCAAGTTTCTGCAGGCGCTCCTGGTTGGCTTGCGCAGCATCCCTCGCAGTGGCTAAATCTGATTGGGATTGCTCAAGGTTCGAAACTGTCGCCTGAAGTTGCTCCTTCTGTTGGGCAAATTTCTTCTGAAGTTCAGCATACTTTTGCCGGGCCTCGGCTACCGTCTGCTCGATTTTCTTTTCGGTCAGCGAAAAATCGGCTTTCTGTTGCTCCAACTCAGCCTGAAGCCGTGACTCTTCTGCAGCGAGTGCGCTCAGTTGTTCAGTCTGGCGGGTCTTTTCCTTTTTCAGGGCCTGGAGATCAGCGCGATTGGTTTTAAGCTGTTGGCCAGCATCTGCCAGTGCGGCTTGAGTCTCCTGAAGCTGCTGTTTAAGTTCCCTTTGACTGCTTTGAGCGAGGTTTCGTTCTTTATTCAGTTCTTGCTGAAGTGACGTCCACTGCTGCTGCGATTGCTGAAAACTTTTCTGCAGTGATTTTTTGTCCGCCGAGACCTGATTAAACTCATCAGTCAGCGCCTGCCATTCAGTCTCCAGGGCCGCTAGTGAGGCCTTGCTGTTCGCGAACTGCTGTTCAAGCCCCCTGATCGCCTGATCTTTTTGTTGCTCGGTCAGCTGGGATTGCTCGGTCAGCTGTACCAGCTGGGCACTGAGCTGGGATTTTTCCACTGCGAGTTCATCCAGTTGCTTGGCCAGGCTGGTCTTCTCGACGCCAAGCTGTTTCAGCTGTGCGGTATTTTCTCGCACCAGGTCGTTGGCTCTGGCGAGTTCGGTCTTTGCCTGGTCCAGTTGCGCCTGCAGTTCTGTGGCGGTCTGCTGGGCAAGCTCCTGCTGCTTTGCCTGCTCTTTTTGCCGTGCAGCGAGCTGCTCTTTCAGCTCCTGGCGCGCCTGCTGCAGGTTCTTTTGCTCGGCGGTTAAGCTCTTGATCTGCGCCTGCAGTTTTTCTTGTTCGGCAGCCGCTATATTTTGCGCGGTTTTCCCTGCTGTCAGTTGCGCCTCAAGCTTTTTCTGAACTCTGGCCGCTTCTTCAGTCACCTGGGTGAGTTGCTGTTCCAGCCGCGCTGTATTTTCTTTTTGCTGCTGGTTCGTCCTGGCGAGTTCGGTCTTTGCCCGGTCCAGTTGCGCCTGCAGTTCTGTGGCA
>CAMYNR010000097.1 GCA_947259715.1 uncultured Desulfuromonadales bacterium
GTATGCGGTGATCAAGACCGGAGGCAAACAGTACAAAGTTTCCGAAGGCGACCTGGTAAAGGTCGAAAAGATCGATGGCGCAGTCGGTGAGACTGTCGAGATCGATCAGGTCCTCATGGTCGGTGGCGCAGAGGTTAAACTCGGAACACCTCTCGTACCAGGTGCCAAGGTTAAGGCACAGATCGTTGCCCAGGAGAAGGACAAGAAGATTCTTGTCTTCAAATCCAAGCGGCGCAAAGGGTATCGTAAGAAATACGGCCACCGTCAACCTGTTACCCGACTTAAAGTCGCGGCGATTGAAGCTTAAGGAGGCGATCTCATGGCTCATAAGAAAGCTGCCGGTAGTTCCAAGAACGGCCGCGATAGCGCTGGTAAGCGCCTCGGGGTCAAACGTTATGGTGGTCAGGAAGTGACCGCCGGTTCCATTCTGGTCCGCCAGCGTGGCACCACCTTCCATCCTGGCAACAACGTTGGTTGTGGCAAGGATTACACCCTGTTTGCTCTGGTCGACGGCGTCGTCAAGTTTGAGACCAAGGCCAAGGGTCGCAAGCAGATCAGCGTTTACGCTGGTTAAAACGCTTCGCAAGATGCAACCAGAAAAACCCGGTACCGTTAAGCGGTAGCGGGTTTTTCCATTTATAGTGTTCAGGTGGTTGCGCTAGGAATGGCATTATGAAGTTTGTTGATCAGGTTAAAATCGAAGTAAAAGCCGGTGATGGCGGGCGTGGATGCCTTTCTTTTCGGCGGGAAAAATTTATCCCTCGCGGCGGCCCCGACGGCGGCGATGGCGGCAAGGGCGGCGATGTTTTTTTTATCGTTGATTCGGCCTTGAGCACCCTGCTCGATTACCGCTATATGCACCACTATAAGGCGAAAAACGGTGCGCCGGGCTTGGGCAAAAACATGCACGGTAAAAATGGCGAATCGCTGGAATTGCGGGTGCCGCCCGGCACGCAGATTTTTGACGATGAGACGGGCGAGCTGGTTGCCGACCTGACCGAGGCCGGAGAGCGGCTGCTTCTGCTGGCCGGTGGCCAGGGAGGGCGTGGCAACGCGCGTTTTGCCACCAGCACCAACCGGGCGCCGCGACATACCCAGCCGGGGGTGCCGGGTGAAGCCAGGTCTTTGCGGCTGGAGCTGAAGCTGTTGGCGGATGTCGGCCTGGTCGGATTGCCGAACGCCGGCAAGTCGACGCTGATCTCTTCAATCTCCGCCGCCAAGCCGAAGGTCGCCGACTATCCCTTCACCACTCTGGTGCCGAATCTCGGCGTGGTGCCTTACGGTGGCCATAAGACCATGGTTGTCGCCGATATCCCCGGTCTGATCGCTGGGGCCAGCGAAGGTCAGGGCTTGGGAACGCGCTTTTTGCGTCATGTCGAACGAACCGACCTGTTTCTGCACCTGGTCGACCTGTCATTTATCCAGGAAGGCGATCCTTTTGATAACTTTCAGGTCCTGAATAATGAGCTTCGCCAGCATGACCAGGCTTTGCTGGATAAGCCGCAGCTGGTGGTGCTGAGTAAGATCGATATTCCCGAAGTGCGCGAACAGGCGCAGGCGATGAAGGAGCACTTTGAGTCGCTCGGTTATCCAAGCTTCCTTATCTCTGCTGTCACGGGCGAGGGGCTCAAGGAGCTGGTGCACGCGGTCGGCGCTGAGCTCGATCGGCGCCGGCAGAAACCAACGGCCGGTTTTGATCTCGGGGTCCCGCCTCACCTTGACTCTGAAAAAGGTTGACGGTAGGCTTTTCGCTGCTTGAAAGAGCAGCTGGATGAATATTTTTCGATACTATCTGGGGATCTATGCGCAAGTCGTTACTCTCCCATGTCAGGCGGGTCGTCGTTAAGATCGGCAGTGGCGTTATCTCCACTGCCGATGGTCTCGATGAATCGCAGTTGGCGGTGATCGCGGAGGATGTCTGCAACCTGCTTGATGCCGGGCTAGAGGTGATTCTGGTCTCCTCCGGAGCGGTCGCCGCTGGCAAGGGGCAGCTTGGCATACAGGGGCGACCGCAGACCATTCCGCAGAAGCAGGCCGCGGCGGCGATTGGCCAGACCCGGATAATCCGGGAGTACAAAGAAACCTTTCTGGCCCGCAATTATAATGTCGCCCAGGTTCTGCTGACCCGCGATGACCTTTCCAATCGGCGGCGCTACCTGAATGCCCGCAACACCATGATGACCCTGCTTGAGTACGGGGTTACGCCGATCGTCAATGAGAACGACACGGTGGTGGTCGAAGAAATTCGTTTCGGCGATAACGATAACCTCTCGGCGCTGGTGACCTCGCTGGTCGAGGCGGATATGCTGATCATTCTCTCTGATGTGGATGGGCTGTATGACAGCAATCCGGTGGAAAACCCGACAGCAGAATTGATTCCGGTGGTCGAGCGGGTTACGCCCGAAATCGAGGCGATGGGTGGCGGCTCCAACGGCAATCTCGGAACCGGCGGCATGGCAACCAAGATCAAGGCGGCTAAGCGCGCTGCCTTGAGCGGGGTTGGCACGCTGATTGTCAATGGCCGCCGGCCGAATATTCTCAGTCAGGTGTTTGCCGGTGCCGATGTCGGCAGCTATTTTCTGCCCGCGCAGTCGAAACTGACGGCGAAAAAGCACTGGATCGCCTTTTCGAAAAAGCCGCGCGGCAAGCTGCTGCTCGATGAGGGCGCCCAGGGAGCGATCGTCAAGCGCGGCAAAAGCCTGCTGCCCTCTGGCATTGTCGGGGTCGAAGGGGGCTTCGAGCGGGGCGATGCGGTGCGCCTCTGTGATCGGCAGGGGCAGGAGTTTGCTCGCGGGGTGGTCAGCTATTCGTTGGCCGAAACCCTGCAGATCATGGGCAGACAGTGTTCCGAGATCGAGAACCGGCTCGGCTATAAATATCGTGATGAAGTGGTCTGCCGGGATGACCTGGTCTTGACCGATGAAGGGGAAGAGGAGAATCAATAAATGACGGTACGTGAAGAAATGCTTGCGCTGGCGCTTGCCGCCCAGCAGGCTTCGCGGCAGATGGCCAACCTGTCGACGGGGGTAAAGGATGAACTGCTGCGGAAGATGGCCGCCGCCCTGGAAACGGCGCAGGATGAGCTGCAGCGGGAAAACGAAAAGGACCTGCAGTCCGCCCGTGAAAAGGGGATGGCGGCGGCAATGGTTGATCGGCTCGCTTTGACTCCGGAGCGGATCACGGCGATGGCTGATGGCTTGCGTGAGGTTGCCGCCTTGCCTGATCCGGTCGGTGAGGTAACCGGTATGTGGCTGCGCCCGAACGGCATCAAGGTCGGTCGCCAGCGGATTCCTCTCGGCGTGATCGGCATAATTTACGAGTCACGTCCCAATGTCACCGCCGATGCCGCCGGGCTTTGCCTGAAAAGTGGTAACGCCGTGGTGCTGCGCGGCGGTTCGGAGGCGCTGCACTCCAATCGGGCGATCGGGCGGATTCTGCAGCGGGTGATGGCTGAAATGGATCTGCCGGAAGCGGCCCTGCAGGTGGTCACCACCAGCGATCGCAACGCCGTGACCGAGCTGCTGAAACTGGAAGATCAGATCGACCTGATCATCCCGCGCGGTGGTGAGGGGCTGATCCGCTTTGTCTCCGAGAATTCCCGTATTCCGGTGATCAAGCATTATAAAGGGGTTTGTCACACCTACGTTGATGCGGCCGCCGACCTGCAGATGGCCGAAGAGATCTGTCTGAACGAAAAGGTCCAGCGTCCCGGGGTCTGCAACGCCATGGAAACCCTGCTCATTCATCAGGATGTGGCGGCGACTTTTTTACCGCAGATTGTCGCTGCCATGCGTGCTCAAGGGGTGGAGCTGCGCGGTTGCGAAAAATGCCGCGAGATTGTCGCCGATCTGCTGCCGGCCAGCGAAGAGGATTGGCAGGCTGAGTATCTCGAGCTGATTCTGGCGGTGCGCATCGTCAGCGATTATGCCGAGGCCAGGGGGCATATCGAGACCTACGGCTCGTTGCACACCGAGGTGATCGTCACCAATGATTATCAGATGTCGCAGCGCTTTTTGCGGGAAATTAACTCCAGTGTGGTGATGGTCAATGCCTCCTCGCGTTTCTCCGATGGCAATCAGCTCGGCCTGGGGGCGGAGATCGGTATTTCCACCACCAAGTTGCACTCTTTCGGACCGATGGGTCTGGAGGACCTGACCACCCGCAAATTTATCGTTCTGGGTGACGGTCAGGTGCGCAGCTAGGCTGCGGCCATGCGTATCGGAATTCTCGGCGGAACCTTTAATCCGGTTCATTTTGGTCATCTGCATATTGCTGAGGAGGTGCTCAGCAGTTGTGACCTTGATCAGGTCTGGTTCCTCCCGACCTGTCGGCCGCCGCATAAAACGCTGGCTGCGGAGGTTTCTTTTGCTGATCGGCTGGCGATGGTCGAGGCTGCTGTTGCCGAACAGCCACGCTTCTTTGCCAACGATCTCGAGGGGCGGCGCGGTGGTACTAGCTACTCTGTGGAAACCTTGGAGCAGCTGCGTAGAAACTATCCCCAGGACGAATTTTTTTTCATTATGGGGCTTGATTCGTTTGCCGAAATCGATTCCTGGAAAGACTACCCTCGACTCTTTGAACTGGCTCATTTGGTGGTTGCCGCCAGGCCAGGGTTTTACGGGTCTTTGCAGCAGTTTCTGCCGGTTGCTATCGCAGATCGCTTCTGTTATGATGCCGAATCCGAAAATCTGAGACACCAGAGCGGGTTCTCGGTGATAGCCGTTCGGCAGACCAGCCGGGACGTCTCTTCGACCGAAATCCGCCGGCGGGTGCGTCAGAGTGAGGATGTTTCAACGCTGCTTCCGGCGGCGGTGATTGACTATATTCGACAGCACCGGCTGTATCGAAATATGGCTGGTGCAAGCGCTCAGCCGGAAAAGAAAAAAGGATAGAATTTGCAAGCGAAAGATTCAGCATTGCTGGCTGTTGATTATGCCCTGGACAAGAAGGGTTTTGACCTGAAGTTGCTCAAGGTCAGCGAGCTTTCGTCGCTGACCGATTACCTGTTGCTGGTGTCCGGTCGGTCCGACCGTCAGGTGCAGGCGATTGCCGAAAATATCAAGCTTGAACTGAAAAAGAAGCATCAGTTGCTGCCGCTGGCCGTAGAAGGAATGGATCAGGGGCGCTGGGTGCTGCTTGATTATGGCGAGATCATGGTGCATGTCTTTCAAGAACCGGTGCGTGAGTTTTATGACCTCGAAGGCCTGTGGAGCGAGGCGCCCGAGGTGGCACTGGAACGGACTTCGACCGAGTGAAGCTGCGACTGGTCTGTGTCGGCAAGCTGGCTGAGGCCTGGCAGCGCGAGGCGGCGGAAGACTACGCCGGTCGCCTGCAACGCAATTACACGTTGGATATTATCGAGCTTAAAGAGGAAAAAGGGGGGCGCAAAGGGGATATCCCCGGTCTGCTCAAACGGGAAGGGGAGCGCATTCTGGATAAGGTGCCGGAGCGTTCCTATCTGATCGTACTCGACGAGCGGGGACGGCTTTTCAGCTCGGAACAGCTGGCGGAAAAGCTGGGTGAACAGATGCTGCATGGGGGACAGGACTGGTGCCTGGTGGTCGGCGGACCCTATGGCCTTGATCCAAAGGTTCGGCAACGCGCAGATCTGTTGCTCTCCCTGTCAAAAATGACCTTTACCCATCAGATGGCGCGGCTGTTGCTGCTGGAACAGCTTTATCGAAGCCATACCATTCTGCGCAATGAACCCTATCATAACCGTTAGCGATATTCAGTATCGCAGTAGGAGGCAGTCAGTCAGATGGACGAAGAACAATTGCAGGAAGCCCGCCAGCGTCTGCTGGCAATGCGTGAAGAAGTTCTGGAAGAATCTCAAAAAGCTTATGCCGCATCCCAGTCATTAGGGAAAGATGGCGTGCCTGATATTGGCGATATGTCGTCTAACAGCTATAATCAGGAAGTGCTGATGAATTTGAGTGAGGCGCAACGCGGCCGGGTCCGTGACATTGATGCCGCCCTCGAACGGATGGATCAGGGTGTGTACGGCCTGTGCGCGCGATGTGAGGAAGAGATTCCGCAGCGCCGCATGGAAGTTCGACCCTTTTCTCGTTATTGTGTTGATTGTAAATCTGAAGTTGAAAAATTTGGTGAATAGCAACCCCTGACGCCTGCTGATGTCGGGCCTGCCTGGAGAAGACCATGATCCTTATTGCTCTGTTCATGTTGGTGTTTATCGCTTTTGCTGCCGGGTTTCTTTATTTTTGGGGAATAAATCCGGGTGAGATCACGGTCTTTTTTACCAATGAGCAGAGCTTTACTCTGCCGGTTGTCATTACCCTGTTCTGCGCGGTCCTGGTCGGCCTGTTGATCGGCACCGGGGTCCATATGCTCAGCGCCTTCATCAACTCCTTCGGCAGCTGGCGCAGTGGCCGCAAGATGAAAAAAGCCGAGGAGATCGGCACCATTTATCGCAATGGCGTCGGCCGCCTGCTGGCGGGTGATCTGAAGAAGGCCCGGACTCTGTTGAAAAAGGCCTTGGATCGCGATCCCAAGCGGGTTGACAGTTATCTGGCGCTGGCCAGTGTCGAACTGCAGGAGGGCAACCAGGCCGCAGGAATTGAGCTGTTGCAGGAAGCGCGCAAGCTTGATCCGCACGGCTCGGAAATCCTGTTCAAACTGGCGGCGACTTATAAAGAAGCCGGTCGTCGCGAGGAAGCGATCCAGGTTTATAAAGAACTGCTGGCCAACGACACCGGTAACCGTAAGGCGATGCGCGCCCTGCGCGATCTGCAGATTGAGCTGGGCAACATTGAAGAAGCCCAGAACCTGCAGAAACAGATTGTTAAATCAGCCTCCTCAGGCCCGAAATCGGATGCCGAAAAACACCAGCTGCGCCAACTGCGTTACGAGATGGCCCGGCGCGATCTGGAGCAGGGTGATTATGATCAGGCGGTCGATGCCTGTAAGGATCTGATCAAGCAGGATGCCAGCTTTACCCCGGCGCGCGTCACCCTGGGCGATGCCTACCGCAAGATGGGGCGCGATAACGATGCCGTCAAGGTTTATCAGGACGGTTATAAAGCGCTGAAGAAAAGCATTTTTCTCTCCCGCCTCGAAGATCTGTATATCGGCGCCGAAGACCCGGCTGCCTTGCTTTCCTACTACCGGAGTCAGATGGAAGCGGATAGCAGCGATCTGTTGCTTAAACTCTACCTCAGCCGTCTCTGCTTGCGTCTGGAGATGGTCGATGAGGCCTTCCAGCATCTGACCGACCTGGAAAGTACCGGCATCGACTTCCCACAATTGCACCTGCTGCTGGCCGAGGCGCATCGCCGCCGGCAGAAGGTCGATCAGGCGGTGGTCGAGTACCAGCGCGCCTTAAGTATCGACAGCCAGCTGAGCCTCGGCTTTGTCTGTGAGGCCTGTGGCGCCAAGCACGAAGAGTGGCTGAGCAGCTGCGCTGAATGTAAAGCCTGGGATTCCCTGATCCTGCCCGAGCGCAAGCAGATT
Organism: uncultured Desulfuromonadales bacterium; assembly: GCA_947259715.1. Taxonomy (GTDB): domain Bacteria; phylum Desulfobacterota; class Desulfuromonadia; order Desulfuromonadales; family Geopsychrobacteraceae; genus Malonomonas. Next base: position 7,471 of record CAMYNR010000097.1, read on the forward strand.
CAGGACGCCAAGTTGGTTGAGGGCCCCAAGGCAATCCCTCACGGCCAGCGGGAGGCTTAAACCCGATGCGCCAGGGACCGGTTGCGCTGGTCATTCTCGATGGCTGGGGGATCAGCGAGCGCTGTGATAATAATGCCGCCTGCCAGGCGAAGACTCCGACCATGGATGCTTTGCGGCGTGATTGGCCGAGTTCCCGTCTGCACGCCTCCGGTCGCGATGTCGGCCTGCCCGATGGACAGATGGGCAACTCCGAAGTCGGACATCTGAATATCGGCGCCGGTCGCGTCGTTTATCAGGACCTGACCCGGATCAGCCTGGCCAGCGAAGATGGCAGCCTGTTTGAAAACCCGGTCCTCCAGCGCGCCTGCCAGCGTCTGGCCGAAAACGGCGGCAAGTTGCATCTGCTCGGCCTGCTTTCTGATGGCGGCGTGCATTCGCACAACAGTCATCTCTATGCTTTGATCCGCATGGCCAAAGATATTGGCGTCCGGGATGTCTGCGTCCACGCTTTTATGGATGGCCGGGACACCCCACCAAGCAGCGGGAAGAAATATCTGCAGCAGCTTGAAGAGCAGCTGCAGCAGATCGGTCTGGGCCGGGTGGCAACCATCACCGGTCGCTACTGGGCGATGGACCGTGACAATCGCTGGGAGCGGGTGGAGAAGGCTTATCTGGCCCTGACTGAAGGTCAGGGAAAGGTCGCAAAGAATCCCCAGGAAGCGATTCAGGCCGCTTATGCTGCCGGCCAGACCGATGAATTTATCGAACCGCAGGTGGTCTGCCAAAATGCCACCATTGACGATGATGACGCCATCATCTTTTTCAACTTTCGCGCCGACCGGTCTCGGCAAATGACCCGCGCTCTAACCGATCCTGAATTCACCGGCTTCAAGCGCAATAAAGCGCCCAAGCTGGCTGATTTTGTCTGTCTGACCGAATATGACGAGAGCTTCGATCTGCCAGTGGCCTTTCCGCCGGAGACCTATCCGGACATCCTTGGCGAAGTGGTTTCTAAAGCGGGGCTCAACCAGCTGCGGATTGCCGAGACGGAAAAATACGCCCATGTGACCTTCTTTTTCAATGGCGGTGTCGAGCACGCCTGGGAGGGGGAGGATAGGGTCTTGATCCCCTCGCCACAGGATGTTGCCACCTATGATCAGAAGCCCGAGATGAGCGCCTATGAAGTGACTGATGAAGTCGTCAAGCGGATTGAATCGGGGACTTATCAGCTGATCATTCTTAACTATGCCAACCCCGATATGGTCGGCCATTCCGGAGTGCTCCCGGCCGCTATCAAGGCGGTGGAGACCGTCGACAGTTGCCTGCAGCGGGTGGTTGATGCCGTGCTCGCTGCTGGTGGCAGCCTGCTGATCACCGCCGACCACGGTAACTGCGAACAGATGACCGCTGCCGATGGTGGCGCGCACACGGCTCATACCAGTAACCCTGTTCCGCTGGTGTTTGTTGATGCGCAGCGAAAAAATGCCCAACTGCGCGAAGGGATTCTCGCCGATCTGGCGCCGACAATTCTTGATCTGTTGCAGCTTCCGGTTCCGGCAGCAATGACCGGCCAGTCCCTGCTCGTCAGTTAAATCATTGCTGAGGGGCGTGGCGCTGGGGGTGCTGCAGGGAGCTGGCAAGCTTATCGATCTGCTGCTGCCGCCGGCCTGCCCGCTCTGCAGCAGGACCTTCCCCCAATCCTGGACTGAGCCTTTCTGTGCGACCTGTCTGGGAGATTTTCCGCCCTTGCCGAGCGCCCATTGCCCGCGCTGCGCGCTGCCGTTTCCCGCAGCCTCCGGGAGCAGCCATCTCTGTGGCCAGTGCAGCCGAACAACTCCCCCCTACGCTAAGGTTTATGCGGCCGGTCTTTATCAGAACAGCCTTCGGCAGGCGATCCACCAGTTTAAATTCAACCAGCGCATTGGACTTGACCGGCCCCTGGCGACCCTGCTTGCCAGGAGTCTTCCTGGTGCCTGCTGCGCTGAGCTGATTATCCCGGTGCCCATGCATCGCCAGCGCCTGAAACAGCGGACCTACAATCAGGCGTTGCTGCTGGCGAGAGAACTGGGGCGCATCCGCCAGCGTCCCGTCCGCCATCAGTTGTTGTTGCGCCAGCAGCCCTCTATTCCCCAGCAAGGTTTGTCGGCCCGTCAGCGTGAAAGGAATTTGCGCGGCGCCTTCAAAGTCACCGGGCGCCTTGATGGGGCTTCTGTACTGCTGGTGGATGATGTCATGACCACCGGGGCGACGGTGCGCGAATCGGCCATCGCCCTGCTGGCGGCTGGAGCTGCCGAAGTCAAAGTGGCGGTCGTCGCCCGCGCGCCGGCAGAATCGGGCAAAGATTTGCGCTGATTCGGGGCTGGGGTGGGCAGTCATTGTTCTGGTATTTTCTCAGGCAGCTGGTATAGTGGGAACAATACTTCCCCTATGAGTAATAAAATTACCGATGAGGTTGCCGCATGCCTATCCATCGCCTGCTGGCTGAATACCCTCTTGATGCCCTGCTGCAAACGATTCCCACCGGCCTTTTTCTGGTCGATACCAAGCAAAAAGTGGTCTACTGGAATGGTGAAGCTGAACGTCTTACCGGCTACTCCGCCGCGGAAGCCCTCGGTCAGCACTGCTCCTTTCTCTCTGGTCTGCCCTGCGGAAAGTTTTGTGGCCTGTTCAATGATCAGGTCAAAAAGCCGGTTATTGGGGTGGCCTGTACCATTCGCCACAAGGATGGGCGCCGTGTCGAGCTGACCAAAAATGTCAACCTGCTGCGGGATAAGAGCGGTAAGGTCCTTGGCGGTATTGAGGCGTTTATCGATCTGAGCCAGCAGAAACAGCAGGAAGGAGAGCTGCGCCGGGCTGTGGCTGATCAGACCAGCGAGCTGCAGCGTGAAAAGGCCAGTTTACGTGCTGTCCTCGATGGCATGGTCGATCCGGCCTACATCTGTGATTCTGAATTTCGTATCACTTTCATCAATCGCGCCATGCGTGAGATCTCTGGCGAAGCTGTCGGGGAGCGTTGCTATCAGATCTTTCACGGCCGGCAGGAGCCCTGCGAGTCCTGCCCGCTGCAGGAGGTTCTGGAAGGCGCGGTCATACAGCAGGAGCGCAGGCTGGAGGCAACCGGCCGCACTTACGAGATCGTCCATTCGCCTTACCCAACCAGTGAATCACCATCCCGCAAGCTCGGGGTTTTCAGAGATATTACCGAGCGTAAAGAGGCGGAAAAACGTCTGCAGCAGGCCAACCGTGAACTGGATGCCTTCGTCTCGACCGTATCTCACGATCTGCGCTCCCCGCTGACCCCGCTGATCGGTTTTGCCGAGCTGCTTGAAGAGCGCTATTCTGAGCAACTCGACCTGATTGGGCAAGAGTGTCTGGCCGAGATTAAAAAGACCGCCCACAAGATGGAAGATCTGCTTGAAGATCTGCTGGCCCTGGCCCGGGTCGGGCAGTTGAAGGACCCTGATAAACCGGTCGATACCACGCGCTTGGTTGAGGATGTCAAGGTTGAGCTGGCCGACAAAATCGTCAAGTATCAGGCCCGGGTGACGATTGGCCGGCTGCCTCAGGTGCTGGTTCCCGAACCTTTGCTTGCCGACCTGTTTCGCAATCTGCTCGCCAATGCCCTTTATTACGCAGCTGAATATGATCCGCGCATTGAAATTGTCGGCAAACAACTGCCCGACCGGGTTCAATTTCGGGTGATCGATCATGGACCGGGGGTTCCTGAAAACGAGCGGGAAGAGATTTTCGAACCGTTCAAGCGTGGCAGCAGCGGCGCCGGACGCAGCGGAACCGGCATCGGCCTGGCTACGGTGGCGAAGATTGCCAGGCTGTTCAAAGGCAGTACCTGGCTGGAAGAGACCCCCGGCGGTGGCGCCACCATGATCGTTGAGATCGCTTCGGGCAAAGAGTAAGTGCCCTCTCAATTCAATTTTCTATCCTTGAGTTTTTTACTCGGCTTTTCTGCCCCCCTTTATTGACTTTCTGATCCTGGTGCGGGATGATTGTTTCAGCTGTAACGCTTTGAACTGACTGTGTATCTTAGTTTTTCAGGCCGCCCGGATTGACCGGGCTTGTTCGTTTGACTTGATTCAGAGGAGGCAACATGCGTGCATTGACGAAACCCACCTGTTTACTGATCGCTGTCCTGCTGGGCGGCTGCCTGATTCTGGGCGGAGCCGTCAGCCCGGCCGAAGCCGCTCCCAAGTACCGCTGGAAGCTGGCCATGACCTGGCCGACCAACTTTCCGATTTTCGGCGATGCCGTTACCAACATGGCGGAAATGGTCAAGGAGATGTCGAACGGTGAGATGGAAATCCGCATCGACTCGAAAAATAAACACAAAGCGCCTTTCGGCGTGCTGGATATGGTCAAGGCTGGCCAGTATGAGATGGGGCACTCGGCGTCCTATTATTGGAAAGGCAAGGATAAAAACACCCTGTTTTTCACCACCATGCCCTTCGGGATGATCGCTCCTGAGCAGTATGCCTGGTTCTATTATGGCGGCGGCATGGAGTTGATGAAAAAGGTTTATGACCAGCACGGTGTTTATTCTTTTCCCGGCGGCAATACCAGCAATCAGATGGGCGGCTGGTTTCAAAAGGAGATTAACAGCCTGGATGATCTGAAGGGATTGAAGATGCGGATTCCCGGGTTCGCCGGCGAGGTCCTGTCGAAGCTTGGTGTGGTCGTCACCAATATCCCGGCTGGCGAGCTCTACACTGCCCTTGATCGGGGCACCATCGATGCCCTGGAGTGGGTCGGGCCATCCCTTGATCTGAATATGGGCTTCCATAAGATTGCCCCCTACTATTACACCGGTTGGCATGAGCCCGCCACTGAGCTGCAGTTTCTGGTCAACCAGAAAAAGTTCGCCACTCTGCCGAAGCATCTGCAGGCGATCGTAGAAACGGCCATTAAACTCGCCGCCTACGACATGTACGCCCGTTCCTACAACGACAGCGCAGAAAACTGGGCAAAAATCTCTCAGGAGTATCCCAACATAAAAATTCGCACCTTCCCGCCACAGGTGATCGCTGCGATGAAGGCTGAAAATGCCAAGCTGCTCGAGGAAACCGCGGCCAAGGATGCAGCCTTCAAGGAGATCTACGAAGCGCAGAAAGCCTATATGAAGAAGGCGCGCAGATGGACGGAAATCTCTGATTATGCCTATCTGAAAGATAACCTCGATTGATAGCCAACCGCAGCAGGCTCCCGAACCGTTTCGGGGGCCTGCTGTCTTGCCGGGCTGGGAAAATTATGCTGGAAAAAATCGAACGGATAACCGATCGTTTCTCCGACCTTACCGGCTGGCTGGCTGCCTTGCTGCTCCTGGTTTTGCTGGGCAACGTTTTTTATGACGCGATCATGCGCTACTTTTTCCGCTCTGGATCGATTGCGCTGCAGGAGTTGGAGTGGCATCTCTTTTCGGTGGTTTTTCTGCTCGGCATCTCTTACGCCCTCAAAGAAGATGGTCATGTCCGGGTCGATGTCCTCTATGACCGCTTTTCGCCGAAGTGGAAGGCGGTTGTGAATATTGCCGGTACCTTCATCTTTTTGATCCCTTTGGCGCTCCTGATCATCAACGGCTCGCTCTGGTTCGTCAATGAGGCCTATGAAATGCAGGAGATCAGTGGTGATCCGGGTGGCTTGACGCACCGGTATCTGATCAAGGCGGTCATCCCCGCCGCCTTTGTCTGTCTGACCATTTCGGCCGCAGGGTTTGTCGTTCGCAACCTGCGGATCTTTTTCGGCCAGGAAGCCCCTCCCGTGCATCACATCGAAGATGATGTGCTCTGATCCCTGCCGCAATCTCCCTCTCCGGGAGTTTTCCTCTGAAGGACGATATCCCTTATGATTGGTCTGATCATGTTTGCCGTCGCCCTGCTGCTTCTGCTGCTCGGGTTTCCGGTTGCCTTTACCTTTGGCGGGGTCGCCGTTGTCTTCGGTTTGTTGGCCGAAGGCAGCAGCATCTTTTCTATGATGCCGCACCGCATCTGGTCGATCATGAACAACACCATCCTCATGGCGATACCCCTGTTCATCTTTATGGGCATCGTGCTGCAGAAATCGCGGTTGGCCGAGCGGCTGCTCGAATCGATGGGTTTTTTATTTGGTGAAATTCGCGGTGGCATTGCGATTTCGACCGTCCTGGTCGGCGCCCTGCTGGCCGCTTCGACCGGCGTGGTGGGGGCCAGCGTGGTCGCCATGGGGGTGATCTCGCTGCCGGTGATGCTCAAATATAACTACAACCGGAAGCTGGCAACCGGGGCGATTTGCGCTGCTGGCACCCTGGGGCAGATCATCCCGCCGTCGATCATCCTGATTATCCTCGGCGATGTCTTCCAGGAGCCGGTCGGTGATCTGTTCAAGGCCGCCTTCTGGCCCGGTTTGTCGCTGGTGCTGATTTACGTCATCTATATCGCCATATTGGCCTTCTTCAACAAGGAGCTGGCACCACCGATCCGCCTCGTTGAGGCGACCGGCTCAAAAAAGCAGCAGGTCTTTCACGCTTTAAAGGCGATCGTTCCGCCGCTGGTTCTTATCATCCTGGTGCTCGGCTCGATCCTTGCCGGTGTAGCGACACCCACCGAGTCTTCTGCCGTTGGCGGCGTGGGGGCGATTATTCTGGCGGCCATGTACCGCCAGCTGAGTATGAGGATGCTCTGGGAGAGCTCGCTGGAGACGGTCAAGATCACTTCCATGGTCTTTGCTATTCTGGTCGGTGCCACGGCGTTTTCCATGGTCTTCACCTATACCGGCGGCGACTGGCTGGTCGAGGATTTTATGATGGGGCTGCCGGGTGAGAAGTGGGGCTTTCTGATCCTGTCGATGCTGGTGATCATGGTGCTTGGCTTTTTCATCGATTTCGTCGAAATCTCTTATATCGTCGTACCGATCCTGGCCCCCATCGCCGCTAACCTGGGGATCGATCCGATCTGGTATGCGATTCTGGTGGCGATGAATCTGCAAACCTCATTTTTAACCCCGCCCTTTGGTTTCAGCCTGTTTTATTTGAAAGGGGTGGCGCCGCCGGAAGTGCGGACCACAGATATCTATTACGGGGTACTGCCGTTCATCGTTTTGCAGGTGTTGGTTCTGGCGGTCCTGGTGGTCTTCCCTGGGGTGTTCGGTTTCAGCGGCTAAATTTATGAAAAAGCAGAATCTGCCGGAAAAAATCTGTCCGGTGTGCAAGCGCCCCTTTTCCTGGCGGAAGAAGTGGGCCAAAATCTGGTCGGAGATCAGGTATTGCAGTGAGCGCTGCAGACGTTCGCGGCTGCAGGTTCGCTGACAATTTCTTTCTTTCGCGACAAGGGGATCCCCGGATTGAATCTTGACGGGATTCAATTATCTTTAAGGGATGATCACCCTTATCTTTCCCCACCAACTCTTCCAGGAAAATCCAGCCATCGCGCCGGGGCGGACGGTTTATCTGGTTGAGGAGCACCTCTTTTTTCAGCAGTACAGGTTCCATAAGCAGAAACTGCTCTACCACCGGGCGACTATGCGCTTTTATGCCGATTATTTATCGGCAGAAGGCTGCCAGGTTGAGTACATCCCGGCTCAGCGCCAGGAAGCGGATATCCGTAAGCTGGTTCCGCATCTGCAGGCCAAAAAGGTCTCCGCTATTCACTGCTGCCAGCCCACCGACGATTGGTTGAGCAATCGACTCACTCGTGTGGCGGAAAAGGCGGATATCTCCCTGAAGTTTTACGACTCGCCGATGTTTTTAAACAATGAGCAGGAGGATCTGAGCTATTTTTCAGGAAAAAAGAGCTTCCATCAGGCCGACTTCTATCAGCAGCAGCGTCTCGAAAAAGATATTTTGCTGGACGGCAGGCAGGAACCGCTTGGTGGAAAATGGTCTTTCGATGCCGATAACCGGCAGAAATACCCGCGAGGAAAAAAACCGCCCGAGGTCAAGTTTCCGAAAAAAAATAGGTTTTATAAAGAAGCCGTTAGCTATGTAGAGAAAAACTTTTCGAAAAATTATGGCCAGCTTTCGGATAGCTTCATTTATCCAACGACTTATGCCGAGAGCGAAGCCTGGCTGGAAGATTTTTTACAAAATCGCTTCGCTGAGTTCGGTCCTTACGAAGATGCTCTGCTGGCGGACGAGCAGATCCTCAACCATAGCCTGCTGACGCCGATGCTGAATGTCGGGCTGCTGACGCCAAGGCAGGTGCTGGAGAGAGTGTTGGAGTATGCCGAGGAAAACGCTATCCCGCTCAATTCGACCGAAGGCTTTATCCGCCAGATGATCGGCTGGCGGGAGTTTATTCGGGGCGTCTATCTACATCAGGGCGTGAACGAACGGACCTGCAACTATTGGGGATTTGAACGAAAAATACCGGCCTCATTCTGGAACGCTGAAACTGGAATCTTTCCTGTCGACAATGTCATTCGTAAATTGCTTGAAACAGGCTATTGTCACCACATCGAACGACTGATGGTGCTGGGTAATTTCATGCTGCTTTGCGAATTTGACCCCGATGAGGTCTATCGCTGGTTCATGGAGCTCTTCATCGATGCTTACGATTGGGTCATGGTGCCCAATGTGTACGGCATGAGCCAGTTTGCCGATGGCGGTCTGATGGCCAGTAAGCCGTACATCAGCGGCAGTAATTACCTGATGAAAATGAGTGATTACCCTAAAGGCGATTGGCAGCAGGTCTGGGATGGTCTGTTCTGGCGTTTTCTGGCCAGGCATCGGGAATTTTTCGCCAAGAATTATCGGATGTCGATGCTGTTAGGAACCCTCGACAAAATGGACGAGAGCAAAAAACAGGGGCATATGAAGAGTGCAGAGACTTTTCTTCAGGGGTTGAGGTAGGGCAGGGTGGAAGATTTAGAAGTTCAAATTGTAGCTGATCGGCCTGCCCCGCTCAATTTTCTCGACTGAGCGGGAGCAAACCGGGTTCAGTTGTTACTTGTCCTTGGCCAGACAAAAAGAGCAGTTTTTGCACCTTTTCGAGCAATACATGGTCTTCCTCCTTTTTTCGAATGAATAAAAAGCGTCGCTGGAGAGGGTGGCTCATGCTGGCAGATGCGTTCACCAGGCACTCTGTCCACTCAACAAAGAGTTGAATCGACTTGCTGACGCATCATTCCGGGCGGTTCACTTTCGATCACATAGGCATGGAAAACAAGGGAAAGTATAGCTGGCGATTTGCAGAGGTCAAACAGGCGGAAGGATTTTTTGCTTGAAACGAAAAAAGGCCCCGCAGAGAACTGCGAGACCTTATTTTCCTGATGCCTTATTCCGGACTATTCACGGACGAAGGTATCGATATCGGTTTCGTGAACCATGCCCATCAGGCGGGCGTATTCTGACTCGATAATCACGTAGTGATTATGGGTCGACTTGGCGTTCTCTTCAAAGATCGCCTTGACGGCCGGATCATCAATCTTGGCGGCCATTTCCCGCAGGCTTTCTTCCAGGCGCTTTTCTTTTTCCATGGCCAGTTCCATCGCCTTGCGGTCGCTGAAGTTGGCCAGCAGCGCCTTGTCCAGGTCGGAGAGCCACTCGCCTTCCTGGTCGGGTGGCTCATTGATGAACTCATCGAAGGGGGGCAGGTCGTTGCCGTCGACATCCTTGAATTTATCAAAGAAGTGCTTGGCGTGGTCGCGCTCTTCGCGGGCCAGCAGTTCAAAGGTCTTGATCGCATCCGCGTCCTTCATCTGGGCAGCGGCGATCTGATAAAAATTCATCGCATTTTTTTCAGTCTGAACCGAACGGATCAGAGCATTTTTCACATCGATGTCGTTGAACATTGGTCGTCTTCTCCTTCTCTCTCGTTATTAAACAGAATTTCAGTTGGTCGCAATCGGGGTAAAGACCCGTTGCGCGAGTTCCTGATCGATCATCAGCAGGCCACGGCCGTCACCTTCGATCATTTTCAGCTTTTTGATAATCAGGCCGGCACTGGCTTCTTCTTCGACCTGCTCAGTGACAAACCACTGCAGGAAAATCTGTGCGGCATGATTTTTTTCCGCCTGGGCGAGTTCCATCAGATCGTTGATTCGCGAGGTGACGATCTGCTCGTGGGCCAGAGCGGTTTCAAAAACATTCAATGGTGAACTGTAATCATTCTGCGGTTCGGTCATGGCCAGCATTTTGGCCCGGCCACCTGCTTCGCAGACAAAGTTGAACATCTTCTCCGCATGGGCCAGCTCTTCCTGGAACTGAACATTCATCCAGTTGGCCATGCCGGGAAAGTCTTCAGCTTCAAAGTAGGCCTGCATTGCTTTATAGATGAGTGCAGAATGAATTTCGAACGCAATCTGGTCATTTAAGGCATCGACAAGCTTTTGACTAATCATTATCATCCTCCAAAATAAAAATGGCCGATATGCTACCGGCAACTTTGTTCAGATCGATCCGGGGAGATGTTGAAACTGTATACTAGCAGAAAAAACCCCCGAAGATCATCCAAAATCACCAATTTGTAAAACTTTCTCAGGCTGAGGATTGTACACTGTCGACAGTTGTCAGGGGCCGATGGCTGGGCTATGCTCAATTTTTCTTTTACCTTTTGCACTGTTGACAGGACCCCAGCTATGAAAATCTCTTCCGCCGATTTTATCAAAAGCGCCACCCGGCCGGGCAACTACCCTCCGCCGGAATTTGCTGAGATCGCCTTTGCCGGGCGCAGTAACGTCGGCAAGAGTTCATTGATCAATGTGCTGGTCAATCGGCGCAGCCTGGTGCGCACCTCTTCGACCCCCGGGCGCACCCAGCTGATCAACTTTTTCAATATCAATCAAAGCTTTTCCCTGGTTGATCTGCCCGGCTACGGTTTTGCCAAGGTGCCGCTGGCGGTGAAAAAGGCCTGGGGACCGATGATGCGCACCTACCTTGAGGTGCGGGAGAGCCTTAAGGGGGTGGTGTTTATCCTCGATATCCGGCGCCTGCCGCGCGAAGAGGATATTCAGATGCTGGATTGGCTGGAAGAGTTCGGCGTACCGACCATTTTGGTCATTACCAAGATCGACAAACTCAGCCGCAACCAGCGTGACAGGCATGTCGCGCAGATTGCCGAGGCGACCGGATTGCCGAAAGACGCTTTCAGCCTGTTTTCTGCCCATACCCGGGAAGGCAAGGAGGAGATCTGGGAGCGGATTGAAGATGCGCTGAACGCTTGAACCTGACGAGATTGCTTTTTTTTCTGCGCTCTGCTAAAACCGCAGAACACAATTGAAAATACCTGTCCGGGTGCCCGTCGTTGTGGTTTGAAAAAAAGATGGGAGAATAGGGAAGAGGGTGTAAATCCCTCGCTGCCCCGCAACTGTAAATGGTGATGACCGTCAGCAACCCACTGATTCTTGAGGATCGGGAAGGGCTGACCAGTAAGTTGAGCCATAAGCCAGGAGACCTGCCCGGATGCAGACCGTTGCCCTTTCGTGGGAGAGGGGCCGGAGTCGACGCAGTGACCCCGGTGCCTCTTTTTTGGCAGTGGGGTTTCTTACTTGGAGAAAGTAGCCATGGAGCAGGCGATTATTCAGGTCTACACCGGCCCCGGCAAGGGGAAAACCACCGCCGCCACCGGCCTGATAATCCGCGCCCTGGGGCAGGGCTGCAAGGTGCTGCTGGTTCGTTTTCTCAAGCCTGAGCAACCGCAGAGCAGTGAACTGCTGATTTTGGAAAAACTCGCCGGCCTGGATATCATAACCGCCGGGCTCGGTGGCATCGATGCCCGCAAGCAGCCGGAACGACTGCAGCAGAATGTCAGTCAAACTCTTAGCCAGGTGCGGCCGATGATCATCGGCGGGTTTTACGACCTGGTCGTTTTGGATGAGTTTAATCCGGTGCTGCACAAAGGCTATCTGCCCCTTGAGCAGGGGCTGGAACTGCTACGCCAGCGGCCGGCCCACACCGAGCTGGTGCTGACCGGCCGGAATGCTCCGGCGGAAGTTCTTGAGCTGGCCGAGCTGGTGACGGTGATGGAGGCGCAACGGCACCCCTTTGCTGATGGCCTGGCGGCTCGGGCAGGAATTGAATATTAGCAGCAGATCCTACGGAGGATGCGATGGCCAAGATGGTCTATATCACCGGTGGAGCCCGTTCCGGAAAAAGCAGCTATGCCCAGCAGCTGGTCGAGGAGCATCCCGGCAAGCTGCTTTATATCGCGCCTGCCCGGGTCGAGGATGACGAAATGGCTGAGCGGGTTGCGCGCCACCAGCAGGCGCGCGAAGAACGCTGGCAGCTGTTGGAAGAGCCGCTCTGGTTGGCTGAATGCCTGGAAACCAGCGCCGCCGGGCATGGTGCACTGCTGCTCGATTGCGTCACCCTCTGGCTGACAAACCTGTATTTTCACCTGGAAGAGAAGCAGGGGCCGGTGCTGGCGGAGGTTGATCGACTGATCGAGCTGGTCTGGCAGCTTGAAGAACCGCTCTATCTGGTCTCTAACGAGCTGGGCAGCGGAATTGTTCCGGAAAATCGCCTGGCCCGTAGGTTTCGTGATCTGGCCGGGATTGTCAACCAGCGGCTGGCCGCCGCTGCCGATGAGGCCTGGCTGGTGGTTTCCGGGTTGCCGATAAAGTTGAAATAATCCATAGGGGCACCATCCTATGGCGCCCCTACGCTGTGGAGAAAATGAGATGTCCCAATTCGACCTGCAGGCGGTCCTCGCCCGCATCCAGCCGGTCAGCGAGAAAAAACTGGCTGAGATACAATCTCGCATCGATCGGCAGGCCAAGCCGGTCGGCTCGCTGGGGCGGCTTGAAGAGTTCGCCCGACGTTATGTGGCGATCACCGGTCGCGAAGAGATCCGCGACAAGCGGATCTATACCTTCGCCGGCGATCACGGCGTAGCCGCTGAGGGAGTCAGTGCCTTCCCGCAGGAAGTGACCCCGCAGATGGTTTACAATTTTGTCGATGGTGGGGCTTCGATTAATGCTTTGGCCCGCCACGCCGGTGCCGATGTCCAGGTTGTCGACCTGGGAGTGGCCACCGAATTTGACGATCTGCCCGGCCTGATCAAGCGCAAGATTGCCAAGGGCACAGCTAATTTTACCCAGGGGCCGGCGATGAGTCGCGACCAGGCGCTGCAGGCGCTGGCGACAGGCGTCGAAATGGCCGCCCGGGCCAAAGCCGATGATGTCGATCTGGTCGGCACCGGCGATATGGGCATCGCCAACACCACCCCCTCGGCGGCGATCGCCGCCGCTCTCTGCAGATTGCAGCCGGAGCAGGTGACCCACCGTGGCACCGGCATTGATGACGATACTCTGGCCAAGAAAATCAAGGTGATCAATAAAGGCTTGGAAGTCAATCAACCCGATCCGAACGATCCCATCGATGTGCTGGCCAAGGTGGGTGGGTTTGAGATTGGCGGGATCGCCGGATTGGTGCTCGGCTGCGCCGCAGAGCGGCTGCCGGTGGTGGTGGACGGGTTTATCTCTACTGCCGGGGCATTGCTCGCCTGCGAACTGCATCCGCAGGTGCGCGATTATGTTTTCGCTGCCCACCAGTCGGTGGAGATCGGCCATCGGCATATGCTGGCCCGGATCGGTCAGCAACCGATGCTTGACCTCGATCTGCGGCTCGGCGAAGGGACCGGCGGAGCTCTGGCGATGACCCTTGTTGAAGGAGCGCTGCGGGTGCTGCGCGAAGTGCTGACCTTTGCCGAGGCAGGGGTTTCAGAAGGCTCCGATCAGTGAAAGAACGCTGGGCGCTGTTTCGGCTTGCCGGAAGCTTTTTAACCGTTTTTCCCCTCGGCCAGCAGCCGGATTTCTCCGCCGAGCGACTCGGCCGCAGCATGGGGCTGTTTCCGGCGGTCGGCCTGGCGCTGGGGCTGCTGCTGGTGATCAGTAACTGGCTGCTGAACCCCTTGCTGCCTCGTGCCGTGGTCGACGGCCTGTTGCTGCTGGTGCTGATCCTGGCGACCGGGGCACTGCACCTGGATGGTGTTGCCGATCTGCTTGATGGCCTGGCCGGCGGGCGCGATCGCGAAAGTGCTCTACGGATCATGAAGGACAGCCGGGTCGGGGCCATCGGCGCGGTCGGGTTGGTGATGGTGCTGCTGCTGAAGTTTTTATCCCTCTACCATGTGCCACTGGCACAGAAAAATGCCGCGCTGCTGCTGATGCCGACAGCTGGGCGTTGGTGTCAGGTCTTTCTTGCCAGCTGCTCCAGCTATATCCGCTCTGCCGGCGGCACCGGTGCTGCCTTCGTCGCCAATGTCGGCCGGTCGGAGCTGTTGCGCGCCGGCCTGACGCTTTTGCTCGCAGCGTTGCTGCTGCTTGGGGTTGACGGCCTGCTGCTCTGCCTGCTGCTGCTGCTCTCTGCGGCCCTGCTGCTGCACTATTTTGAACGTCGCCTCGGCGGCGTTTCCGGCGATGTCCTGGGAGCGTCCACTGAACTGACCGAAGTGTTGTGCCTGATTCTGCTTCTGGCCCTGCTTTAGAGGAACCTGGATATGCACTTGGCTCCACCAATCGGCAAACCGGGCTCAGATTTCCCATTTCCAGGGCGCATGAACCCATCCCTGGGGCTTGACTGTCGCCATCCAGGCGCCAGACACCCTTGCAATGGGAAATCTGAGCCCGGTCCCTGGCCAGTGAGCGAAGTGCATATCCATAGATAGAGGAATTCATGCATAAGCCGACCCGTCTTCATCTGTTGCGTCATGGCCAGGTTGAAGGCTTTGCACAAAAACGCTACAACGGCCAGGCCGATGTTCCTTTGACCTCGCTTGGACAGCGGCAGTCAGCTGCCCTGGCCGACCGCTTTCAAGGTATGGAGCTGGCCGGAATCTACTCCAGCGACCTGAGCCGCTGCCGGACTGCTGCTGAGCAGATTGCCCAGCGGCACCAGGCCGAGCCGCTCTACCGGCAGCAGCTGCGCGAACTGGACATCGGCAGCTGGGAGGGGCAGACCTGGCAACAGCTGCAGCAGCAGGACCCGGACCTCTGGCAGGCACGGCTGAACGACATTGTCCATGTCGCGCCGCCTGGCGGCGAAAGCCTGCTGCAGCTCGCCGAGCGGGTGCGGCCGGCTATCAGCGCGATCGTCGCCGCTCACCCGGGTGATGAGCTGGTAGTGGTTGGCCACGGTGGGGTTAACCGGGTGATTCTGCTTGACGCCATCGGCGCACCCCTAAAGCGTCTGTTCCATATTGAGCAGGACTACGCCTGCCACAACATCATAGATTACTACCCCGACGGCATCGCCGTGGTGAAACAGCTTAATAGGCCAATATGAGTAGTCCCGACAGGATCCCCGGGTTGCTGATCGCTGCACCGGCCAGCGGCAGCGGTAAGACCAGCCTGACCCTCGGTCTGATGGCGGCGCTGGTGCGCCGTGGTCTGCAGGTCGCGCCCTTCAAAATCGGCCCCGACTATATCGATCCCGGCCATCATGCTGCCGTGTGCCGGCGTCCCTCGCATAATCTGGACAGCTGGTTCTGCAGCAAGAGCCAATTACGGGATATTTTTGCCACTGGCAGCCTCGGCGCGCAAATCGCCCTGATTGAAGGGGTGATGGGCCTGTTCGACGGGGTCAGCGGGGGGAGCGAGGAGGGGAGCAGCGCGCAGATTGCCAAATGGCTCGGCCTGCCGGTGCTACTGGTGGTCGATGCCCGCGCCCAGGCGCGCAGCTTTGCCGCGGTGGTCAAAGGCTTTGCCGAGTTCGATCCCCAGCTGCAGCTGGCCGGGGTGATCGCCAACCGGGTCGGCAGTGAGCGACACGCCGAGATGTTGCAGGATGCGCTGGCCTCGGTGCCCGGACTGCCGCCCCTGCTCGGTTGGCTGCCGCGCCAGGATGATATCAGCCTGCCGGAACGGCACCTCGGCCTGATCACAGCCGACGACCTGCAGGGCGACCACGCCGAAAAACTTGCCGACTGGGTGGAGCAGCATCTGCAGCTGGATGTCCTGCAGCAGCTGGCCTGCAGCCGGGTGTCCGCAGCAGAGGCACCCTCCCTACGACCGGTGGAGAAAAAGCTGCGCATCGGCATCGCGCGCGACCAGGCGTTCTGTTTTTACTATCCCCAGAACCTGATGCTGCTGGAGCAGGCCGGAGCTCAGCTGGTGGAGTTCTCCCCGCTGCGCGATCAGCGGCTGCCGGATAACCTCGCCGGGCTCTATCTCGGCGGCGGCTATCCCGAGCTGCATGCCCGGCAATTGGCGCAAAACGCCGGCCTGCGGCAGCAGATTCTGGAGCAGGCCGAAGCCGGACTGCCGATCTATGCAGAGTGCGGCGGTTTCATGTATCTCTGCCGGGCGATCGACAGCTGGTCGATGTGCGGACTCTTCCCGGCCCAGGCCAAAATGCTGCCGCGCCGCCGGGCGCTCGGCTACCGACAGGTGGAATTGACTGCCGACAGCTTACTCGGGCCACTGGGCACTCAGGTCCGCGGGCATGAGTTTCATTACTCTGAAGTTGAGATGCCGCTGACCCTGGAGCGTTGCTACCGACTGGGTCGGCGCGGCGGCGAGCCGCTGGCGAGGGAAGGCTACCGCTATAAAAACGTGCTTGGATCTTATATCCATCTGCATTTTGGCAGTAACCCGCAGGTGGCAGAAAATTTTGTCAATTTTTGTCTGCAAACGTTAACAGCTTAACCGCAGAGGACGTAGTGATCAGACCCGAAAAACTCAGCGATCTCTGCGTCCTCTGCGGTCAAAAATGATTGTAATCAGGAGGAAGTTACTGTGAAAACCCAGATCGAATTTGCCCGTGAGGGCGTTGTGACCCCGCAGATGAGCTCGGTTGCCGAGCGGGAGAATATCGCCGCAGAATATGTCCGCGAGCAGGTTGCTCTCGGCACCATCGTCATTCCCTGGAACCATGAGCGAAAACCGCAGGCGGTCGGCATCGGCAAGGGCCTGGCGACCAAGGTCAACGCTTCCATCGGCACCAGCTCCGATATCGTTGATTACGCCGCCGAAGTGCGCAAGGCCAAAGCGGCGGAGCAGGCCGGGGCCGACACCCTGATGGAGCTTTCCGTCGGCGGCGATCTCGACCGGGTGCGGCGCGAGGTGATCGCTGCGGTCGAGCTGCCGGTCGGCAATGTGCCGCTCTACCAGGCTTTTTGCGAAGCGGCCCGCAAGTACGGCGATCCGAACAAGTTGGATGAAGAGCTGCTGTTCGATACCATCGAGCAGCAGTGCGCCGACGGCATGGCCTTTATGGCGGTGCACTGCGGGATCAATCTGTACACCATCGAGCGGTTGCGCAAGCAGGGCTACCGTTATGGTGGCCTGGTCAGCAAAGGCGGGGTTTCGATGGTCGCCTGGATGATGGCCAATGGCAAAGAGAATCCGCTTTATGAAAAATTTGACCGGGTGATCGAAATCCTCAAAAAATACGATACGGTGCTGTCCCTCGGCAACGGCCTGCGGGCCGGTTCGATCCACGACTCCCACGACCGGGCGATGGTCCAGGAGCTGCTGATCAACTGCGAACTTGCCGAGCTGGGTCGCGATATGGGCTGCCAGATGCTGGTCGAAGGGCCGGGTCATATGCCGCTTGATGAAATTGAAACCAACGTCAAGTTGCAGAAGCGGATGAGCGGCGATGCTCCCTATTATATGCTCGGACCGATCTCTTCCGACGTGGCGCCCGGTTATGACCATATCACCGCCGCCATCGGCTCCGCTCAGTCGAGTCGCTACGGCGCTGATCTGATTTGCTACATCACTCCGGCCGAGCACCTGGCGCTGCCCAATGAGCAGGATGTCATCGACGGCGTTAAAGCGGCCAAGGTCGCGGCTTATGTCGGTGATATGAACAAGTACCCGGAAAAGGGCCGCGAGCGGGATAAGCAGATGAGCAAGGCGCGCCGCGACCTGAACTGGCAGAAGCAGTTCGACCTGGCTTTGTTCCCCGAAGATGCGGCCGCGATCCGTGCCAGCCGGGTGCCGGAGGATGAGGATACTTGCACCATGTGCGGCGATTTCTGCGCTTCGCGCGGCGCGGGGGAGTTGTTCAAGAAGGATCTGTGCGGGGATAAGATCTGACGTAGGGGCGAACCTTGTGTTCGCCCTGTTCCGCAATATGCTGTCATTAAAGCAGGGCGAACACAAGGTTCGCCCCTACAAATTGGAAATCACATGTCCGAAGGCCCAACCATCCTTAAACCGGAAGAGATCGAAAGCGAAAGTTTCCGCATCATCGACAGCGAAGTCGGCCCGCACCCGTTTGATGCCCGGCAGTGGCCGGTGGTGCGGCGGATCATCCATACCACCGCCGATTTCGAGCTGGCGAAGACCAGCTGTTTTTCGCCCGGAGTCATCGAGCGGGCGCTGCAGGCGTTGCGTGGCGGAGCGAAAATTCTCTGCGACACCAACATGGTGCTCTCAGGGGTCAACAAGGCCCGGCTGGCAAAATTGGGCGGCAGCATCGCCTGTCATGTCGCCGACCCGCAAGTCGCCCTTGAGGCCAAAGCGGCCGGCCTGACCCGCTCGACCTTTGCCCTGCGCAAGGGGGTGGCCGAAGGCTGTTCGATCTTCCTGATCGGTAACGCACCGACGGCGCTGTTTGAATTGTTGCGCCTGGCTGAGAGTGGTGAGGTGCAGCCGGAGTTGATCGTTGGGGTGCCGGTCGGTTTTGTCGGTGCGGCGGAATCGAAGGAAGCCCTTATGGCCACCGACCTGTCCTATATCAGCATTGCTGGGCGCAAGGGTGGTTCAGCGATTGCCGCGGCCATCCTCAATGCCCTGATGCTTCAAGCGGAGGGCTGATGGCCAAACGCCAGCTGCGCAGCGGTTTCACCACCGGCGCCTGCGCCGCCGCCGCCAGCAAAGGGGCGGCGCTGCTGCTGCGCGATGGGAAACCTGTTGACCGGGTTAAAATAGATTTGCCAGCCGGTTATGCTGCCGAGTTCGAGCTGCAGCAAGCACGGTTGGATGAAGAGCGCGCCAGCTGTTTCGTGGTCAAGGATGCCGGTGACGACCCGGATGTGACCCATGGCATCGAACTGCATGCCGAACTGCGCCGCACAGCTGGGCAGGGCCTGGAGATCGTTGCCGGTACCGGCATCGGGCATGTGACCAAGCCGGGGCTGGCGGTGGCGGTCGGGCAGCCGGCGATCAATCCGGTTCCCCGGCGGATGATCGAGGAGGCGCTGGCCGAGGTCTTTCCGGTCGCAACCGGTTTGCAGCTGACCCTGTCGATTCCCGATGGCGAACAGCGGGCGGAAAAGACCCTCAACGCCCGACTCGGCATCCTTGGTGGTCTGTCGTTGCTCGGCACCACCGGGGTGGTGCGGCCGATCTCGCACAAAGCCTGGACCGATACCCTGGAGGTGGCACTGGATGTCGCCCTGGCCGCCGGCTGTCGGCCGGTGGTGCTGTCGACCGGCCGTACCAGCGAAGCCGCCGGGCAGCAACATTTTTCCCTACCGGAAGAAGCCTTCGTCATGATGGGGGACCATATCGGCTATACCCTGGAGGCCTGTCATCGCAAGGGTGTTCCAGCGGTGGCACTGTCGGCCCAGTTTGCCAAACTGGTCAAGATCGCCTGCGGCCATCCCCAGACCCATGTGCGCCACTCACAGCTTGACTTGGCCCGCTTGCTGGCCTGGGCAGACGAGATCGACCTTGACGCTGCCGATTGTCAAAAGCTAGAGTTGGCCAATACCGCCCGCGAGGTGCTTGAAACCTTTGGCGCCAACTCGCCGCTGGTTGCCCGGGTGGCCCAAGAAGCTCTGCATCTCTGCCAGGAGCAGCTTCCGGGGACCGAATTGTCGATTCTGCTGGTCGATTACCAGGGCCAGGTTGCACAGGTTTTTTCGTAATTTTATTGTAGGGGCAGGCCCCCGTGCCTGCCCGTGTTTAATACGGGCGTCCACAGGGGCGCGCCCCTGCAGATAGACCCGGGTCCATCCCCCAAGGGAGACAAAAGATGAAATCGATCCATGTCATAGGTGCCGGAATTGCCGGCCAGGAAGGGTTCACGCCGCAGGCGCTGGAGCTGATCGAGCAGGCCGAACTGCTGCTGGGTGCTGATCGGCTGCTGGAGCTGTTTCCGGAATTCACCGGGGAAAAGCTGGCGATCGGCAAAAACCTGGCCGAAGTGGTCGCCCGCCTGCAGGGATGCGACTGCCGGGCGGTGGTGCTGGCCTCCGGAGATCCGCTGTTTTTTGGTATCGGCCGCTATCTGCTACGCAATCTGCCGGATGAGCTGATCGAGTTTCTGCCGAATGTCACCTCGGTTCAATATGCTTTCGCCAAAATTCGTGAACCCTGGGACGATGCGGTCTTTGTCTCCGCCCACGGCCGCGAGCTGAAGGATGCCGTCGACCGGATCGTCGCCAACGATAAGGCGGCAGTGCTGACCGACGAGGTGAACAACCCGGCGGCGATCGCCCGCGAGCTGCTCGGGCGCCGGCGCGGCGGTTACAAGGCCTACCTTTGCGAGAATCTTGGTACCGAAGATGAACGAATCCGGGTTACCGACGTCAAGGGCTTGCTTGAGCTGAACGCCGCACCCCTCAACGTTCTGTTGTTGATCAAAGAGTACGAGGATGACGCCCAGCAATATATCCCGACCCTCGGTATTCCCGATGATGAGTTCGTCACGGTGAAAAAGCTGATCACCAAGGAAGAGGTGCGGGTGGTGACCCTGGCCAAGCTCAAACTGCGCCATGATATGTGCCTCTGGGATATTGGCGCGGGTTCCGGTTCGATCTGTGTCGAGGCCGATCATCTCCTGCCCAACGGCCGGATCTTCGCCATCGAACGCAATGAGGAGTGCCGCCAGTTCATCAAAGAGAACCTGCGCAAGTTCAACACCCGCAATGTCTCGTTAATCGAAGGGCTGGCCCCCGATTGCCTGGAAGAGCTGCCCGATCCCGACCGGGTCTTTATCGGTGGCAGCGGCGGCCGTCTCTGGGAGATCCTCGACACCGTCGATCAGCGGCTTGCCACCGGCGGGCGGATTGTGCTGAACGCCATCACATTGGATACCCTGACCGCAGCCAACGAATATTTCGGTAACGCCGGTTATGCCGTAGAGGTGGTCACGGTCAATATCGCCCGCACCCGGCCGCTTTCCGACTACAAGATGTTCGAAGCTTACAATCCGGTCTATATCATCACTGCGGTCAAGGAGTAAGTTGGTGGCTGGAGGCATGCTCAAAGCAGGGCAGGTGCTGTTCGTCGGCGCCGGCCCTGGCGATCCGGAACTGATCACCGTCAAGGGGCTTAAAGCGCTGCAGCAGGCCGAAGTGGTCGTCTATGCCGGTTCGCTGGTCAACCCGGCGTTGCTCGATGAATGTCCGGTCGGCTGCGAAATCCACGACAGCGCGCCGCTCAATCTCGACCAGGTTTTGGCGATTCTGATTGCCGGCTGCCGGGCGAATAAAAAGGTGGTGCGTCTGCACACCGGCGATCCAGCCCTTTACGGCGCGATCCAGGAGCAGATGGAAGCCTTGGATGTGGCCGGGATCGACTACGCTGTCATCCCTGGGGTCACTGCGACCTTTGCTGCCGCAGCCAGTCTCAAGCAGGAATTGACCCTGCCGGGAGTGTCGCAGACCTTGACCCTGACTCGGTTGGCTGGGCGCACCCCGGTGCCTGAGAAAGAACAGTTGCAGCGGCTTGCCGCCAATGGCGGAACCCTCTGTCTGTATCTGTCGGTCGGGATGATGGAAAAACTGGTTGCCGAACTGCTGGCCGGAGGGGTGTTTACTCCGCAGACTCCGGTCGCGGTGGTTTATCGGGCCAGCTGGCCGGATGAGCAGACCGTTCAGGGTCGCCTGGTTGACATCGCGGCCAAGGTTGCAGAGGCGGGAATCACTCGCCAGGCGCTGATCCTGGTCGGTGAGGTGCTGGATGCCCGCAGCAAAGGGGTGCCGGAAAAATCAAAGCTGTATGATCCCGGCTTCGCTCATGGGTACCGTAAGGCATAACAATTTTGTAGGGGCGAGGCGATGCCTCGCCCTCGGGTGCCCCAGCGGGTCGCCCCTACAGGATTAGGTCAACCTGACTTGGTACGGAGTAATATGAAACTCGCCATCGTCGCGATCACATCCGGAGGGGCCCAGCTGGCCCGGCAACTCGGCGCAGCACTGCCGGAGGCGCGGGTCTTTCTGCCGGAAAAATTTCGCGTGGGTGATGACTGCGATTATTTCAGCAAGCCCCTGGCGGTCTGGCTGCCGGGGCTGTTTGCCGAAGTTGAACAGCTGGTCTGTATTATGGCGACCGGGATCGTGGTGCGGATTCTTGGCCGGGAACTCAAAGGCAAGGATCAGGACCCGGCGGTGGTGGTGATGGATGAGGCGGGGCAATTCGCCATCAGCCTGCTCTCCGGGCATCTTGGCGGGGCTAATGACCTGGCCCGGCGGCTGGCGGAGGTCAGTGGCGCCACTCCGGTGATTACCACGGCAACCGATGTCAATAAATTACCGGCCTGGGATCAGGCCGCGCGCGATGCCGGCCTGGTGGTTGATCCGGTTGCGCATTTGAAGACCCTCAATCGGCTCTTGCTGGAAAAAGGACGGATCGCCCTGGTCGATCAGCGGCGTCGAATTGCGCCAATCTTTGCTGGAGTTCCCGGGGTTCAGGTGCACGATAATTTTGCCGCGGCGATGCGCTCCAATGCAGACGGCCTGGTTTTTGTCACCCACCGCTTTCTACCTCATCTGCAGCTGCAGGAGGAGATGCTCGCCCTGCGACCACGCGATCTGGTGGTCGGGATCGGCTGTAACCGAGGCACCTGCGCAGAAGAGATCGAACTGGCCGTGCGCAACAAAATGAAACAATCTTTTCTGGCCTTTGCCAGTATCGGCTGCCTGGCCAGCATCGATGCCAAACAGGATGAAGACGGTCTGCTGGAATTCGCCGAAAAGTATCGCTTGCCGATCGAATTCCATTCCGCCGCAGCCCTCAATCAGGTCGATGTTCCCAGCCCGCTCTCGCAGCACGCCATGAAGGCGGTCGGCGCCAAGGGGGTCTGCGAGCCGGCGGCGCTGCTCTCTTCCGGGATGGGGGAGATGCTGATTCGTAAGCAGAAGATCGGCAATCTGACCCTGGCGGTGGCAGAACGGCAAGGGTAAGAAATTTAACTGTAGGGGCGGCCCGCTGGGCCGCCTGCTTGTTCAAATTCAAAGGTGCGGGCGGCCCAGCGGTTCGCCCCTACGATATTTATGGATAGATTGATGGCAGGAAAACTCTGGGTCGTCGGGCTGGGTCCCGGCGATGTTTTACATCTGACCCCAGCAGCGCGCGCGGCCATAGAGCAGGCCGAAGTGATCGCTGGCTATAAAACCTATCTTGAGCTGATTCCGGAGCTGATCGCCGGTAAGGAGCAGCTGCAGAGTGGTATGCGCCAGGAGGTGGAGCGCTGCCGGCTGGCCCTGGAGCGGGCTGCCGCGGGCGCCAAAGTGGCTCTGGTCTGTTCCGGAGATGCCGGCGTGTATGGCATGGCGGGACTGGTCCTGGAGCTCGCCGAGGAAATGGGCGGACACAGAGAGTCGCCCCTGCCCTGCGAAATCGAGATGGTCCCCGGGATCTCGGCGGTCCAGGCCGCAGCTGCTAGGCTCGGCGCGCCGCTGATGCATGATTTCGCGGTGATCTCCCTCTCCGACCTGCTGACCCCCTGGCCACTGATCCGGCAACGGCTCAATGCCGCTGGCAGCGCCGATTTTGTCGTCGCTTTGTATAATCCGAAAAGCCGGGGTCGGACCACTCAGGTCGGCGCAGCGCGGGATATTCTGCTGCGTCATCGTGGTGCGGACACCCCGGTAGGGATTGTCCGCAACGCCTGCCGGGCCGGAGAGAAAGTCACTTTGACCAGTCTGGGCGAAATGCTCGAAGAGGAGATCGACATGTTCTCCCTGGTGATCATCGGCAACAGTTCCAGCTATGTTGATTCCGCTGGTAGGCTGGTCACCCCGCGAGGCTACGCGGGCAAATATTTTTCCCGCTCCTCTGCAGAGAAGGAGCAGAATCAGGGACCAGCCCGAGCCCTTTTCATCGGCGGCACCGGTTCCGATGTCGGCAAAAGCATCATAAGTGCCGGGCTTTGCCGCAGCTTTGCCCGGCGTGGCTGGAGCGTTGCGCCTTTCAAGGCCCAGAACATGGCGCTCAACTCGGCGGTCACGCCGGACGGCGGCGAGATCGGTCGGGCCCAGGCGCTGCAGGCCGCCGCGAGTGGGCTGCAGCCGCATATCGATATGAACCCGGTGCTGCTGAAACCCAACAGCGACACCGGTTCCCAGATAATCATCCAGGGGCGGCCGGTCGGCAACATGAGTGTCGCCGAATATCACCGCTATAAACCGCAAGCCTGGCAGCAGGTGACAGAGTCGTTTCAGCGGCTGAGTTCTCAGGTCGACCTGGTCGTTCTGGAAGGGGCGGGGAGTATCGCCGAGATCAACCTGATGGCTCAGGACATTACCAACCTCAAAGCGGCGGCCATGGCGGGAGCGCCGGTTATCCTGGTGGCCGATATCGACCGGGGCGGGGTCTTTGCAAGTATTGTCGGCACAGTCGAACTACTTTCTCCGGCCGAAAGAGCGCAGCTCAAGGGGATTGTCATCAACAAGTTCCGTGGCGACGCGAGTTTGCTTCAATCAGGGATCGAGGTTATTGAGGATCGCACCGGTGTGCCGGTACTCGGGGTGCTGCCGATGCTTGACCTGCAACTTCCCGAAGAGGATTCGGTGGCCCTCGATCGTAAGCGTCCGGCCGGTGAGCAGGGCGTGCAGGTTGGGGTGGTACGCCTGCCGCGGATCTCCAACTACACCGATTTCGATCCTTTTGAGCGCGAGGCCGATGTAGCCCTGAGCTATGTCGAGAAACCGCAGCAGCTCAGCGGACTCGATCTGCTGATTATTCCTGGTACCAAGAGCACCCTGGCCGATCTGGCCTACCTGAAGGAAACCGGGCTGTTCCAGGCGATTCTTGATTTTCATGCCGCTGGAGGCCGGATAATCGGCATCTGTGGCGGTCTGCAGCTGCTCGGCAGGCAGATCAGCGACCCGCAGGGAGTTGAGTCGCTGCGGACAAGCGACCAGGGGCTGGCGCTCCTCGACATCGAGACGATCCTCAAGCCGGGCAAGCAGACCCATCAGGTCCAGGCGATTTTTCAGCCAGCGGCCAGCTGGGCAGGCTTGGCCGGTCTTGAGCAGATCGATGGCTATGAAATCCATGCCGGCGAGACCGAATATGGCATCAGCTGCCGCCCACTGTTGCGCATCACCAGCCGTTCCGGCGCGCAGGTGAGCCTTGACGATGGCGCGGTTTCCGCCGATGGTCGGGTCTGGGGCAGTTATCTGCATGGAATCTTTGATGACGATCTGCTGCGGGGGGCACTGCTGGCCCCTTTGCGCGCTCAGCGCGGCTGTACGGCTGGGGATCCGGTGGCCGACTGGAACCTGGACCAGGAACTGAATCGACTGGCCGACCACCTTGAAGCTTATCTCGATACGGAACAGATTCTCTCCTGGCTGCAGGTTCCGGAGGCGTCGTCATGAGCACGGGACTGTTCGCAGCGATCTTTTTTCTCGACCTGCTGGCGGGCGACCCGCGCGGCTGGCCCCACCCGATCGTCTGGATCGGGCGCTTGATTACGCGCCTTGAAGGCTGGCTGCGGGCAAGCGGAAAACAGCCGAAGCTGGCCGGTGTTGCTCTGGTGGTGCTGACCCTGCTGGTGACAGGGCTGGCTGCAGGTCTGGTGCTGCAGATTGCCGGGATGTTCACCGCCGGCCTGCAATGGCTGGTTGCGCTCTGGCTGGGCTGGTCCTGTCTGGCACTGCGCTCGCTGCACAGCGAGAGTCGCCTGGTTATCGATGAGTTGGAGGCGGGTGATCTGCCGGCGGCGCGGCAGGCGCTGGCCATGATTGTCGGCCGCGATACCGCCAATTTGAATGAAGAGCAGGTGCTCAAGGCAACCATTGAAACGGTCGCCGAAAACACGTCCGATGGGGTGATCGCGCCACTATTTTATTTGCTGCTCGGCGGGCCGGTGTTGGGGCTGCTGTTTAAGGCGGTCAGTACTCTCGATTCGATGGTTGGTTATAAGAACGACAAGTATCGTGAGTTCGGCTGGGCGGCGGCGCGGCTGGACGATCTGCTCAATTTCATTCCGGCCCGGCTGACCGGCTGGCTGTTTGTTGTTGCAGCCTTTCCATTAAAGCTGAACGGTTGGAATGCGCTGCAGGTGCTGCGCCGTGACGCCAGCAAGCATGCCAGCCCCAACGCGGGTTGGCCGGAAGCGGCCGCCTCTGGTGCCCTTGCCATCCAGTTGGGCGGTCCGGCGAGCTATTTCGGCAAGCAGCTGGAGAAACCAACCTTCGGCGATGCCAACGGCACAGCGAGCATAAAAGACTACCGACGAATGATCGCCCTGCTTTACCTGAGCTCCAGCCTGGCTTTGTCGCTGGGCTTGCTGCTCCTCTGGGGCCTGACATGAGCAGGCCATTACATGGCGGCGGGGTCGATGGTCTGATGGCCGAAATGGGCCTGCGCCGCGAACAGATTGTCGATTTTTCCGCCAGCATCAATCCGCTGGGGGTGCCGGAGCAAGTGCAACAGGCGCTGCGCCAGGCCCTGACGCGGATCAGTGATTACCCGGAGCTGGAGGGGGAGTCGCTGCGCCAGGCACTGGCCGAATCTCATCAGCTGCCCCAGGAGAATCTGCTGCCAGGGAGCGGCTCGACCGAGTTGATCTACCTGCTACCGCGGATTCTGCGGCCCCGGCGGGCGCTGCTGGTGCAACCCTGTTTCAGCGAGTACGCTCCAGCCCTGCAGCAGGCCGGCTGCCAGCTGGATAGCATCGATCTGCGGCCGGAAGAGAATTTCCGGTTTGCCGTTGAGCGCATTCTGGCCGCCCTGAGAGAAAATACCGACCTGGTCGTTCTGGCCAACCCCGGTAATCCAAGCGGCGTCGGCATCGATCCCCAGCAGCTGAGGCAGTTGCAGCAGGGGCTAGGCGAGAGAACGCTGTTGGTCGATGAGGCGTTTATCGATTTTTGTCCGGAGCGGTCGTTGCTGCCTCAGCTTCCGGAGCTGCCGAACCTCTATCTGCTGCGCTCGCTGACCAAGTTTTACGCCATCCCCGGGCTGCGCGCCGGCTACCTGGCCGGCCCGGCAGAGGGAATTGCCCGATTAGCCAAAAACCGTGAGCCCTGGCGCCTCTCCAATCTGGCCCTTGCGGCGGCCTGCGCCTGCCTGAGGGCCGAGGATTACCGCAAGAAAACCCTGCAGCTGTTGCCCCGCTTGCGGCAGCAACTCAAAGCAGAACTGGAAGAGCTCGGATTTGCGGTTTTTCCCGGTGAGGCGAATTATCTGCTGTGCCGCTTGCCAAAAACTGCACCTGCTGCGAAGGATATCGCGTCACAGCTGCGCCTGGAGGGGCTGTTGATTCGCAACTGTGCCGATTTCAGCCCGCTGGATGAGCGTTACCTGCGCTTTGCGGTGATGGGAACTGAAGCGAATGCCCGGCTGGTGGCTGCTCTGGGTCGGTTCACTTCAGGTTAAGTTTAAAATGCTGACCACGATCGCGGTGATGTTGTCCAGGCCACCACGGTCATTGGCCGCGGCGATCAGCTGGCGGCAGATTTGCCTCGGCCGGCGCGGCAATCTGAGCAGACGGTTGATCTCGTCGTCGGTCAGCATATTGCTCAGCCCGTCGCTGCAGAGCAGCAGCCGGTCTCCACTGCGCAGGGGGATTTGCTGCTGATAGACCTCAAGATGTTTGCCCAGACCGAGGGCCTGGGTGAGAACATGGTGCAGACCTGACTGCTGGCTTGCCGGGATCTGCTGCCGATTGCCGAGGGTATGATCATAGCTGCACTGCTTCAAGGAGCCCTCGCGCAGCAGGTAGATGCGGCTGTCACCGACGTTGGCCAGAAACGCCTGACCCCGGCTGCAGTAGGCGAGGGCCAGGGTCGTGCCCATTCCTTGCCGGGCGGCATCGGCCTGTCCTGCCCGGAAAACCTGTTGATTGGCCTGCTGGCAAGCGGCTTCAAGCAATTCGCTGATTTTATCGCCCGCGGTCTCTGCGGTCAGGCCGGTTTGCAGAAAGCTGTGGATGGCGCTGATCGCCATCCCGCTGGCGATATCTCCGGCAGGATGCCCGCCCATGCCATCGGCGACGATAAATAGCCCGATCTCGGGGTCGGCAAAGCAGGCATCTTCGTTTTTACTGCGCTGTTTGCCTTGATCGCTAAGACTGTCACTGTCCAGCTGCATATGCTACCCTTGGCGGCAGTTGATGATTAAGTTCAGTTTAGCTGCTCTGGCGGCACTGGCAAATTTTTACGGTTTTATAACCAATAAAAATGCTCTTATTGAAAACTGCAAAAGGCCTAGTGTTAGCCACCAAGACACCAGATCACCAAGATTGAGAAATGGATAGCTATTTCAATTATTCTTAGTGTTCTTGTCGCTTGGTGACAAAAACCTTTGTCTGATCGGTTATAGGCCTGAAAGTTTAGGATCAAATTGCATGCGCCAAGACACCATCATTGAGCGTTTTCGCGAACATGAACAGCTCGCGGAAAAGTTTCATCTGCTGGAAACGCGGATTCTCGGGATTCTCAATTTCCGCGATTTTTTTCAGGAACTCCTGGAGCAGATCGGCGAGATATTTGCCGTGCCGCATGTCTGGTTGAGTTTGATCGCCGAAGAATCCACGCCAGCACCTCTCGCCAAACTCAGCGGGACAAGTCGCTTGCGCCGCTGCCTGAAGCTGATCGATCGTGAGCGTTTCAAGCAGCTCTGTAAAGAGGGGCAGGGGCCGATCCTGGAAAATGAGCAGCTGCGCCCCTATCACGCCCTGTTGCCCGACGGCAATCGTCTCGCTTTTCAGTCCCTGGCGATGGTGCCGGTGACCCTGGATGGAAAACTGATCGGCAGCCTGAACCTGGCGGACCCTTCCGCGCGACGTTTCCATCCCGGTTATAATCCGATCCACCTGCAACGGCTGGCGGTGAAGGTTTCGCTCTGCTTATCGAACGTCGTGGCGCACGAAAACCTGCAGCATATGGCCTTTCACGATCCGCTCACCGATCTGTACAACCGGCGGGCAATGGAGCAGCATCTGGAGCGGGAGTTTTCCCGCGCGCAGCGATATAGGACTCAGCTGTCTTTGGTGTTCATCGATCTTGACTTGTTCAAACAGGTCAACGACACCTATGGCCATGACTGCGGTGATGCGCTGCTGCAGTATCTTGCCGCAGGTATGACCAGCATGAGCCGGACCTCGGATCTGGTTACCAGGCTGGCTGGCGATGAATTTGTCCTGCTGCTGCCGGAGACCCCCCGGGAGAAGGCCTGCCTGCTGATAAGGCGGATGAGCCAGGTCTTTCTTGACCAGCCGATGCCCTGGCGGGAGGTGAAGATTCCCATTCAGCTCAGCTACGGAGTTGCTTCAGTGCATGAAGATGCGGTCGCTTCGAGCGAGCAGTTGCTGAAGCTGGCTGATGACCGTCTTTACCAGAAAAAGCAACAGCGAAAAGCCGATGGCTGAAGTGTTGAACGCAGATCCGGAAGAGTTGCGGCAGTTGCTTGCAACGCGGATGCCCTATGGAAAACACCAGGGGCGGTTGCTGCTTGACCTGCCGGAACCTTATGTTGTCTGGCTGGTACGCAACCAGCTGCCGGAAGGGCGCCTCGGCAAGCAGTTGCTGGCCATTTATGAAATCAAGGTCAATGGCCTGGAAGGCCTGTTGCGCCCCCTATCGCCAAAGTCCGACCGATGAGCAAACTCCCCTGGAAATCTGAGCGCCCACCGCTGCTGCTGGCACCGATGCAGGGTTTGACCAATGCCGCCTTACGCGCCAGTTTTATCGAGCGCTATGCCCCGGATGTGGTGTTTACCGAGTTTGTCCGCGTCCAGACCCAGTCGCGCAAACGGGTCGCCAAGGCCGACCTGACCGACATCAGGGCGCATTCGGCGGAAGTGCCGCTGGTCGTGCAGCTGATCGGCAACAGTGCCGAAGCGCTGAGCGAAGCAGCCTGGCGGGTCCAGGAGGCTGGTTGCGAACACCTCAATCTGAACCTCGGCTGCCCCTACGGGCGGATGACTACCGGGGCGACCGGTGGCGAGCTGCTGCGCGATCCCGAGCGACTGGTGGAACTGCTCAGTTCTTTGCGCCAGGCGATCAGCGGCAGCTTTTCAGTGAAATGTCGGGCTGGCTACCATGACCTGCAGCAGATTTTTCAACTGCTGCCGCTCTACGAACAGTGTCGGATCGATTATCTGATTCTGCATCCCCGCACGGTGGAACAAAAATATGCCGGCCAGGCCGATCATCAATTAACTGCTGAAGTCGCCAGCCGAACCTTCCTGCCAGTTATCGCCAACGGCGATATCAATACCGCTGCCCTTGGCAAGCGGCTATTGAAGGAGGCGGGCGTCGCCGGGCTGATGCTTGGCCGCGGTGCGCTGGCTGATCCGCTGCTGTTTCGCCGCTTGCGTGGCGAAATGAGCGATGATGGGCAGGATGAGGGCCAGCGGCGTGCAGAGCTGGTCGACTATATCGAAGATCTCCTTGAGCGTTACCTGGTCAGGTTCTGCGGTGAGCGGCAGGCGCTGATGAAGCTGAAAGATCTGCTCAACTTTATCCCGGATGAAAGCCTGCAGCGCGACCTGGGAAAGCTCAAACGCGCCAATACAGTCGTCAGATTCAGGCAATTACTCGAGGGTTTTGCTAGGGCTTGATTTTTACCTTCTTGACCTTTCCTGTCTGGTTCTTGTTAATGATTCCCCTGGCATGAACTAATATTTACTTGTCCTGCCGGCTTTTTACTTATAAATTGATAGCTTAGATAGAAGGTTTTGCTTTATTCCAGTTGTTGCAGCTTGAGTCAGCCTTTCCTGAGATTCTGTTCCCGCTTATCCGGGATTGTCATATTCTTTTCCGGGCTGTTCCTTTGCAGCCCAGCCTGATTGCCTGTAGCATTCGCCCGGCGGATCCTAATCGTATGACGCCTGTCAGCCAAAAAGCCTTGCGCAACCCTTACCTCTGGCATCTGTTGCTGATCTGGACAGCGCTGGTTGGTGCGTCGCTGGCGTGGAATATCCACAGCGAGCGACGCGCCCTGATCGAAGGTGCGACCCTGCAGGCCCGCACCATGACCGAGAAAGATCCGCGCCTGCAGCATTGGAACAGTACCAGCGACGGCATCTATATCCGCTTGCGTGAGGGGATCAAACCCAGCCCCTATCTGGCCGATTTTCCCGATCGAGACCTGGTGACCACCGACGGCACCCGGCTGACCCTGTTGCCGCCAGCTTTCCTGAATCATCAGGATATCGAGCTCAAAGCGCAAAAGCAGCATATCTCCGCCCATATCACCAGTCTGAATGTCACCAACCCCGCCAATCAGCCCGACCCCTGGGAATCCTCTGCGTTAGCAAAGCTGGCAACAGGGCAGGTTGAGGTTGCCGAGCTTATCCTGCTGAATGGGCAGACCCATCTGCGCTATATGAGCCCCTTGATGACCACCGAACCCTGTCTTGAATGTCATGCGGAACAGGGTTTTCAGGTGGGCGATCTGCGCGGCGGGGTCAGCGTCAATCTGCCCCTCGGCAGTTTTGTGCTTGCCGCCCGCAATCAGTCGATCTCTCTTGCCGCCAGTCACATCCTCCTCTGGTTGACCGGTCTCTGCGGTCTGCTGTTCGGTTTTTACCGCTATTCCGCAAGTGCTTTGCGCCGCAGCGAAGCAGAGCAGGAGATGCGACTGGCCAAAGAGGAGGCGGAAGCGGCCAATCGCAGCAAAAGCGAATTTCTGGCTAATATGAGCCATGAAATCCGCACGCCGATGAACGGGATTATCGGTATGACCGGATTGACCCTGGCCACCGACCTGCAGCCGGAGCAGCGCGATTATCTTGAGATCGTCAAAAATTCCGGTGAATCGTTGTTGCGGGTGATCAACGATATCCTCGATTTTTCCAAGGTTGAAGCAGGGATGCTCGAGTTGGAGCAGGTCGAGTTCTGTCTGCTTGAGACCGTGGAGAAAACCGTTGAGACCCTGGCGGTGTCGGCGCACCAGAAACATCTCGAGTTGCTCTGCGACCTGCCGCCGGACCTGCCGCGCCATATCAAAGGTGATCCCTTGCGCCTGCGTCAGGTGCTGACCAACCTGATCGGCAATGCCATCAAATTCACCGAGCAGGGCGAGGTGGTCTTCAGGGTCCGGCAGTTGCCCGGTTGTGAAAATTTCGACGATCTGGCCCGGCTGGAATTCAGTGTCCGGGACACCGGCATCGGCATCAGCGAAGAGCAGCAGCAGCGGCTGTTTACCAGCTTCAGTCAAGCGGACAGCTCAATTTCGCGCAAGTATGGAGGGACCGGCCTGGGGCTGGCCATCTCCCAGCAGATCGTCGCGCAGATGGGCAGTCGGATCGTTCTGGAGAGCCAGCCCGGGCAGGGCTCCTGTTTCTCCTTTGTGCTGGATGTGAAACTGGCCGCTGCTCCGCCGGAGCCGGAGTTCAGCTGTCTGGATGATCTTGCCGGCATGAAGGTTCTGATTGTCGATGATAACGAGACCAATCGGGTTATCCTGCGGGAAATGCTGAAAAGCTGGGGAATGCGACCGGCGGTTGCGGCCGCTGGCAAAGAGGCGATTTGCCTTCTGACTGACGCACGCGACAGCGCAGACCCGTTCAAGCTGCTGCTATTCGATTCACTGATGCCGGAGATGAGCGGTTTTGAACTGGCCGAATCGGTGCAGGCCGAAGGGGCGTTTCCCGAGTTGTCGTTGATGATGATCACCTCCAACGATATCGGCGGCGATATGGCGCGCCGCAAGCGTGCTGGGATCGACCATTTCCTGGTCAAGCCGATCAAACAGTCGGAGCTGTTAAGTACTATCCTTACGCAGCTCAACCGCACCCCTCAGTCTGGATCGGTCGAGGAGCTGCCAGCATTGTCGGTGGTACCGCGCCCGGCGGATACGGCCGGGGCCCTGCGGATTCTGCTGGCTGAAGATAATGAAATCAATCAGATTCTGGCGGTGCGCCTGCTCGAACAGCGCGGCTGGCAGGTGGACATCGTCAGGAATGGCCAGCAGGCCCTTGATCGCCTGGTTGCTGGGAATATCGACCTGGTGCTGATGGACGTGCAGATGCCGGAGGTGGATGGGATTCAGGCCACAGAGCGGCTGCGTGCGGCGGGAAATAAAATCCCGATCATCGGTTTGACGGCCCATACCCTTAAGGGGGATCGCGAGAAGCTGCTGGAGATCGGGATGGATGATTATGTCCCCAAGCCGATCGAGCCAAGTCAACTTTATGCCGCAGTCGAGCGCCAGGCGAGCGAGCTGCTGGCCCGGGCGAGGATTGTCGATCTGGCCTACTTGAATCGAACCCTGAGTGGCCGGCAGGAGGCAGTGGCGCGGTTTGTCAGAAAATTTCTGCTCGATTGCCCGCAGCGACTCGCCGAGCTGCGGCAGGCTTTGCAGCACTCTGATACCAAGCAGATTGAGCAGGTCGCCCACGGCTTCAAGTCGGTGCTGGGGATTTTCGGTGCCCGGCAGGCTTATGCCCTGGCGCAGCGGCTGGAAATCGCCGCCGGCGAAGCCCGGCTGGAGAGGCTCGCCGCACTGCTGGACGAGTTGGAGGTGGCGCTGCAGAAGGTCGAAGGGCTTCTGCTGCCGTACGCAGAGGAGTAAAAGGATTTCGGAAGGCGGGCGAGACATGTCTCGCCCCTACAGACTGTGTTTTTTGTCAGTCTCTGTGCAGGGGCACCCCGGTGGGTCGCCCTTTTTTCGCTGGCCGCCAATCTACAGCAAATTCTCTCCGGTGGTTGTCGCCACCAGCTTGCCGTGTTTCACCCCCTTGGTGCCGATCAGCTCATCGGCGATCCGTCGGACCCGGCTGGACTGCCCCTTGATGACCACCACCTCCAGGCAATGATGCTGATCGAGATGGATATGCAGGGTGGAAACGATCTCCTGATGATGGCTGTGCTGGTGTTCGGTCAACTTGTCGGCCAGAT
This sequence comes from uncultured Desulfuromonadales bacterium, assembly GCA_947259715.1. Classification (GTDB taxonomy): domain Bacteria; phylum Desulfobacterota; class Desulfuromonadia; order Desulfuromonadales; family Geopsychrobacteraceae; genus Malonomonas. The sequence continues at coordinate 41,370 of CAMYNR010000097.1, forward strand.
CGCGGGTATGGTGATCGTAAACCAGAGTCACCGTGGCCACCGTCTCCTGGTCGGCATCGCCCCATTCCTCTTCCACCAGCGCGCCGCGAATCAGGTCGCGAATCGCTTCGGAGCGGTTGACGTAACCTTTATCATTGATCATCCGGTCAAACTGCTGCAGCAAGCGTTCATCAATCGAAATACCAAAGCGGGTCAGGTCTGCCATCTGGGCCTCGTTGCCGGGGGCTAAAATCTAATTTTTTCAATTTTTTGCGACAGTATCCACTGATTTAACATAGCCCCCTGGGCGGGGCAAGAAAGATCATGTGATTGCCTTGGGTTAGCTGTTTTTGTCCACAGGTTGCTCACAATCTGTCCAACAAGATATTGTGTTTAATGGAAAGTAAAAATACAACATCTAGTGTTTTTGCCTTTTGACAAGCGGATATCTTGTGGTAACTTCTCCTGCATTGAATCTTGAAGTTGTGAAATCTTTTGGTTGGCGCTTTCAGCTTATGCGATGAGCGCTGGCTCATTAACCTGCGTCTTCAGGCAGGGAGGCAGAAAATGATCGAGTTTATCCGCAAGCGGGATGGCCGGCTGGCCCCGTACGAAGAGCAGAAGATCGCCCAGGCGATCGAAAAAGCGGTGCGGGCCGTTGGCGGCAACGATATGCGCAAGGCCGCCGAAATCACCCGCCAGGTCGGCGGAATCCTTTCCGTGCTCTACAAAGATGGTCGGGTCCCAACGGTCGAAAATGTTCAGGACCTGGTCGAAAAAATCCTCATCGAAAATGGTCATGCCCAGACCGCCAAAGCCTACATCCTTTACCGCAAGCAGCATGAAAGCCTGCGGCAGACCAAAGAATTCATGCAGCAGTCGATCGAAGCGATCGATTCCTACCTGGTGCGCGAAGACTGGCGGGTCAACGAAAATGCCAACATGGGTTATTCGCTGCAGGGTTTGAACAACCATATTGCCGCCAATATCACCAGCAATTACTGGCTGAACAAGATCTACCCGGCCAGCGTGGCCGATGCTCACCGGGAGGGGGATTACCATATCCACGACCTGGGCATGCTCTCGGTCTATTGCTGCGGCTGGGATCTGAAGGATCTGCTCCTCAAAGGCTTCACCGGTGCCTACGGCAAGGTCCAGAGCGGCCCGGCGAAGCATTTCCGCAGCGCCCTCGGCCAGATCGTCAATTTCTTCTATACCCTGCAAGGGGAGGCGGCCGGCGCCCAGGCCTTCGCCAACTTCGACACCCTGCTGGCCCCCTTTATCAACTACGACGGGCTGAGCTACGCTGAAGTCAAGCAGTGCCTGCAGGAGTTCGTCTTTAACATGAACGTGCCGACCCGGGTCGGCTTCCAGACCCCTTTTACCAACATCACCATGGATATGATGGTGCCGTCGAACATGGCCGCCGAGGCGGTGGTTATCGGCGGTGAGCTGCAGGAGTGCAGCTACGGCGAATTTCAGGCGGAGATGGACCTGCTCAACCGCGCTTTCTGCGAAGTGATGATGAACGGCGACTCCTCCGGGCGGATCTTCTCCTTTCCGATCCCGACCTACAATATTACCCGCGACATCGACTGGGAGAGCGACCGGCTGCAGCCGGTCTGGGAGATGACCGCCAAGTACGGCATCCCCTATTTCAGCAACTTCGTCAATTCCGATATGGATCCGGAAGACGCCCGCTCGATGTGCTGCCGTCTGCGGCTCGATAACCGCGAACTGCGTCGGCGCGGCGGTGGTCTGTTCGGCTCCAATCCCCTGACCGGCTCCATCGGCGTGGTCACCATCAATCTGCCGCGCGCTGCCTATCAGGCGGACAGCATGACCAGTTTCTTCGACCGTATAAGCCACTTGATGAAGCTGGCCTTCGAGTCGCTGGAGCTCAAGCGCAAGCAGCTGGAACGTTTTACTGAGGAGGGGCTCTATCCCTACAGCAAATTTTACCTTGCGGCGATCCGCGAGCGCAGCGGCAGCTTCTGGGATAACCATTTCTCGACCATCGGCCTGATCGGCATGAACGAAGCCTGCCAGAACCTGCTTGGCACCGGAATCGACTCCGAGGAGGGGCAGTCGCTGGCCAAGGCGACCCTCGACTTCATGCGCAAGCAGCTGGAGAGCTTTCAGGAACAGACCGGCCATCTCTACAATCTGGAGGCAACCCCGGCCGAAGGCACCAGCTTCCGCCTGGCCAGCCGCGACCGCCAGCGTTATCCAGAGATCATCACCGCCGGCAGCGACGAGCCCTACTACACCAATTCAACCCAACTGCCGGTCGGTACCACCGAGGATATTTTCGCCGCGCTGCAGCACCAGGATGGCCTGCAGACCCGCTACACCGGCGGCACCGTTTTCCACGGCTTTCTCGGCGAGCGGCTGGAGGACTGGCGCAGCGCCCGGTTGCTGGTACGGCGGATTGCGGAAAATTTCCATCTGCCCTATTTCACTCTGAGCCCGACCTTTACCATCTGCCCGGAGCATGGCTACATCTCCGGGGAACATTTCGCCTGTCCCCATCACCATCCCGGGCAGGCGGCCTGATTTATCTGTTACTGAATTCTGAGGAGAGTTTTTATGGCGACCAAATGTAACGAGAAGACCGAGGTTTATTCGAGGGTTTGTGGTTTTTTCCGGCCCGTGCAGCAATGGAACCGCGGCAAGAAGGAAGAGTTCAAAGACCGCTCCGAATACAGTCTGCAGGGCAAGGAGCAGCAAAGCTGAGCCACCTTAGAATTAAGGGATTTCAGGGGACCAGCCTGCTCGACTTTCCAGGTCGGGTTGCCTCACTGCTGTTTACCGGCGGCTGCAACCTGACCTGTCCTTTCTGCCATAACCCCGGTTTGGTGATCGAGCCGGAGGCTTACCCTGATTTTCCCCTTGACCAGTTGCTGGCAGACCTGCGCGAACGGAAAACGTTTATCGACGGGGTTGTGATATCGGGCGGAGAACCGACCCTCGATGCCGGTCTGCCGGCATTTTTACGTCGGCTTAACCAGGAAGGGTTTCAGGTCAAGCTGGACAGCAACGGCCTGCTACCGCAGGTGTTGGAGAGATTGCTGGCCGAAGAGCTGATCGATTACCTGGCCATCGACATCAAGACTTCGCTGCCCCGCTACCAGGAACTGCACAGCCAACCGGTCCAGGCCGAAAAGCTGCGCCGTACCATCGAACTGGCCAAGCAGGCCAGCTGTGAGGTTGAGTTCCGCACCACCTGCGTGCCTGAGCTGGTTGGCGAGCAGGAGATCCAAGCTATCGGTGAGCTTTTACGGGGAGCGCCGCTCTGGGTGTTGCAGCAGTATGTTCCGGGCCATGCCCTCGAGCCGGACTGGCAGCAGCGCGAAGCCTATCCGGCGGCGCGGCTTCAGGAGTTTGCCGCCCTGGCGAAGCCGTTTGTGAAGAAGGTGCAGCTGCGCGGGATCTAAGCGCATGAGCGCTTTGCCAATGAGGCCTTGTCCGGTTTGCATTAAACCGCTGTGCAACGCAAGGTTGCTGCAGCGCGCTCGCTGATTTTTTCGACGATTTCCGCATAAATGGAATTTTCCCCGTAGCGGTTTGCCATCCGCCTGGCGACCCTTGTCGCCGTGCCGGGCAGCGTTTCAGCCATCTTTCTGAGCGGGGTGAAGACCGCTTTTCCCGACCCGCCGATCTGTCCGGCAAACTCCTGCCAGTCTTCGTAGCGGATGTCTCGCGGATGGACAGCGCTGCCGATCTTCATCGCTAACTCGCTTTCGACCCGATCGTAAACCGCGGTGCAGACCAGATCGTAACCGGGGGCCAATGATGGGTGCTGGCTTGAGCCATAGAGGAGGGATAAATTCTTGGCGTGAGCATCGGCGTTGCCGATCAGCAGATTGAAAAAGGTCAGTTGTAACAGCCTGATCCGGTCGGCCAACGGATTCTTGCAGCGGGTCATCAATTGAAAGCATTCTGCGTGGCCGGGGCCGCCACTGATTTCGTACTTCAGGCGTGGCGGCAGTCCGAGAGCCTGGCAGAAATCTTCCTGATGCAGGCGGATGATCTTCCCCTGGCCATCGGTCGTCCGATCATAACGGGCCACAAGGTAGGCGCCTGCGCCGACCTGCAGGATGGACGAGGCGGGGACCTCCAGGCCCATTTCACCTGCCAGGCTCATGCAGAAGCATTCGTTTTCCACCAGGCTGGGGAAGCGCTGGTTCTGCGGTTTCAAAATGTGGCTGCTCGGAGCACCGTCGAGTGGCAGACAGAGTTGTCCGTCAACGATAGCGATCGGCAGCTTGTCCTGCATCCCTGCCAGGGAGAGCCGAATCCGTTCCTCCCTTCCCAAAAATGCGGGGTCCATCACATAGGCTTCATCCAACAACTGTTCCTGCTCGGTTGCGCTCAGGGGCCGATACTTTGGCTTAACTGCTACGGCGGACGGGACAAATTCCGGAGAAAAAAGCGATACCGCTCCGGCGCAGTCGCCGCCTAGAGCTTTAAGCAGAGAGAAATCGTCCTCCGGTGATACGCGAAACTTATGGGCGTAATAATCGCGCAGTTGCCCCTCGGGAAGCAGGTTGGCGAAAAAGGCCCGGCTGGCTGATGCGGAGAACGCTTCCAGACTGAGCGGTAGACTGAGGGATAAGGGGCGGGCTGTCGGGCCCTGCAAGTAATCTGCTGAATAGCGAAAACGGTAGCTTTCCGCGTCCTCCTTGTGGAGTTTGCCGACCTCAGTTTCTCCTCGGTAGACGCACAGAAGCTCACCCATCGCTTAATCCCTGGGATCCGCGAACAGGTCGACGCCAACCGCAGTGAGGAGATAGAGAACTTTGCCGATTTCTGCCGTCGGTTTGCCCCGCTCGACCTCCGAAACAAATCTCAGGCTCAGTCCACAATGCTCGGCCACCTCCCCCTGAGTCAGGTTTTGCGCTTTTCTTTTGGTGCGCAGAATTTTGCCTAGTTCAGCCGTATCGTGAATTGGAGTCAGGTTGGAAGGGTCGGTCAGCATCGCATCCTCTCATGCATAGGATAATATCCCGTTCGTGAAAAATATCTGCTTTTTATGTCTCCGTCAAGAAAATGTTACTGATCGGGATAATTTGCTAGTCTTGGGAGGCGCCTCAGTGTGCTTTTTTCTCGTTCGGGATAAAAAGGCGAGGGGGTTTAGGTGGAAGAAGGGGGATTGTTAGAGCTTCTGGTGGGGAAGGTAAAAATGAAAATTTCTGGGACACTCTTTTTTTGCGCTCAAAGCAGATCGATTTTCCATTCCTTCCGGCCTTGCTCCGTTAACGAAAAATCCTCCCATAGGTTCTGAGTAATATATCAGTTTCTGCCTAGTTTTTTTGCAGTTGCATTCTTTTTCCTCGGTGAAAATAACTGAACAGCGGCTTTTGGAGCTTGGCATAACTTATGCTAAAAACAAGGCCAGGAAGGTGTCGGAGAAGGAAGAGCAAGGCACCTGTTCTTGAGTCCCCCGTAACGATTCTGGCCAAAGCAGAAGAACATGAACCGATTATTGATACTGATATTCCTGCTGCTGGCTGTGGCGCTTCCGACTGCGGCGGCCGAAATTCGTCTATCCGCAGCCGCCAGCTTGAGCGAGGTGGTCAAAGAGTTGGCTGCCAGCTATCAGCAACGCCAGGCAGACATCACCCTGGTCACCAACTTCGCCTCCTCCGGCTCGCTGGCGAAGCAGGTTCTGGCCGGGGCCCCGGTTGATCTCTATATTTCCGCCAATCCGAAATGGATGGACTATCTTCAGGAGCAGGGCCTGCTGGCGGCAGATGGGGCGAAGGTTCTGGCGCATAACAGCCTGGTCTTTGTCGGTTGGCCAGCAACAGCTGCAGCATCCTTGAAGGATCTGCCTGCCTTGCAGTCAATCGCTCTCGGCAGCCCCAGATCTGTTCCCGCCGGGAGCTATGCCGAACAGGCCTTGGTCTCAGCTGGGATTTATGAGCAGTTGCAGGCTGGAAAAAAGCTGGTTCTGGCCAAGGATGTCCGCCAGGCTCTGCTCTATGCCGAGCGCGGCGAAGTGGATGGCGCTTTTGTGTACCGCACCGACGCCTTACTCGCCCGCCAGGCGAAAGTTCTTTTCAGTGTCCCGCAGGAGCTTCATTCGCGGGTCGTTTATCCGGCCGCCTTGACGGTGACGGGCCGAAAGAACCCTGCCGCAGAGGCGTTTTTCAACTATCTTTTCAGTGAGGAAGCAGGCGAGATCTTGGTGGACTTCGGCTTTGCCTTGCCGTTGCGGGCAATCAACCAGCCCTGAGCTGTCGGTCAACGGGCAGTAGTGCGGGTATTTTTAGGTCTGCCAGCACAGTCTGGCAAGACAATGCCGCTCTGCGATTTTTTTCCAGCCTGGGCAAAATTTTCAAGTCTTATGATATTTTTATGGCATTTAGCCATCATGGGTTAGACTCGCTGAATTATCCAAGGCAGGCTGCGTCTATCTTTCGCTCATCAATAGCCAATGATCAATGCGAAGAGACAGGGGGCGCCTGATGTGGTAGGGGGGTATAATTCAGCTTTACAGCTTTTGGCGTAAGCAAGCGAGCTCGGTTTTTAAGATTGGCAGCTCGTACTGTACGGCATCCCAGACAATCTTGGTATCAACGCCAAAATATTCGTGGACGATGAAGTTACGAAAATCTTTAATCAGACGCCATGTAATCGATGGGGCTTTATCTTTGATCTGATCGGGGATGTTGCTGATCGCTTCGCCGATCACGATGAACTCGCGCAAGGTTGCCGAGTAGGTTTTTCGGTCGTTGACAAAATCATCAAAGCTGATTCCGGCAGTGTAGTCTTCGATGGCGGCAATCGCTTCATCGATGTCGTCCAGATAAAGGCGGATGTCGCGTTTATACATAGTGGACATCCTGCATGATTGCATCCTTGACCAGCGGCTTCAGGCTTTCTTCGGTCGCAAGGTCGATATGTTCATCAAGGTTGTCCTGCAGGTAATGCAGCAGGCCGAAGAAGCTGCGAAAGGTATTGTCGCTTTGCAGGCTGACGATCAGGTCGATGTCACTCTGCGGACCAGCTTCATCACGGGCGCAACTGCCGACCAGTCCCAGGCGGGTAACGCCATAAAGTGCCTGGAGTTCAGCTTTATGCTCCCGGAGGAACGCTAAAATATGCTCTTTTTTTTTGCTGCCCATGGGTACTCCTTGCATGGACCTAAGGGGGTTTTAATAGGGATATTCTAGCAGTAGTTGCCGGAGAGCGGAACCATATAATTGCCGTGGTGGAAATCGGTATCTTGGCTATGGTCTATGTAACTTCTTAAGTCAAAGTGGGCAAGCCTCGGATTATTGAATTTTTATTTCTGGATATGCACTTCGTTAAACGAATCGGCGAACCGGGCTCAGATGTCCTATTTCCAGGGACGCATGAACCCATCCCTGGGGCTTGACTGTCTTCATCCAGGCGACAGACACCCTTGCAATGGGACATCTGAGCCCGATTCCTGGCCAGTGGAGCGAAGTGCATATCCAGATTTTTATTTTCAACAGGGAAGATATTTGACGGCCCAACCAGATTTTTCCAGTTGGGCCGATTCTAATTCATATGAGTGAATTGGGTTCCTGTTTAATCATTACAGGTTTGCGACCTACTGCTCCAGCTTATGGCAGAACAAACAGCGGTATTTGGCGGGATGGTCTTCGGCGAAGGGGACGCCATCAGCATTATGGCATTCCTGGCAGAGTTCTCCGGCGGCCTTTTTCCCTTCACTGTTAAAGACTTCATACATTTTCTGGTGGGTTTCGTTTTTCGGCACCCGCTTGGTGGTCTCTTCGGGGGCCATCCACAGGAAGCCGATAATTGCCAGCCCTCCCAACAGCAGCAGGATATCCCTTTTTTTCATTGGCGCACTCCAGTCCGGCAGAAAGCTTTCTCTGCACAGAAAAAGCTCAGTTGTATTCGAACCATACTGCTATAGAGCAGCGGGCGGGGTCAATCCCGCTATTCCGATTTAATAAACAGAAGGTAGATGAACAGGCCGATCGCTGCAGCACCGCCGCCGATGATGACATAGAGGCCACCGCCTTGGATCCCTTCGGTTCCCGTTCCTTTGGCCAGGGTGTAGGAAAGCGCCAGGGCGAAGCCGCCGATGCCGACCAGAAAGGCGGAGATCGCCCGCCAGCCGATCAGGTAGGTGATAACTACTGCAGCGGCGAAGCTGCCAAGGAACCAGGGGTTGGAGTTCAGGTCGGCGATATTCCAGGCCTGCAGTTGCTGCATAATCTGGTCGGTACGGAATCTGTCGATAAAGTCCATAACATCTGACCAGCCCATGATCATCCTCCTTATCTTGGCAACATGAGCAAAAACTGATAAATCATTTCTCGCAGCCTAACAGATTTTGCCCGCGAGAAAAAGTGCTAAAAGCCTGTAAATCTTGACTTTACCCAAGCCCTTCAATAGGATGACTCCCTTCCCCTGTGGGCGCTTATGGGGTGTCTCTGCGGCGGTTTTCTGCCGGCCTGACACCATTCGGACCGCAGAATTTTTAATCGCCCAAAGGGGCGAGTTTCAGGTTTTTGTTTTGGAGTCTATGTGCTGCATCGTGCTATCGGAATCTTCGATTCCGGGGTCGGCGGGCTGACCGTTTTTAAAGAGATTATGCAGTTGTTGCCAGGTGAGGACCTGCTCTATCTTGGCGACACCGCCCGGGTGCCTTATGGAACCAAGAGCGCGGCGACGGTTGAGCAGTACGCTCTGGAATCAGCAGCCTTTCTGGTCGATCAGGGGGTCAAGCTGCTGGTGGTGGCTTGTAATACCGCCTCGGCGGTGGCCTTGCCGAAGCTGCGGCAACGTTTTCAGCTGCCGGTCATCGGTGTGATCGAACCGGGCGCCCGCCGGGCAGCACGCAGCTTGAACGGTCGGATCGGTGTGATCGGCACCGAAGGGACGATCAACAGCGGCCGTTATGCAGAAGCGATCCGCGAGTTGCTGCCTGCGGCGCAGGTTGTTTCCCAGGCCTGCCCGCTGTTTGTTCCCCTGGCCGAAGAGGGCTGGGCGGAGCATGAGGTGGCCCGGCTGACGGCGCAGGAGTACCTGCAGCCTTTGATTGCCGCGCAAATCGATACCCTGGTGCTGGGCTGCACCCATTATCCTCTGTTGCGCAACACCCTGCAGCAGGTGCTCGGCGCGGATGTTCAGCTGGTCGATTCGGCGGAAGAGACCGCCTTGCGGGTGGCTGAACTGTTTCAGCAGCAGGGGCTGGCGCGGCCCGAGCATGGCGGCCACCGGGCGTTTTTTGTCACCGATGTGCCGACCCGCTTTGAACGCGTCGGCCGCGCATTTCTCGGCGATGAACTGGGCCAGGTCAAGCAGGTCCGGATCGGCTGAAGCGGCCGGCCATATACATTACAATACGGCCCAGTAAACCGAAATATAGGCTGTTGCCACCAAGACACCAAGAGCACCAAGGAAAATCAAAAGCATTAACGCAGAGGCGTAGAGATGCAGAGAAGAGCAAGATCAAAAAGCGGATTTTTTGCTTAAATCTAAAAGCAAAAAGATTATTGCCTTTCTCTGTGAACTCCGCGTTTCTGCGTTAAATAACTTTTCCAGGTGGCCTTGGTCTCTTGGTGGCTAGCCGCCTTTAGGGTTTAGAGTCGAAGTAAAAAAGGATACTTATGAAAAAAGTGACTATCTATATCCTTGGCCTGGTGGTGGTCGGCGTTCTGGCCGGCTACGGAATCGGTTATTTTCTCAAGGAGGCCCGTCAGCCGGAGCAACGTGTTCCGATTCTGGTGGAGCCGGAACTGCTGCCCCGCGATGTTGAACTGTTTTTTGCCGACAGCCAAGGGACTTATCTGGTTTCAGAGGGACGCCAGATCGCTGGCTGCGAAGATGACCGTGAATGTATCATCTCCCTGCTCAGCGAACTGGTCAAAGGTTCTCAAGCGGGGCACCAGCCGGTCCTTCCAACGCAGGCCCGGATCCTCTCCGTCGAGTTGGAGAACGATCTGGTGCGGGTCGATTTTACCCGCCAGCTGGTCGATCAGCATCCCGGCGGCAGTCTGTCAGAGCTGCTGACAGTCTACAGTTTAACCAACAGCCTGGTGGGGAATTTCTCCTACCTGCGGCAGGTGCAGATCCTGGTTGAGGGTGAGCCGCTGCAGACCCTCAAGGGCCACGTCCGCATCGATCAGCCGATCTACGCCGATTTCAGCTACAGCCATCCTCCCGAACTTGGCACGCAGCCAGAAAAATAAAACCTAAAAATTGTTTAGCCACCAAGTCACCAAGGACACCAAGAAAAACATTAACGGAGAGACACTGAGTTCGCAGAGAAAGCCTTAAGATCTTTTCTGGGGTAAAACCAATAAGAAACAGCTTTAACTCCTTAAGATTTTTGTTTTTCTGCATTAAAGCCCTTGATTTTCTTTGTGCTCTTGGTGTCTCGCCTAAGAGCGCCTACTTTTGGTGGTGGCTAACACGCCTTTAAACGCTCGGTATTTTTAAACACGAAAAGCGCAACAAAAAGAACAGGATTGAATCTTATGAGTAAATTTTTGCAGGCTCTGAATGAGCGGGTGCTGGTGTTGGACGGTGCCATGGGCACCATGCTGCAGGAGCGCGGTCTGGCCGCCGGCGCCTCGCCTGAAGCGATGAACCTGGAACAGCCGGAGGTGGTGGCAGCGGTGCATGCCGAATATGTCGCCGCCGGCGCTGATATTATCGTCACCAATACCTTTGGCGGCAGCCGCCCCAAGCTGGCCCATTACGGGCTGCAGGACCGCTTGCATGAAATCAATGTCGCCGGCGTCGAGATTGCCCGCCGGGTGGCGGGGGCGGAGACCTTTGTCGCCGCCTCGATCGGGCCGACCGGGCGCTTTGTCGAGCCGGTCGGTGATGCTGGTTTCGACGAGATGGTGGAGATCTTCCGCGAGCAGGTCGAAGCCTTCGTCGCTGCCGGCGCAGACCTGATCACCTTCGAGACCTTTCTCGATATCCGCGAGCTGCGCGCCGCGGTGATCGCCGCCAAACAGCACAGTGAGCTGCCGCTGCTGGCGCTGCTGACCTTCGATGATGGCGGCCGCACGGTGCTTGGCACCACGCCGGAGGCCGCAGCCGTGACCCTGGATGGCTTAGGGGTTGACGTGCTCGGCTCCAATTGCGGCCTGGGAATCGATGGCATCTACGAGATTCTGGCAAGGATGCGCAACGTGACCAATCGGCCGCTGATCGCCCAGGCGAATGCCGGCCTGCCGGTTCTGCGCGACGGGGAGACCATCTTTCCCGGCACTCCGGAAGAGATGACCGCCTATCATGAACGGTTGATCGCTTTGGGGGTGCGGGTCATCGGCGGCTGCTGCGGCACCACGCCGGCGCATATTCAGGCCATGCAGCATGCCTTGGGTGCATTTGACCAGCGCTGGCAACCGGCAACCCGGCGCTGCTTTCTCTCCAGTCGAACCCAGGCGGTCGAAGTTGGCGGCGAGGCACCCTGTCGGGTAATCGGCGAGCGGATCAACCCGACCGGAAAAAAAACTTACAGCGCTGAACTGCGCGAAGGCAAAACCGCCTACATCCGCAGTGAGGCCCAGCAGCAGGTCGCCGCTGGAGCGGAGCTGCTCGATGTCAACTGCGGCGCGCCCGGGGTGGATGAACCGCTGGCGCTGGAAAGAGCGGTATTCGCTATCAGCGGGGTTGCCGGTGCGCCGCTGGTGCTTGATTCCTCCGATCCGGTTGCGCTGGAGCGGGGGCTCAAGGCGGCCGATGGCAAGGTCCTGATCAACTCGGTTTCCGGCGAGGGGAAGAGCCTCAAGGCGATCCTGCCGCTGGCGAAAAAATATGGTGCGGCGGTGATCGGTCTGGCCCTCGATGGTCAGGGGATTCCCGAAACCGGCGAAGATCGGCTGGCCGTCGCCAAAATTATCCTCGACGCCGCGCTCGCCGCCGGGATCGCCCGCGAGGATGTGCTTATCGACTGCCTGACCCTGACCGTCTCCGCCGAGCAGAAGCGGGCCCTGGAGACCCTGCAGGCGCTGCGCCTGGTGCGGGATGAATTGGGCCTGGCGACGGTGCTCGGGGTCAGCAATATCTCCTTCGGCCTGCCGACCCGGCCGGTGCTCTCCTCGGTCTTTTTTGCCCTGGCCCTCGAAGCCGGCTTGAAGGCGGCGATCATCAACCCCAAAGAGGAGCGGATGATGGACGCCCTGCGCGCCGCCAGGGTTCTGCTTGGCCAGGATCAACGCGCCGAAGACTATATTGCCCACTATGGCCAGCAGGTTTCTGCTGCGGCACCCGCTCCGGCCGTCGCAGCTGCTAAGCTGCCGATCCGGGAACAGCTGACCCGGGCGATCATTGAAGGCGATCAGGATGGCATCGTCGCCCTGATCGAAGCCGCGCTAGACGAAGGTCTTGAGCCGCTGCAGATCAGCAATGAAGGGCTGCTGCCCGGATTGGAAGAGGTCGGCAAGCGATTTGGTAAAAATCAAATTTTTCTGCCCCAGGTGATGCTCTCCGCCGAAACCATGCAAACCGGCTTCAAGCGGTTGAAAGAGGAGATCCGCGGCCAGCAGTTGGAATCCCTCGGCAAAATTCTTATGGCCACGGTCGAGGGGGATATCCACGATATCGGCAAGAATATCGTCTGCACTCTGCTGGAAAACCATGGCTTCGAAGTCATCGACCTGGGAAAGAATGTTCCCGCGGCGAAAATCATCGAACAGGCCAAAGCGCAGCAGGTCGATGCCGTCGGGTTGTCGGCGCTGATGACCACCACTTTGCAGCAGATGCAGGTCAGTGTCGCTGCCCTGCACCAGGCCGGGGTCAAGGTGTTTACCATGGTTGGCGGCGCTGTGGTCACCCAGGATTATGCCGAAGAGATCGGCGCCGACCTTTATGCGGCCGATGCCCTGGAGGCGGTCGCAAAGATTAAAGAATTAATGCAGCGCAGCTAAGCGGTTAATCTTTAATGCAACTATAAACAAAAAGAAGGTCGCAAAACCCCTTATTGAACGCGGAGGCGCAGAGAATGGAGAGGCGGAGAGGTTGGGTTTTTCTCTGCGAACTCTGCGACCTCTCCGTCTCTGCGTTACAAACCTTTTTTTGGTCATAGTTCCATTTTTTAAGGTCATTTCAGCGGTTTTGTCATTTCGCGTAGCTAGTAAAGTTTATTTATTTCAGTTGCTTAAGAGACTTGTTGCGCCATTTCGCGGCCTATGCTATCTTCTTTTAGAATTTTCTGAGGATAATCAATGATCGTCGGTTTCAATCACAATATCAGCTATCGCGGAGCAGGCTTTCATGTCCAGACCGAGGATACCGGGGCGAAGAGTTCGACCCTGGTGACCCTGCTCTACCATGCTGGAACG
>CAMYNR010000098.1 GCA_947259715.1 uncultured Desulfuromonadales bacterium
CTCTTCGATGCGAAGGATGTTCACGGCGCGTTTGACACCAATCAGCAGGTTGGCGCCGTCGTCGGTCTCAAGGAACGTCCCGAGCGCTTCGACGCGGGCAACAATCATGAGAAGATCGTCCTGGCCGCCAAGGCTGAATACCGCATCTATGAGATCGTGCCGCGCACCCCGGTCGCGCAGATAGACCTTGAGACGGTCGGCGAAGAAGGCGAGCAGCTCTGCATTCACGTCATACGCGCTCGTCCAGTTCTTGAGTACATTCTCGCCGATGTCGCGATAGACCTCGGCGGTGCGCGTGAACCACCTGGTCAGGTTCAGCCGCAATTCGTTCTCCAGCACGATCCGGATGACCCCGAGAGCGGCGCGGCGGAGCGCATAGGGATCGCGCGATCCGGTCGGGCGCTCATCGATACCGAAGAAGCCCACAAGGCTGTATAGCTTGTCGCAGAGCGCCGTGACGATGGCGACGGAAGTGGTGGGAACCGCATCCGTCGGCCCCAACGGTGAATAGTGTTCCGCTATTGCCGCCGCCACATCCTCCGGCAAGCCGTCATTGAGCGCGCAGTAACGCCCCATGAGTCCCTGCAAATCGGGGAATTCGCCGACCATGTCGGTGACCAGATCGCCCTTGGCCAGGATTGCCGCCTGCTCGCAGTGTTTCTTGTCGGCGCCCGGCACCGCTTCCGACAGATCCATCGCCAGCCGTGCGATGGCATGCGCCTTGTCGTGCACCGTGCCGAGCTTTTCGTGAAAGATCAGCTCGTTGAGCCTGGGCAGCCGGCTTTCGAGCGTATGCTGGCGATCCTGATCCCAGAAGAATTTGGCATCCGACAGCCTGGCACGGATGACGCGCTCGTTGCCGTCGATGATGGCCTTTCCGCCGTCCTCCGCGATCAGGTTGGAGACGAGAATAAACCTGCTCGCCAGCTTGCCCGACCCCCCGTCAATTTCCTTTTTCTTCCCGGTCTCGCCTCCGGCGTTCCTCGCCTCTTTTAGCGAGAAACATTTCTGGTGCTTCCTGATCGCCGTGATGATCACCTCCGGTGGCACGTCCAGAAACGCCTCGTCGAAGGCCCCCATCAGCACTACCGGCCATTCGACGAGGCCGGCCGCCTCCGTCAGCAGCGCCTCGTCCTCGACCAGCTCCAGCGCGGCTTCCTTGGCCGCGGCGCAGGCGCCGTCAAGGATGATCTTCTGCCGCTCGGCCGCATCGAGGATCACATGCGCTTCCCGCAGTTTCGTCTCGTAGTCGGCAAAATCTTTGACGGTGAAGCTGCCGGGCGCCATGAAGCGGTGGCCTCGGGTCTCGTTTCCGCTGGCGATGCCGTCGACGTCGAAGGGAACCGTTTTCCCGTCCAGCAGGCAGAGGATCGAATGCAGCGGCCGTACCCATCTGAGCCTGCCCGCGCCCCAGCGCTGCGACTTCGGCCAGGGGAACTGCCGGATCACTAGCGGAACGACCTCCGCGACGATGTCCGCAGTCGCTCGTCCGGGCTTCTCGATCCGGGCGACATAGAAATCACCCTTCTTCTCGTCGGACACGATTTCGGCCTCATCAATGGAGGAGAGCCCGGCGCCGCGCAGAAAACCTTGAACCGCCTTGTCGGGTGCGCCGACGCGCGGGCCCTTGCGCTCCTCGCTGATATCCGGAGATTTTTCCGGCAGGCCCTCGATCACCAGCGTCAGGCGCCGCGGCCCGGCAAAATTCTTCGCGTCCTTGAACTCTATCCCTGCTTCCTTCAGCCCGTCGCAGACAAGACGCTGCAGATCATGGCCTGCGCGCGCCTGCATGCCGGCCGGTATTTCCTCGGAGAAGATTTCAAGCAGCAGTTCAGCCATGGCAAACACTAGATCCCAAGGAAAAACCCGATGATGAAGGCATTGGCCAGATCGACGAAAAACGCCGAGACCAGCGGGAGTATGAGAAAGGCCGTTGGTGCGGGCCCGTATTTCTTGGTCACCGCCCCCATGTTGGCCAGCGCGGTCGGCGTCGCGCCGAGCGTGAAGCCGCCGAACCCGGCGCTCAGCACGGCTGCCTCATAATTGCTGCCCATGGCGCGAAACAGCACGAACACGATGAACAGGAAGGCGACAATCGCCTGCAGGGCCAGAATGCCGAGGAGCGGCCCGCCCAGCCCGGCGAGCGTCCACAACTGCATGCTCATGAGCGACATGGCGAGGAAGATGCTGAGCGCATAATCGGAAATGAGGGCGAGTGCGGGCGTGCGTGCCGGCCAGGGCATTTTCGGGAACAGCAAGGGCTGCAGGTTCGACAGGATGATGGCCATGATCAGGCAGGGCACGAACAGCGGCAGCTTGAGACCAAATTCCTCCAGTCCCTGGTGGGCGAAATACCCGAGGATAATCGCGACGTGCAGCGCCAGCAGCGCGGCCATCAGATTGACGTGGTTGATGTCCGGCTTGCTTTCTCCGGTCTCCTTCAAACCAACAACCGGTTTTGCCTCGGGATCCGCTTCGAGCGCATTCCTTTCGATCAGGAATTTGGCGATCGGCCCGCCGATCAGGCTGGCGAGAATCAGGCCGAATGTGGCGCAGGCGATACCAATTTCCAGTGCGTTCCCGACGCTGTGTTTTTCGGCAATTTCAGGCGCCCAGGCGATGTTCGTTCCATGACCGCCGATCAGCGATGCGGTGCCGGCCAGCACGCGTACCTCGCGGGGCATCCCGAACAGGCTGGTGCCGATCAGGCCCACCAGATTCTGGATCACCATGAAGGCGAGCGTCAGAGCGAGCAGGATGGCGAGCGGCCTGCCCCCTTTCACCAGATCGTCGAAACGGGCGTTGAGGCCGATCGCGGTGAAGAAATAGACAAGCAGCTTGTCGCGGGTCTCGAGCGCATAGGAAACAGCCGTGTCGAATACCAGATAGATCACGAGCAGCACCAGCGCCGCAATCAGCCCGCCGCTGACCGGCTCCGGGATATTGTAATCGCGCAGGAACGAAATACGCCGCGTCAGGAAGGCGCCGGTGAAGAAGACGATGATGCCGATCGTCACGGCCCCGAAATCCTCGATGACAAGGGATGATCCAGCTTCGGTCATTGTCCTGCTCCTCCTGCTTCGGTTCTTAGCCATGCGGTGCAACAGGCCTTGGTGAGATCGCGCACGCGCAAAATATAGGCCTGGCGCTCGGTCACGGAAATTACCCCGCGCGCATCAAGCAGGTTGAAGATGTGGCTGGCCTTGATGCACT
>CAMYNR010000099.1 GCA_947259715.1 uncultured Desulfuromonadales bacterium
CACCATGCTGGGAACCTTGCAGAAGCTCGGCGTAACGCCCTCTTTCAGTCGCCCCTCGGTCAGTAATGACAACCCTTACTCGGAGGCCCTTTTCAAGACCCTGAAATACCGCCCATGCTTTCCGGAGAAGCCTTTCGACTCATTGGAGGAGGCACGTCAGTGGGTCGCCGGGTTCAAAGAATGGTACAACGAAGATCACCGGCACAGTGCCCTGAAATTCGTAACGCCAGGGCAACGCCACCGTGGCGAGGATGTCGCCCTGCTCAGCCAACGAGCGGAAGTCTATGCCGTGGCGAAGAGGAGAAACCCCGAGAGGTGGTCAGGCAATATCCGAAACTGGTCCCGGCCAGAGGAGGTCACCCTCAACCCGAAAAAATCGCCTCAAAGTCAGGCGGTAAAGACAGAAAAAGCCGCTTAGAAAATGCGACATCTTTATTGACAACGACCGAAAGCAGTTTGTGTCAATGGTTTGAGTTGCGGCTTTCAGTAAGCCGGCATCCTGCCTTGGAACAGGATGGCCGGCCGGGAGGAAGCTTCAACTTTTGACCTGTCGAGAGAGAATCGCTGGATAGAATCTCCTTGCCGGTGATTCGATTATAGGCCACAATCGGGTCACACTTCAGGGTAGCGGCACCAGCAGGTAAAATCCCTTGGGTTGAACCTCGATCTGGAGACACGGTGGGAGGCAGTGAAGACCTCGGCGATCGAAGATTCCCACCGGCTACAAACAGCTGAAACACCGGAAGGCTCGCGGCCTCTTAGTTACCGACAAGATGACTTTGGCCACCTATATATCTAAATATATTAAAGAATTCGTAAAGAAATGAAGAATATCGATTCCAAAACCATTAAGAACATACCCAATGACGAATTAATAAGCTTATGGAACTCTGGCCTTGGCCAATGCTTCTGTGAAGACAATAAAAATGACATTGACGTGTTATCAATAAATAACAATGCTATTTTTTATGAGGAGAGAGGTCGGGAAATAAAAAAATCGGCGTTTTTGTGGTTTTTTATTTCTATATTAATATTTTTATTTGTTTATTTGATACTAGACTTTGTTGATATATCGAATGTTGGGTTTCTGGCGATAGTATCGGGAGTGTTTTGCGTTGGGTTTTTCCTCGGTGGGGCTGTGAGATTCCTAAAGTCCAGGAGATTTTTTGAAGCAGCAAAAAAATTAAGAAACTTCGATCTTTCAGGGTTTGATATAGAGGACTATGTCCCCATCAAAAAAGGGGTAATGCGGAAATCAATAGAATGGGGACTTGCTGAAAGAAAATTGACAATTGAAGATGGTAAAATCAAACCTGTACAAACGTCACTTCACGCCGCTGATGAAAACCCCCAATAGCACGAACAGGTCTTTGCCCATCATGCCCTTCTTTTCAGGCCACTTCTAAGGTGGTGCACTTACGAGTAGAATCGCCCCTTGGTCCGACCCCGAACTACCCGAACTACCCGAACCACCCAAGAACCTTCCCTTGACATACCCCCAACGTGCGTTAGAGTAAAATCAAACGATGACGGAAGCGCCGACGAGAAAATTTCGAGCAGACGACCAAAGTTCGTCATGGACAGGAAGAAATTCCTGAGCCCGCAAACAGCTCGAAAAAACCGGAAGAGTAAAATCAACCGGAAACCTCGCGACGATATCCGTCATCGTTGTTTTTGTGCCAGGCAAAAAGCGACCGGGGCAGGAAAACTTTGAGCCATTTATGGCCAGCGGGCAAGGGCCCCTGCCGATAAGGTCGTCATTCCCCCTGCATGTCGCCGACCAATCGCCCGAAAGACTCCACCTGGTCCCAATCGGTATAGTCCACCACGGTTGCAGGATCGGTCGGCCCCTTGGTCATCCACATGATCAAACGGATCATCTGGCGGTCCAGATAGCGGCAATTCGGATAATCGAGGTTGCCGCCGAAAACGGCCAGCTGCTTCGGCTTCCAGGCGATCTGGCCAAGAAACTTCTTTAAATACGGATTCGTGTCAGGCTGACTCTTTTCCGGCTTGCGGGCCACGACGTTGACCGAAAAAAAGGCATTCGGCTTACTCTCCAGAAGCTTCTGGTTCTTTTTCACAAAATCATAGATCAGCTTACTGTGCTTGCCGTAGCGGATACTCCCCCCGACGACGATCTTGTCGAACTGGGTCAAATCGGGCTGCGGTTGGTCAACTCGAAGCAACTGAACCTGGCGGCCCTGCTGCTCGATCACCCGCTGCAAACGCTCGCAGATCTTCCGTGTGTGACCATCGGTGGTAGCGTAAACAATCAGAATTTCAGACATATCCATCCTTCGTTGGTTAGATGTAGGGTTCAGGGTTTAATCTAACGGGTGCAACCTGCAGACACTATTAAGCAAATGTCATTCCACATCGCACCGGGGTCAGACTTTCCCCTCCCACTATTTCATTCGACTGTCCGCTTCACCCTTTTGCTCTTGGTTGCGCAGTGGGGACTCCAACAAAGGGGGGCAGGGTTTGCCCTGCCGAAAAGCCCCATGCACCGTTAACCGTCTGCAGCCGGGCGGCTGCCAGACGGCGGATTGTCATGCTTCTCCGTCGCTGCCGTTACAGGGCTGGCCGAGTCCCAGGCATGGTCATTCTGGGCATGGTTGATGGCGCGGTCGCTGGCCAGCAACTGCTCCTGCAGCAGAATCTGTTCTTTGGTATTGGAGATATAACTGCTCTCATCGTGGCGATGGGGAGCAAGATGGTGCATTGCGGCCTCATCATACTTCATGAAGTCCTGGCCAGCCCGGGTTGCGCTGAACCGCCGGAATCCCAGGCTTGACAAAACATCCACCCCCGCCCGTACCGACGTCTGTAGAAAATCGCGGTAAATATGGTCGACTCCCAGATCGAGGAGTTCGTGAGCATCGAGGTTGTTGCCGGCCCGCGCCATGATCTGCAGGTTGGGAAAATGTTTTTTGGCCGTGGTCACCAGCGTGTTGACCGTTGAGGGGTTGTCGATGGCGATGAACAGGATGCGGGCGCTGTCAGCGCCTGCCGAATGGAGGATATCGAGCCGGGTTGCGTCACCGTAGAAGACATTGAAGCCCATCCTGCGGAGCAGATCGACCTGATCGGAGTCGCTGTCCAGGATGGTCGCTTCGACGCCGTTGGCACGCAGAAAACGCCCCAGGGTGCTGCCGAAGGAGCTGAAGCCGGCAATGATGATCGGATGT
>CAMYNR010000100.1 GCA_947259715.1 uncultured Desulfuromonadales bacterium
TCGTCATCATGGCGCTTCTCGCCGTGGCTTGCGACAAGCGTGGACAAACCGGGGAGTCTCTGGCCCTGCTTCAGCAGGCGGTCGAGCTGTCTGCGCCAGGTAGAGTCGTTCAGCCCTTCGTCGAATTGGGCGCACCGATGGCCGGGCTGCTGAAACTCATGGTGGAGAGGGGGCATGCCGTTGACACCTGCAACAGGCTCCTTGCCGCTTTCAGCGATGAAGAACCTGACTCCGCAACAGCCGTCTCAAGTGCAGAGACAATCACGGCACATTCCGATGATCTCGCCCAATGGCGGGAAATTCTGACCAACCGGGAATACGAGATCCTGCTTTTATTGGAACAACGTCTGCGTGACAAAGAGATTGCCGATCAACTCTGTGTCTCCACGGAAACCGTCAAAACTCACCTGAAAAATATCTACAAAAAACTCGATGCAACCAGCCGGCGTGATGCCATTCTCAAGGCTGTTCAACTCGGTATCCTCAGCAACGTATAGCGTGCAAAACTCCTTTCCTGCCCAGAAAACTCCCCCTTTTATCACCCGTCTTGGGTGATAGAAAATCTGTTGTTATCTCCTAATATAAGACCAGAGAGAAAAACCACACCTGTTTTCTGTTCTGTTGTCGATGTGCGGCGGTTGCGCTGCCTCCTGTCGCCGCCGCGCTATTTTTCTGCGTTTGAACGGGCGTAGAGTCGCAAGGAGTGAGAACGACGCGAGATGGCGTGCAATCGGCGGTTGCAGTCGAGGTCGTCGTGAATAATGCGGGTTAGATGAGGGAGGTTCCAATACATGACTGGAACAAAAGAAGGGGCTGAACTGAAATTCACCTCACCGGCCAGTTATCGAATCTGCGTCAAAGGCTTTCTTGATGAGAGCTGGTCCGAACGGTTGAACGGTATGCGCATCACCAACCTCGGCCAGGGCTTTTGAACAGCCTCTATGAACTTCACCTGCCGCTTTTTTCGGTGGATCTTCTTGATACCGAGGGAAAAGAAGATCGTTCGTTGTTCCACTCACCCGACGCTCTAACCAAAGGAGAAGAACAATGAAAGCTATCACCCTGATTGTTGTACTCATGCTGATTATTGTCGGTTGCTCACCGGTGAGCAAGGAAGCGAAACAGGATCTTGCCAAGCCTGTCAACTGCGCCACGGCCGAAGGGGATATCCGATCCCTGCAGGCGGAAAAAGCCCATGTTGGAAAAGAGATCGCAGCAGGTGTAACCGCTATCGTCCCGATCGGGCTGGTGGTTAATGTCGTTACCGGGACTGAGGGAGAGCATTTCAAGGTCGCCACCGGCAAATACAACAAAATGATCGACAAGAAGATTGCTGACATCAAGCAGCAGTGTGGCTTGTGATTTTACTTTTTGTCAGGAGAAAACTATGAGCCAACAATTAAAACACTTCATCATTGCACTCCTGGTCCTGGCAGTTTTTACTGCACCGGTTCTTTCTGCCGCGGCGGAAACCGAATCGGCTGCTGATAGCTGGCAGTTCGTTGGTGAACTTTATATGTGGGCACCTGCAATCAATGGGGAAGATGTCGCAGGAGGTGACTTCGAAATCACCTTCAACGACATTCTTGATAATCTCGATCTGGCCTTTATGGGGAAACTCGCTGCAGTCAAAGGGAAGTGGTCTCTGATCGGGGATTTAATCTACATGGATTTAAACCAGGATATCAGTGGTACAGCAAATATTATCGGCCGCCCGGAACGCACCGAGGCTGATATTACATTGAAAGCATCTATCGCGACTCTGCTCGGTGGTTATAGCGTTTTTGAAAATGAGTCGATTAAGGTCGATGTGCTGGCTGGAGCACGTTATCTCAAACTTGAGGTAGATGCCAAATTTGATCTGGGCTCTTTCGAGACAAAAATTTCCGAATCAGGCCACAACTGGGACGGCATCGTCGGGTTGGCTGGTCGGATCAATCTGACTCCAAAGTGGTTTTTGTCCTGCTACGCTGATGTTGGTAGCGGAGACAGCGAACTGACCTGGCAGGCACAGGGTGCTGCTGGTTACCGTTTCGACAAGCTTGATGCGGTCTTTGGTTACCGCCATCTGGATTACGAATTCGACAATCCGGAGGTTATCGACAACATGAATATCAGCGGCCCGTTTGCCGGGATCAGGTATCACTTTTAATATCTGTCAGTGATTTGCACAGTGTCTCTACAAAACTTTTAAAAAAGGAGAAACGTGATGAAATTCAAAAACTTATTCTTTTCAACGACCGTTGCCTTGCTGTCGATCAGTCTGGCGACAACCGTCTGGGCAGCGCCCCCGAAGATGAAGTACGCCACTGAAATCCCGGCCAATGTCATCACCCCTGACACGATGGAAACAAGCATTGGTACGCTGGAATTTAATGACGGCTTTCCTACGGAAGAAACAGCCCAAAAGGTTTGGGACAATCTTGATTTTGTCCGCGCCGTGGAAGCTATGATTATGACGACACCAGCGGCTTCGCTGGCAGGGTTCCGTAAAGGTATCCGGGATTTTGGACCCGACAATGAAACAATGATCATATGGGAAGGGAGATTGGATCCTAGAGGGCTACTGTTAACGGGTAATACGACAGTGGTTTATTCATTCATGTGGATAGATTTGAAAGACGGTCCAATGGTCATGGAGACTCCTCCAAATGTTTTAGGCCTTATTGATGACTTTTGGTTTCAATATCTTTGCGATTTTGGCAATGCCGGTGATGATAAGGGAAAAGGTGGAAAGTATTTACTCGTGCCGCCTGACTATAAAGGGGAAATCCCAACAGGTTATATTGTAAAGAAATCTAAAACCTACGGACATTGGCTGGCCATGCGTGGTTTCATGGATAATTTTGAATCAGATCCTGTGGTCAAGAATATGAAAGATCATTTCCGTCTTTACCCGTTAGGACAGAAGCCCAAAGAAGTCAACTGGGTGAATATGAATGGTAAATTTATTAATACTCTTCATGCTTCCAACGGTGAATTTTTTGCAGAAGTCAATCAAGTAGTTCAGGAAGAACCTAATGCAGCTTTTTCTCCAGAAATTTTAGGAATACTTGCTTCAATTGGCATTGAAAAGGGGAAAAAATTCGCTCCTGATGCTCGCATGAAAGCAATCCTTGATGATGCTGCAAAGGTGGGTAATGCGACCCAGAGAGTTATCCAGTGGAATGCCCGTGATAAAAGTTTTGCCGCCTACCCTGGCAGTAAAACATGGGAACCCGGTTTTGCCGGCGGAACCTATGATTTTATGCGTGATGGCGTTCGATTAATTAATGAGCGTGAGCGTTTCCATTTTTATGCCACAGGCATTACACCAGCGATGGTTAAACCTCCGGTCGGTGCGGGTTCACAATATTTGGAAGGGCTTCGTGACTCGGAAGGGCGACGATTTGATGGAAGCAAAACCTATAAACTGCACATCCTGCCCGACGTTCCTGCAACTAACTTTTGGGATGTCACGATCTATGATATGCAAACACGGTCGTTATTGCAGACCGATCAGGCTTTCCCAGGCGTAACAAGTAAGGACAAGGCCGTCATTCAAAATAAGGACGGTTCTTTTGATATTTACTTTAGTCCTGAAAAACCGGAAGGCAATGTGAACTGGTTGCAAACCATACCAGGCAGAAGCTGGCACGTACTCTGGAGGATTTATGGCCCAACCCAGATTTGGTACGACCAGAAATGGAAAATAAGTGAGATTGAACTGGTCAAGTAATTGACTGAATCTTTTTCCCGCAGGAGCTGGACCGCCAAAGGTTCTGCCTCCTGCGGGAATTTTAATAAGGAGCCGACCCAATGAAAATGAAAAGATTTATAATTACCTGCCTGGCATTGACTGTGGCGGCATCGGCTTTTGCCGCCGGTCCCAAGTACAAGGCCGACGTGCCTGCGGCATTGATTACTCCAGACACCGTAAAGACAAAATATCTGGGAGATCTGAAGTTTGTCGATGGATTCCCAACAGACGCAACACTGGAGAAGAGTTACGACTTTCTGGATACATCCAGAGCGGTGCAGCTCTTTACCAGCGGT
>CAMYNR010000101.1 GCA_947259715.1 uncultured Desulfuromonadales bacterium
TCACGACCTTCTTCAAGCGGGTCGGCATCGATCCCGCGATTGCCTCCAGTCCGTTTGTTCAGACGGTGAATGATATTACCGGAATTTTGATTTATTTCACCACCGCGACCATGTTTCTCCAGCAACTGATCTAGAAGGTGTTGTTTTATGGCCGGCCACCTGCATCGTTGTCAGGCTTTGGTTCTGCGCCATATCGACTATGGCGAGGCCGATCGGATTGTCAGCCTGCTGACCGCTGAGCAGGGGCTGCAAAAGGCCTTTGCCCGCGCTGCCCGCAAAAGCCGCAAGCGCTTCGGGGCAATGCTGGAGCCGTTCAGCCAGATCATCGTCCATTATCGATCTGGCCGCGGCAGCCTTTGGTCCTTGCAGGAAACCGAGCTGCTCGATTCGCGCACCGGCCTGCGCCAGGATCTGCAGCGGCTCGGGCTGGCCAGCTATGGCGTCGAGCTGGTGGAACTGCTGCTTGAAGAGGCGCAGCCGCAGCCGCAGATCTTTCAGTTGCTCTGCAGTTATCTCGATTTTCTTGCCCAGGGTGGGGACGGTGAGGTGGCTCGTCTTCTCTACGAACTGCGCCTGGTCTATCTGCTCGGCTATATTCCCCACTTTCTTCACTGCAGCCTCTGTCTGAAAATATTTTCCGACGAAGCGATCCGTTTTGATGCGGCACGCGGCGGCAGCCTCTGCCTGGACTGTGCCGGCGGAAGCGGGGCTCAAATCGGCTTGGGGACGATCGGCTCCCTGGCGCGCACTCTTAATATCTCCCCCAGCCGCTTCAGCGGTTTCCGTTTCGGTCGACAAACCCTTGAGGAAGGCAGGACTATCCTTTCCCAGGTGCTGGCGCAGGTTCTGCCCCGGCCCCCGAAATCCCTCAGATTTCTACCCTGAACCCTGCTGCTCCTTTCTTGACATCCAAGGGGGGCAAAGCTAAACTCGCGTTTCATATTTCAGCTGCGTATTTCCCGCCATTCTGGCGGCTGTAAAACCATAATGGAGGCGATGTGACTTTCCAGGATTTGATACTTTCCCTGCAGAATTATTGGGCACAGCAGGGCTGCATCATTCAGCAGCCTTACGACATTGAAAAAGGTGCCGGCACTTTTAACCCGGCGACCTTTTTGCGGGCTCTTGGCCCCGAGCCCTGGAATGTCGCTTATGTTGAACCCTCCCGACGGCCTACCGATGGCCGGTACGGCGAAAATCCCAATCGCCTTCAGCACTATTATCAGTTTCAGGTGATTCTCAAGCCCTCGCCACAGAACATCCAGGATCTCTACCTTGATTCGCTGAAAAGTTTCGGCATCGACCCCAACGCTCACGACATCCGCTTTGTCGAGGATGATTGGGAATCGCCGACCCTCGGTGCCTGGGGCCTGGGCTGGGAAGTCTGGCTGGACGGCATGGAGATCACCCAGTTCACCTATTTTCAGCAGTGCGGCGGCATCGATCTGAAGCCGATCCCGGGAGAGATCACCTACGGCTGCGAGCGGATCGCCATGTACCTGCAGGGGGTCGATAATGTCTATGACCTGGAGTGGGTCGATGGGATCAAGTATGGCGATGTCCATCATCAGACCGAAGTCGAGTTCTCTCACTATAATTTTGAAGAGGCCGACACGGCAATGCTTTTTCAGCTGTTCGACATGTACGAAAAAGAGTGTGTCCGTCTGGCGGAAAAAGACCTGGTCTTCCCGGCCTACGATTTCGTCCTCAAAGGCTCTCACGCCTTCAATCTGCTGGACGCGCGCAGCGCCATCTCGGTCACCGAAAGGGCCAGCTATATCGGGCGAGTGCGCAACATGTCCAAGCTCTGCGCCGAAGGTTATGTCAAGCAGCGAGAGAAGCTCGGTTATCCGCTGTTGAAAAAATAAGATTGGCGTCGGGCCAGGCGGTTTATCGCCGGCCGACCATTGCAATTGGAGATCAACATGTCTGCTGAACTGTTCCTCGAACTGGGTACCGAAGAGATCCCCGCCGGATTCATTCCACGTGCCCTGCAGGATATAGAACGTCTGCTTTGTAAAGAGCTGGAGACCGCTCGCATCGGATTTGGAAAAGTCCGTACCTTCGCCACCCCACGCCGTCTCGCCATTTCAATCGTCGATGTCGCCCGGCAGCAGGAGCGTCAGGAGCTTGAGCTGACCGGACCGCCGGCGCGGATTGCTTTTGATGCCGACGGCAAGCCGACCAAGGCGGCCGAAGGATTTGCCCGTACCAACGGCATCAGTGTCGATGAGTTGATGACCGTCGACACCCCTAAAGGCAAATACCTGTTTATTTCCAAGGTGATTGAAGGGGGGGAAACCAGCGCGCAATTGCCTGAGATCCTACCGCGGGTGATCAGCAAAATCCCCTTCAAAAAGTCGATGCGCTGGAAAGATCTGGATATCCGCTTCGCCCGGCCGCTGCACTGGATCGTTGCGACCTATGGCGGCCAGGTGATTCCCTTTAGCTTTGGCGATCTGCAGAGCGGAAATATTTCGCGCGGGCATCGCTTCATGGCGCCGGGTGAATTTACCGTTAGCGGCGCAACCGACTATCTGGCCAACGCTGAGCAGCACCATGTCATTCCTGAGATCGCCAAGCGCCGGCAGCTGATCAGCGAGCAGCTTGAAGTTTTGGCCCAGGAACTTGGCGGCCGCATCAATCCGGATGAGGAATTGCTTGAAGAGGTCAGCTTTCTGGTCGAAACTCCCCAGGCGCTGGCCGGCACCATTGAAGAGCGCTTTCTGCAGCTGCCCCCGGAGCTGCTGATCACCAGCATGCGCGAGCACCAGCGCTATTTCACCCTGATCGATGCTCAGGGCAAGCTGTTGCCGAACTTTATAACCATTGCCAATACCCACGCCAAAGATCCGCAGGTGGTGGTCGCCGGCAACGAACGGGTGCTCAAGGCCCGGCTGGCCGACGCGATGTTTTTCTGGCAGGAAGATCAGAAGAACAAGCTGGAAGAACGCCTCGAGCCCTTGAAAAAAGTAGTTTATCAAGCCAAGTTGGGCACCAGCTTCGAGAAGATCGAGCGCTTCCGTGAGTTGGCTGTTGGGCTTGCCGAGCAGCTGAATCCTGAGGTTGTCGAGCAGACCAAACGTGCGGCGCTGCTGGCCAAGTGTGACCTGGAAACCGGTATGGTCTATGAGTTTCCCGAGTTGCAGGGCGTTATGGGGCGCGAATATGCCCTGCTCGAGGGGGAGGACTCCCGCGTTGCCAAGGCGATATTCGAGCACTACCTGCCAACCCAGGCGGGAGGCGAGCTGCCGAGTGATGACGTTGGCGCCTTTGTTTCCCTGGCGGACAAGATCGACACCATCTGCGGCTGCTTCAGTGTCGGCCTGATACCCACCGGCACCGCCGATCCGTACGCTTTGCGGCGCTCGGCTATCGGTATTCTGGCGATCATTCTTGAGCGCGGCTATGCAATCTCGATCCCGCAGCTGGTGGAAAAGAGTGTTGCGCTGCTCGATGCCAAGCGTCAGCGTGCGGGCGAAGAGATCGTTGCCGATGTGGTCGAATTCATCCGCCTGCGGCTGGTCAACATGCTGACCGGCCAGGGTTTTCCGCAGGATGTGGTCGATGCTGTTCTGAGCGCTGCATTCAATGAGCCCCTCGACGCGGTTGACCGGGTCAAGGCCCTGGCTGAGTTGAAGGGGCAGGAGGATTTCGAACCCCTCTCCGTCGCCTTTAAGCGGGTCGGCAATATCATCAAGGGCGGCCTGGATGTGCCGGTGAAATCGGCCCTGTTGACCGCCGAGTGTGAAAAAACATTGTATGCCGATCTGCAGCAGGTCCAAGGGCAGGTCGCAACACATGTCAATGAGCGCAACTACCCGGCCGCTCTGGCGGCGATCGCCACTTTGCGCGGCCCGGTTGATGCGTTCTTCGACGGGGTGATGGTCATGGATAAGGATGAGGCGGTAAAGAATAACCGGTTGGCGCTGTTGACCAGCATCGCCGGTCTGTTTAAGGGGATCGCCGACTTCAGCCGCATCGCCTGAGCAGAAAAAGACCCGCGTCGACTACCGTCCGCGCGAAAAAACGGTACACTTTAGCATTGTTTTGTTTTTATGGCTGGAAGATGTCTCGGACTGCCAGGGGAGGTTCTTGGGTGCAAGAGGTTGAGCCGCAGCTTAACGGAGGATGGAGCTTGTTTCCTGACACTCTATCGTTAACCTGCGGCCCTACCCCCTGCCTGCTTGAATCCCCCTGCAGGTAGTCGAGTATTATCCGGCCTTTTTTATTAGCGGATGAGACCAGACGAGAAGGAGTACTGAGGAATGGCAAAATACGTCTATTTTTTCGGAGATGGCCAGGCGGAAGGCTCAGGGGAGATGCGCAACCTGCTTGGCGGCAAAGGAGCGAATCTGGCGGAAATGATCTCCATCGGCCTGCCGGTTCCGGCCGGTTTTACCCTGACGACCGAAGTCTGCACCGAATTTTACAAGAATAATCAGCACTATCCGGACGGACTGACCGATCAGGTCAGCGAGGCCCTCGCCCGGGTCGAAGAGCTGATGGGAAAAAAGTTCGGTGATCCGCAGAATCCCTTGCTGGTCTCGGTCCGCTCCGGTGCGCGTGCCTCCATGCCGGGCATGATGGACACGGTGCTCAACCTGGGACTCAACGATCAGACCGTGCAGGGGATCATCGACCAAAGCGGCGATCCCCGCTTTGCTTATGATTCCTATCGACGCTTTATCCAGATGTACTCCAACGTCGTTCTCGATATGAATGGCGAAATTCTCGAGCAGATTCTGGAACGGGAAAAAGAGGAGCGGGGCGTCAAGCTGGATACCGAGTTGAGCGCCGGCGATCTCAGGCAACTGGTTGGCCTGTTCAAAAAGAAGGTTCAGGACGAGCTAGGCCAGGCTTTCCCCGAGGATCCCGAAGAGCAGCTCTGGGGGGCGATCGGTGCGGTGTTCGGTTCCTGGATGAATCAGCGCGCCATCACCTATCGCAAGCTCAACAATATCCCCGCCGAGTGGGGCACGGCGGTCAATGTTCAGTCGATGGTCTACGGCAACATGGGCGAAGACTGCGCCACCGGGGTGGCCTTCACTCGCGACCCTTCTACCGGAGAAAACTATTTCTATGGAGAATACCTGATCAATGCTCAGGGGGAAGACGTGGTTGCCGGGATCCGCACACCGCAACCGATCAACAAGACCAAGCAGCAGGATGGTGCCTTGCCGGCAATGGAAGATACCATGCCGGAATGCTATGCCCAGCTGGTCAAGATTCGTGAGACTCTCGAACAACACTATCGCGACATGCAGGACATCGAGTTCACCATCGAAAAGGGTAAGCTTTACATGCTGCAAACCCGCAGCGGCAAACGCACCGCTCCGGCAGCCCTGAAAGTTGCCGTCGATATGGTCGCCGAGCAGCTCATCGATGAGCGCGAAGCGGTGCTGCGGATCGATCCCGATCAACTTGATCAGCTGCTGCATCCATCCCTCGATCCCAAGGCTGAAAAGCAGGTTGTCGCCAAAGGGTTGCCGGCCTCGCCCGGCGCCGCCCGCGGCCGGGTGGTGTTTAACGCCGATGAGGCGGAAGAACAGGCGCGCCTGAAAAAAAAGGTCATTCTGGTGCGGGTCGAAACCAGCCCGGAGGATATCCACGGCATGCACGCCGCCCAGGGGATTCTCACCGCCCGTGGCGGTATGACCTCGCATGCTGCGGTCGTTGCCCGGGGGATGGGAAAGTGTTGTGTGGCAGGCTGTGGCGAGATAAAAATCGACTACGAAAAGCAGCAGTTGACCACCGAAGCCGGGCTGGTGATCAAGCGTGGCGATGTCATTACCCTCGACGGTTCGGCCGGCGAGGTGATTCTCGGCGATGTACCGAAGGTGCAGCCGGAGGTCAGTGGTGATTTTGCCAAGCTGATGGCTTGGGCTGATCAATACCGCAAGCTGAAAGTTCGGACCAATGCCGACACACCGAAAGATTCCAAGGTGGCCCGTGAGTTCGGTGCCGAAGGGATCGGCCTCTGCCGAACCGAGCACATGTTCTTTGAGGGGGATCGCATTCAGGCGGTCCGGGAGATGATTCTGGCCAATGATCTGGCCGGACGCAAAGCTGCCCTGGCCAAGATTATGCCGATGCAGAAAAGTGATTTTATCGGCATCTTCCGGGAAATGAAAGGGCTGCCGGTGACCATCCGTCTGCTCGATCCACCGCTGCACGAGTTCCTGCCGCAGACCGATGACGATGTCGCCGAACTGGCGGCGGTTGCCGGGGTGCGCTTTTCCGATGTCAAAGAACACGTCGAAAAGCTGCACGAGTTTAATCCGATGCTCGGCCATCGCGGCTGTCGCCTCGGCATCACCTATCCGGAAGTTTACGACATGCAGGTCCAGGCGATTATCGAAGCGGCCTGCGAGCTGGTCAAGAATGATGGTTTTGAAATCGTTCCGGAAATCATGATCCCGCTGGTCAGCCATGTCAATGAGCTGAAGATTCTGCGCGAGAACGCAGTGAAAGTCGCTGACCGGGTCTGCACCGACTATGGCGTCAAGGTCGATTATCAGATCGGTACCATGATCGAACTGCCGCGCGCCGCGTTGATGGCTGATAAAGTTGCTGAACAGGCTGACTTTTTCTCCTTTGGAACCAACGACCTGACCCAGACCACCTATGGACTGTCGCGGGATGACGCCGGCCGGTTCCTTCCCGATTACGTCGAGCGGGGGGTCTTCAAGCGCGATCCCTTCGTTGCCCTCGATCAGGCTGGAGTCGGTCAACTTGTGCAGATGGGGACTGAGAAGGGGCGCAGCACCCGGCCGGATTTGAAGGTCGGTATCTGCGGGGAGCACGGCGGTGAGCCCTCAAGCGTCATCTTCTGCCACAACATTGGCCTTGACTATGTGTCCTGTTCGCCTTACCGGGTGCCGATCGCCCGCCTGGCGGCAGCGCATGCGGCTTTGCAGGAAGGCTAGTCACACGGAAAGAGCGCCCCGGGTCAATTCGCCTGGGGCGTTTTTATGCGGACCGATAACCTGAACAAAGGAATTTAACGCAGAGACGGAGAGGTCGCCCAGCTCGCAGAAAAAAACCAATCTCTGCGCCTCGGCGTTTAGTACGGATTTTTTATTTGCGGCCTTCTTTTTGGTTATAGATCCGTCTTGTGTCTGTTTCAGCCACCGGATTGGCTAAACCAGGCGAATAGCTCGCGCTCTGGGCAATCGTCCTGACGTTCCTTAAACGCTTGATTTGTTGCCGCTGTACCCCGACCTGCCTCTGGACTTGCTCTGCGGTTTGCGCTATTTTTTCATGATTTTTACCCT
This sequence comes from uncultured Desulfuromonadales bacterium, assembly GCA_947259715.1. Classification (GTDB taxonomy): domain Bacteria; phylum Desulfobacterota; class Desulfuromonadia; order Desulfuromonadales; family Geopsychrobacteraceae; genus Malonomonas. The sequence goes on from CAMYNR010000101.1 coordinate 7,278, forward strand.
TAAGGAGAGATGAGCATGAGTCTGATATTGACCCTGGCAGCCCTGGCCATTTTTTGCGCCCAGACCTTTTTTGCTCCCCAGCTGAACCTGCCGGCTCACATCGCCGCCCAGCTTCCCGCTGTGACCGTCGCGCTGCTGGCCCTGGCGGTGCTGCTGCAGTTGATGAAACTGGTGCAGCGCAAACCGGCGGCACCCAAATCAACTGCGGCTGGCGAGGTCCCGAAGGAAGAGAAGACCCGGCCGACGGCGGATACGCTGGCCGAAGCCCAGGTCGTGCAGTTTCTCGCCCGCTTACAGGAAAAAGGGCGCCTGGTGGATTTTGCCATGGACGACATTACTCCGCACAGCAACGAGGATATCGGTGCCGCGGCACGGATCGTCCACCAGGGCTGCCAGGAGGTTCTTAAAGAGTTCTTTGCCCTGCAGGCGGTTCACCCGGGCGAAGAGGGCGAAGAGTTGAGCCTGGCCGCAGATTTTGACCCGCGGGCCTACCGTCTGGTCGGCAAGGTTCCGGAAAATCCTCCGTTTAACGGCCGGGTGCTGCATCGTGGCTGGAAAACCGAGGGGATCAAGCTGCCTCAGCTGACCGACACCAGTCGCGAAATCGTCGCCCCGGCTGAGGTTGAAATCGGTTAAGTCAAGGAGCCTTTCGGCATGAAAAAATATGCACTTGGTCTCGATCTGGGGACCTCTAATTCAGCGCTGGCTTTGTGTGTCACAGATGATGCTGAAAGCCCGGTTGAGATTTTGCCGGTCAGCCAATTACTCTCTTTCAAATCGACCGGTCAGCAGAACGGCCTGCCTTCGGCCCTTTATCTGCCGTTGGCCCAGGAGGTGGAGGCCGCCAGTGCGCGCCTGCCCTGGGGAGAGGACGACCTGTTCTCCGGAGTGGTGGGACACTTTGCCCGCGAGCATGGCGCGTTGCTCCCTGAACGGCTGGTCACCTCAGCCAAGTCCTGGCTCTGCAATCCGCACATCGACCCGGAGCAGCCGCTGTTGCCCTGGAAATCCGATCTCGGCGAGCGGCTGGTTTCCCCCTTTGCCGCCTCAAAAGCCTATCTGGAACATCTGCGCCAGGCCTTTCTGCAGCATCTGGCCAGCAACGGAGTCAGCGCCACCATTGCAGACTGTGAGATTGTTCTGACGGTGCCTGCTTCCTTTGATGAGGTGGCGCGCATTCATACCCATAGCGCCGCGGAAGCGGCCGGCTGGAGCGAGGTGACCCTGCTGGAAGAGCAGCAGGCGGCCTTCTATCACTGGATTGCCGCTGCTGGGGAGGACTGGCGCGAGCAGGTGAACCCGGGTGATGTGGTGCTGATTTGCGATGTTGGTGGCGGAACCGCCGATTTCAGCTTGCTGGCGGTCTCGGAGCAGCAGGGCAAGCTGCACCTGGAGCGGATCAGCGTCGGCGACCATATCCTGCTCGGCGGTGATAATATGGATCTGGCCCTTGCCTATACTCTGCAGGCCGAGCTGGAGGGGCAGGGCAAGAAGCTCGACCAACAGCAGTTCCTTTCCCTGGTGCACGCCTGCCGCCTTGGCAAGGAGAAGCTTTTTGCTGAACCGCAGCTTGACCGCTATCCGATTTCGCTGCCGAATCGCGGTTCCGGCTTCTTCTCCCGGGCTATCTCGGTCGATCTCAGCCGCGAACTGGTCAACCGGGTGATTCTTGAAGGCTTCTTTCCACGCTGCGGCATCGATCAGCAACCGGCCCGCAAGCGCCAGTCCGGCCTGCGCGAGTTCGGCCTGGATTATGCTGCCGATCCGGCTCTCAGTAAGCATCTGGCTCAGTTCCTCACCCGCAGCTGGCAGAATATCCATTCCAACCCAGAGCTGCAGGCAGCTGTTGGTGACCGGGTCGGGGAGAGCAACGGTCTGCAGTTTGTTCGCCCGAGCGCGATCCTGTTTAACGGTGGGGTCTTTAAGGCGGAGCCTTTGCGGCAGCGGGTGCTTGACCTGCTCAGCTCTTGGAACGCTGGCACTCCGGTCAAGGAACTGGTCGGCTCCCACCTAGACCTGGCGGTCGCCAAGGGGGCGGCCAGCTACGCTCGCACTCTGGTCTCCGGCGAGGGGATCCGCATCAAGGCCGGGATCGCCCGCTCTTACTACATCGGTCTGGAATCCTCAATGCCGGCGATTCCCGGGATGACCCCGCCACTACAGGCGGTCTGCGTGGTTCCTCAGGGGATGGAAGAGGGCAGCGAAGTGGCGCTGAACGATCAGGAGTTCGGCCTGGTGACCGGCGAACCGGTTGACTTCCGTTTTTTCAGTTCGAGCATCCGGGCCGGGGACGAAGTCGGGATGATCGTCGAGGACGAAACTGAGCTGGAAGAGACCGCCCAGCTGGAGATTACCCTGCCGCCGAGCGAAGGACGGGCCGGAGAATTTATCCCGGTGACCCTGCATTCGGTGATTACCGAACTTGGCACCCTGGAGCTCTGGATGCGCAATGAAAGCAGCGGCCAACAATGGAAAGTTGAATTCAATGTCCGCAGCCAATAAGCCCCTTTACAGTATCGGTATCGACCTCGGCACAACCAACAGCGTGCTGGCTTACATCGATCTGAAACAGCCACAGCGCGGGCCACAGGTTTTGCCCATAGCGCAATGGGAATCGGCCGAGAGCTACCGGCACAACGAACTGCTGCCTTCGTTCCTTTGCGCACTCACCGCGGACGAGGGCGAGAACGGCTTTAAGGCGGATGAGGGCCCGCCGCCTGGCGCCTGGGCCGGTTGGCAGGCCGGACTCTTTGCCCGCCAGCAGCTGGCCCTGCGACCGGGGCGGGTGATCGCCTCGGCCAAGTCCTGGCTTTGCCATCTGGATATTGACCGCACGGCACCGATCCTGCCCTGGAAGTCGGAGGAAATCCACGATGAAAAGCGTCTCTCGCCGATTCAGGCGAGCAGCGCCTATCTCAATTATTTCCGGCAATCCTGGAATCGCATCATGGCTGCGGAGCAGGCGGAAGCAGCCTTTGAAAAGCAGGAGATCGTTATCACCGTGCCGGCCTCTTTTGACGAGGTGGCGCAGCAGTTGACCCTGGAAGCGGCTCGGCTGGCCGGGTTTCCGGAAAACATCCGCCTGATCGAAGAACCGCAGGCGGCTTTTTACGCCTGGCTCGATAAAGGACGCAACATCAACCTGCTCGCCGATCTGCTGGAGCAGCAGCCGGAAAAGGTCGTGCGCGTGGTGGTCTGTGATATCGGCGGCGGCACCACCGATCTCAGCCTGTTCGAAGTCCGCGGTGATCGCCAGGCTGCCAACGGGCTCGGGCTGAAGCGGTTGGCGGTCAGCGATCATATTCTGCTCGGCGGTGACAATATCGACCTGACCCTGGCTTATCTGCTTGAGCAGAAGCTGACCGGCAAAACCGCCAAGCTCTCAGGTCGGCAATGGAACCAGCTGATCGCTCAAGCCCGCGACCTGAAAGAGCGGCTGTTGCGTGATCCGGCCGAGTTGGAACAGACCGAATTCAATGTCACCCTGACCGGCACCGGATCCGGACTGTTCGGCACGACAAAATCTGCCAGGATCAGCGCTGAGGAGGTCCGTCACTGCGTCCTCGAAGGCTTCTTCCCGCTCTGTGCTCAACAGGACCGGCCGCAGCGCAAAGCGGGCGGGCTGCGCGAATGGGGTCTGCCCTACGCCACCGACTCGGCGGTGACCCGGCACCTGGCAGCTTTCCTGGACGGTCAGCGGGTCGATGCAGTGCTCTACAATGGCGGATCGGTCACCCCCGAATTTCTCCGTCAGCGGTTGACCGATCTGTTGGCCGCTTGGCAAAATGGCGCGGCGCCTACCGTTTTGAGCAGCGATTCCCTGGCCATGGCGGTCGCTAAGGGGGCGGCGAAGTATGGCTACCTGCAGCTGCAGCCGCAAGGCGGCGAGCGGATTACCGGTGGTCATGCCCACGCCCTCTACCTGGAGGTGAAGCAGAAAAAGAAGGGTCACGCTCTGGTCTGCGTGCTGCCTCACGGTATGGAGGCGGACCAGACCGTCAGCCTCCATGAACAGGCCTTCGACCTGCTGGTCAATCAGGCGGTGCGCTTTCAATGTTTTTATTCCAGCCGCCGCTACCAGGATCAGCCCGGTTCCGTGGTGGAGTGGAATGAGAAGGATTTTCAGCCCTTGCCACCACTGCAGACCGCGGTACAGCTGCCGGCCGAGCGGCCGACCCCGCCAAATAATCGTCTGCGCGTCAGCCTGGAGTGCAGTCTGAACGAGCTTGGCCTGTTACAGCTTTACTGTGTTGAGGAAGAAGGTCCAGGGCGCTGGCGGCTTGACTTTAACCTGCGCAAGAGCGCTCTCGAGGAGCAGGGGACCGACCTGGACGCCGCTCCTTTGGTTTTGCCCGAGCGGATTGAAGCGGCGAAAAAATCGATTCTGGCCCTTTACGGAAAGAAAAAAGATCCCAGTTTGCCGGAGTTCAAGCCGAACCAGCTCCTGAAGCAGATGGAGGACGCCCTTGGCGTCGAACGCACTGGCTGGGATTCTTTGACCTTGCGCAGCCTCTGGCCGACGCTGGCTCAGGGAATGACGCGGCGTAACCGCAGCCTGGGGCACGAGCTGTCCTGGTTGAATCTGGCCGGCTACGCCCTGCGCCCCGGCTATGGGGTCGCCGCTGACGAGGCGCGCATGGAAGAGCTCTGGCGGTTGTTCAGCCTGGGGCAGGCCTTTCCAAATGATAAGAATTCCTTCGATCACTGGTGCATTCTCTGGCGCCGGGTGGCCGGCGGTTTGAACGCCGGTCGGCAGGAAAAGCTGTTCAGCAAACTGCAGGGGCAGATCAAGAGCGCTGCCGATACCTCGCCCGAACTGCTGCGCCTGCTCGGATCGCTGGAACGTCTGCCGGTGCCGGCCAAGCAGTCGTTGGTGAAGCGGGTCCTCTCCGGCTACCTGCGCAGCAAACGCCCCGAACCCTATGCCTGGGCTTTAGGCCGCCTGCTCAGCCGGACGCCGCTGTATGCCGGGCCGGACAGTATCCTGCCGCCGAATCAGGTAGCGAAAGCCTTTCAGCAGCTCAAGGATCTCGACTGGAGGTCCGCTGATTCTCCTGGCTTGGTGGCGCATTTCACCCAGGCGGCGCGTCGCACTGACCAGCGTGAAGTCGACCTTGACGAAAACTTGCGCGCCGCGATCATTGATAAACTGACCGCCTCCAAGGCTCGCCCTGAACAGCTGCGGGTGGTGCGCGAGTTTATTCCCATCGAGGAGGCGGACAAACTGGCGCAATTCGGTGAGTCCCTGCCGGTCGGGTTGTTTCTGGTGGCAGGTGAATGATCGAGCTGAACTGGCTTTTTTCGGAACTTTAATCTCAGCTGAGGTTTTTAACGCAGAGACGGAGAGGTCGCAGAGTTCGCAGAGTTCGCAGAGAAAATCCAATCTCTCCGCGTCTGCGTTAAATAAGGGGTTTTTGTTTGCGACCCTTTATTGTTTCCGCAGGCTAGTTCAAAACTATGGACTTTCAGTCTATGTCTTTAAGATGCTACTCATGTTCCCTTCTCCCTTGGGGAGAAGGTGCCCCAATGGGGCGGATGAGGGGGCTTTGAGCGTTTGAGCCCCTCACTCGACGCTTCGCGCCACCCTCTCCCTGGGGGAGAGGGGATGCTTTTGGCCATCGCCCCGTTTTTGGGGCACCTCCCAGATGTCTCCGGGTTTAAAAAAAAGGAGAGGCTGATCACACAGCCTCTCCTTTTTTTGTGGGGGATCGGTTCGTTTTTTAAAATTTGACTGTCATCGAAGCGTAGGCATCCCAGGCGGTATCGACCACCGGGAAGGGGGAGAAGGCTTCGCCCTTTTCGACGTCGCTGATTTTCTGTGGCTTGCCGAGCATTGAGCCGCTGCCGGTGTATTCATAGTCGTAATAAATAGCCCCGATTTTCAGGAACATGCGCGGATTGATATCAAAAATGTAGTAGCCCTCTCCAACATGCCCACGGGTGGCCAGTTTGCTGCCGAGCACGTCATCCTGGGCCTGGGTAAAGGGCGCCCAGTAGCGCGAGCCATAGTTGTACTCAAGGCCGATCTTACCCATCGGCGCCGGAATCTGGGTGCCGACATAAATTGAATAACCGTCCCGATCTTTGCCCAACCCTTCGGTGGCGTATTGGCCGGTGAAAAAATCATCCGATGGGTCCATCGGCGTGCCGTTGAGATCAAAAATCGGTGCCGCATCGGCCATCAATCCGCCAAAGCCCATGGAATTGAAGTTGTTGTTCGCCAGAGTCCGGGTCCAGCCGAGGGAGCCAAACAGAACGACATCATTTTCCAGCCTGCGGCCATAACCGATGCCACCGATCAACATATCACCGACATTGGTGGTGGCCGAAAGACGGGTGATGAAGCCGTTGGTATTCATGCTGTCGCCAATGCCGTCACCATTGCTGTCGATCATCGGCATCACGCCGACCCCTTTGAAGCCGTCTGTCACATCTTTGGCGCCGAACATGGTCAGCTGCAGCCAGGATTCACCGTTATTCCAGACGTCGAAGTTAAAGCCGCCGAGATGGGTGTCTTCGACTTCGGTCTCTCGTCCCAGGGTGCCGTTGCCGTATTCAGATTCGTAGCCCTGGCCATAGCAGAAGCGGATCGTTTGCCCATCGACACCGGTTTTCTGGTGCAGCTTGTAACCGATGGTGATGCCGTCAAAATCAAAGTTGACCAGATGGCCGGAGGGGGTGCCGCCGCGGGCTTCGTTCTCGCGGTAGTTGGTCGGGGCGCCATAGGTTGAAGGACGCCGACCGATCGACAGGTAGAAGGGGGTTTTGCCGATCTGGTTCCAGGTGAAATAGGCGCGATCGACGTGAATTCCGTCGTCGGTGGTATTACCGCTGTTGGTGCCGTCCATGGTAAAGGCGCTCCAGCTGTCCATCACCTTGGCCCCGGATGAATCGCCCCAATTTTTATACATCAACAGGCGGCCATTGAACTTGACGTTTTTCCAGACCTTGGCCTTCATGCCCAGGCGCAGCCTGGTGGTGTAGAGGATGCCGTTGTCCTGGGCAAAATCGGTGTTGGTTGGCATCGGCATCGCACCCATCCCCTGAATGACCGCTGCCTGCCGAATCATCACTTCCTGGCGGGTCGAGTCAGCCTTGGTGCGCAGGTCGCCGTACCAGCTGACCCGGTCGGTGGCGGTATGGGTTTCGTTTTTGTCGACCCGATCGTTAATCTCCTCAAGCTCTTCGGAAAGTTCAGTGACTGTTTCCTGCAACTCGGCAACGCTGGGAGCCGGTTTAGCTTTGGCTTGCCGGGCTTTCTCCTGGGCAACCTGGGTGTTGAGCTTCTCGACCGTGGCGGCCAGCTCGGCTATCTGCCTTTGCAACTCTTCCATGGTCGGCGCTGCCAGCAGGCTGCTCGGCACAAGCATCAGACCAAGCAAAAAGATGTGAGTTAACCTTATCAT
>CAMYNR010000102.1 GCA_947259715.1 uncultured Desulfuromonadales bacterium
GTGCGCAGGTCGCCGTACCAGCTGACCCGGTCGGTGGCGGTATGGGTTTCGGTTTTATCGACCCGATCATTCATCTCCTCGAGTTCTTCGGAGAGTTCCGCGACTGTTTCCTGCAACTCAGCAACGCTTGGAGCGGGCTTGGCTGTGGCTTGCTTGGCTTTGTTCTGTTCCGCCTGGCTGTTGAGTTTTTCGACCGTGGCGGCCAGCTCGGCGATCTGCTTTTGCAGCTCTTCGAGGGTTGGCGCTGCCAGCAGGCTGTTCGGTACAAGCAACAGACCAAGCAAAAAGATGTGGGTTAACCTTATCATTTTGGGAATACCTCCAGGCGGTGTGCTGGTTTTGCTCAGCCGCAGGTTTCGGGTTGGTCAGAATCGACTGCGTGGTCGAAAAGAAATTGGTTGATATCGAGTAGTTCCTGTTCGGTCAATTCGCTCCAGGAATCGGGATTGTGCTTTTTCTTTTTGAAGTAACGTTCCCATTGAGACATGGTTTTTTCCAAGGGCGTCAGGTTGCCCCCTTCGGCGCCTTCAACGTGGCAGGTTTTGCAGTTTTTCTTGAACAGATACTTGCCTTTGCGAGGGTTGCCACCTTCAACGGCCATTACGCTGGTGGAGCTGACCGCGAGGATCAACAGTCCGATCAGCAAGTGTTTTTGCATTTTCATCTTTTTTCTCCTTCTTTGAATTGATGAGGCAGTACGAGGCTTGGCGGCACTGTTGAGCTTGTCAGCGGCGAGGGACCTCGGGCAACGGCTCGCCGGCATGCCCCAAGCGGCTGTTATGGCCGGGAGCTCTACTGCGTAGGTCTGCTATATTGATGACCGGGTTGCAGCGTGAAGTGAGAGAGTATTTCCTCCAGCCGAGCTGCTTGCGCAGAAAGTTCTTCACTGGTGGCTGCGCTCTCTTCAGAGCTTGCCGTATTGTTTTGAATGACCTGATCGATGCGTTGTAAACCGATATTCATCTGCGAAACACCGATCGCCTGCTCTTTGTCTGCAGCGGCGATTTCATCGACCAGCGTGGACACCTTTTGCACTCCAGCCTGAATGGTCTTTAGTTCTTCAGCGGTTTCATTGGCGATTTGCGCGCCATTTTCAGTTTTTGCCACCGAGGCTTGAATCAATCCGGTGGTCTCGGCTGCGGCCATTGCACTGCGGCCGGCCAAATTTCTCACCTCTTCGGCAACCACGGCAAAGCCCTTGCCGTGCTGGCCCGCACGGGCCGCTTCGACCGCGGCATTTAGAGCTAGCAGGTTGGTTTGAAAGGCAATTTCATCGATTGCCTTGATGATCTTACTGATCCCCTGGCCAGATTCCCGGATTTCGACCATCGCGCTGACCATCTGCTGCATTTTTGCATCCCCCAACTCGGCGGCAGCTGTTGCCTCGTTGGAAACTTTTTGCGCGACCTCGGCATTATCCGCACTCAGCTGGATCTGTTTTTCCATATGATTCATCGACGCGCTAATCTCCTGCATCGAGGCTGCAGAAGAGCTGGCGCCATCGGACAGCTGCTGGGCACTGTCGGCAACCTGGGAGCTGCCGCTGGCGATCTGGCCACTCATCATGAGGATTTCGGCCATCAATTCGCTGAGGCGGTCAGCCATTTGCCGCAAGGAGTTGCGAATCAGGTCATGTTCGCTGCGTGGTTGAATTTCAGTCTGGAAATTGCCATTGGCAAATTTTTGCATGGTGTCGGCAATCTCATGCTCGAGTGTGTCGGCAAATTCGTTGAGAGCCCTGGCCATGGAGCCAAATTCATCTGCCCGATTGCCAAGGTTCAGGCGGGCGGAAACCTGCCCCTCCCCCAAAGACCGGGCCATATCGACGGTTGCCTGAAGCGGCTTTACCAGGCCGCGGGAGAAGATCCAGAAAATCACCACCAGCAGCACCAGGGTGACGAGAAAGACCGTACCCATAACTGCAGCTGCGTTGTCGGAGGTCGCCTGGAGGGTTTGACGTGCTTGTTCCGCCTGGCGGTCGGCATGCTCAGCTGCCTGCTGCATCTCTTTTGAGGCCTGGGCCACCTCGGCCAAACTTTTTTCGCTCAACTCCTCCAGATTGTGGGATATGAAGTAATACATCTTGGCCAGGGATAAGGTGATTTCGCCCTGACGTGCTTTAAACGCTTGGCGGTAATCCTTCACGGCAAAGAGATCAGGTAACTCAAACTCAAGCAGGGTGGAAATGTCGGCAAAATTGTCGATGGTGACCTCGGCCACGGACTTCTGTGTTCCTTCCACCAGGCGTTCACCACCGGGCGCCTGGTGAATGAGCGCCGCTTCGGTAATCAACTGTTGCGCGGCTGCCATGAGCTGCGCTTCAGTGATGCCTTTAAGCGGCCCGGTGACGACCTGGTCCATAAGTTCTATCAGCCGCCGATTCAGGTTGCCGAGCTGGCGGGCTCGGGATTCACTGGTCAGAGCCTGGTCGAAGGAGCCAAGCAATTGCTTGCGGACTTCAGCATCCTGGCTTTGATTGAAAAGTGCGCTCTGGGCAATCTTCTGCGTCGCCTGGTAGCTGATCCCACCAAAGACCAGCAGTCCGCAAAAAATCAAAACACCGATCAGGCCGATTTTATGGGCGATTTTCAGGCTGAAAACTTTGTTGCTTGCGAAATTCATTGTTCCCATCGACTCCTACTCCCCACCCCTCGTGCAATTAGTTTGGGCAAATGATTAATCTCACATCTTTTGTGTGGAATCAATAAAAAAATAAAAGATATTAATGTTTGGCAGGGGTGAAAAATTTTCTGAATTTTTCCGAGGGAAAAGAAAAACCACAATATTACAATTACTTATAGGGAGTTGTGGCGATTTTTAGTAATTCCCGCCTCCATAAAAAAAGTTAATGGTTTTACATGTTTGGTTTTTATGATCAGATTTTTTTCCAAAGCCATGCTCCTCAAATTCCCTATTGACTTATGTAATTATTTGGCATAGAGATTAGCCTGAGAAGATAAAAAAAAACAAATGTTGGCTGTGGCGAGGGCCTGAATCGGACCGAAAGGTATCCACAGATTGTTCTTCGCGGGGCCCAAAAGGAATGGATCGGAGGTTTCCAATGCGAGGTTCATGCGGGACGGGCATAATTTTTCTCCTGGTTTTTCTACCCCTGGCTGTTTGCGCCGCTCCGGCAAATAGCCACAAAGAATTCTTTTCTGAGCCCTTCAGCAGCGGCCCCGAAGTGACCAAGGCCTGCCTTAAATGCCACGAGGAAGCGGCCGAGGAGGTGATGCAGACCAGCCATTGGACCTGGCTGAACGAGCAGGTTATTGAGGGTAAGCTGGTCAAGGCGGGCAAAAAGAACACCTTTAACAACTACTGTACGCAGATCGTCGCCAACCAGGCATCCTGCACCCGCTGTCATGCCGGCTATGGCTATGTCGATGGCAGTTTCGATTTCAGCGACCGAACCAAGGTGGATTGCCTGGTTTGCCACGATACGACCGGAACCTATCTGAAATCAGACCCGGGCGGCAAAGTCTTTAAAACCGTCAATCTGCTCCGGGTGGCGCAAAATGTCGGCCAGCCGGTGCGTGACAACTGTGGCAGCTGCCACTTTTTCGGTGGCGGAGGCGATGCGGTCAAGCATGGCGATCTTGACTCATCGATCGCCTATCCGGAAAAAAGCGTTGATGTCCACATGGGGTTGGATGGAGAGGATTTTACCTGCCAGACCTGTCACGTCACTCATGGCCATCAGATCCCCGGCAATTCCCTCGGCGTATCTCCCGGCGCCTCCAGTCAGTTGAGCTGTGAAGATTGTCACAGCGCAAAACCGCACCAGGAATCTTTGCTGAACACGCATGTCTCGGCGGTCGCCTGCCAGACCTGCCACATTCCATTCTTTGCTAAAGAGATCCCGACCAAAACCTGGTGGGACTGGTCAACGGCCGGCGACCCTGAGCGCAACATTGTCAAAGATAAACATGGCAAACCCCTCTATGTGCAGAAAAAGGGCGACATGAAGTACGGCAAAATGGTCACCCCGGAATACGCCTGGTTCGAATCGGGTAAGGCGGTGAATTATGTTCGTGGCCAGAAAATAGAAGATGTCAGCAAGGTGTTGACTGTTGCCGGACCAACCTCAATCAGGGCTGATAAAGGTGCCCGGATCTACCCCTTTAAGCTGATGGGTGGCAAACAAACCTACGACCCGGTTAACAAGACCCTGCTGGTGGTCAAGCAAATCGGTGAGGATGGTTTCTGGCAGACCTTTGATTGGCAGAAATCAGCAAAAATCGGCATGCTGGAAGCGGGTCTGCCCTTCAGCGGCCAAGTTGAATTTATCGAAACCCGCATGTTCTGGCGCATCAATCATATGGTTTCCGAAGCGGCCGAGGCGCTGAACTGCCTGGATTGTCATGGTGATAAGGGACGATTGGACTGGTCTTCTCTGGGCTATCCGGGGGATCCGATGCTGAATAACGAGTGGGCCAGGGATTGACCGCGTGATCGCCTCTCTCCCTGATGATTGAGTCTTTTCCAGGCCGAGGTCAGCTGCCAATATGCTGGCCTCGGCCCTTATCCAAGGGACCAGCAGGAGCTGGCGCGATGGGCTGATATTTCGGCTTCAGCAAAAAAATTAGCACTTCCGAGGTTGCCGCGGCATCGCCATTGATCTCAGTAAGTCTTTTCGGATTTATCATCAAAAAAATTCTTTTTGAAGGCTTCCCAAAAGCCTAGTGTTAGCCACAAAGACACTAAGCCACCAAGAACGAGAAATGGCTAGCTATTTCATTGTTGTCCTTAGTGTCTTTGTGACTTGGTGGCAAAAACCTTTGGTTGGGTCATAGGCCCGAATTTTTTAATGGTGTCCGAGCAAGGCTTGTCTGAGAGGTTTTTTTGAGGCGAGGCAGATCTTGATCACTTCAAAGACAATGACAGTTGTATAACTCACCGCCAGCCAGACAACGATCTCTTCCAGCGGCAAGCCGTGCCAGGCGTCGATATAGATGCCGATCATCGCCTTGTGCTGAAACCCCCACCATTGATAGGGCAGAGCCAGGGTGACCTCCCAGAGCAGGCTGATCAACACGATGATCAGCAGGGTGAAACTAAAGGCGCGCCAGTTGATAAAGTCTTTGACGCAGTGGTAAAAACCCGCCGAAGGCAGCAGGGCGACCAGGGTCAGATAGATAAAGTACCAGGGGAAGCCTGGCTCGCCGGAGAGGTAGATTTTATAGCCCGCTGCAGCGGCTATCAAGAATGCCCCAAGAATCAATGACGCAGGATGGAACCTGAGGATCTTTTCGACCTTGTGTGACTGGCTTTGGTAGTCCGGAACGTTGTAGCGCGCAAACCAATACTCATCCCCCCAGACATAAATAAGCAACACCAGAATAAAGCCGGTGAGGTAGAAGACCAACTCTTCAATCGGGATGCGACCATTGACGGCCGGCAAGGTGATACCCAAGACCGCCTGGTGATTTTGAAACAGGAAAAAGGTATTTCCGAAGAGCAGATCGAGGATCACGCCCAATGGAAAAAGCAGCGCTACGGTCAAGTTGAAGGCTTTTTTTTGAAAGGTAATCTCCGGGTTGCGGAAAAACCACCAGCCGATAGCGAACATGGGAAAAATGAACAGGCTCAGGCTGATGGTATAGCCCAGGGGGGTGGGGTTGGCTGAGGTGACAACCAGTTCGCCTGGCGCGCTCACGGTCTGCAGGGTCAAGGCCGCCGGAATGACCAGAGCGCAGATCAGGTAGAAGACCACAGCTGCCTCTTTGCTACGCCATCTTTTCATCTCACCAGCCCTTCATGATTGTATTCTGGCGGATCTTCGCATGTGTTTATAGATTAACACCAGGAACGGCGGTCCGCATTCAGCTGGACTGGTTATGGACTGCTCTTCTTCTATATTTCTGCCGGAACCCGAAAACTCACTCATCTCTTAGCAGTCTACTAAACTGCTCAGCTTTTACCAATTCCAGGCGACCTGAGCGCTTGGCCAGTTGGACTGTCTTTTCCCCCAGCAAACGGTAGAGCGGCAGGCTGTTTGGCGCGGCCTCTTGGAGCGAGCGCAAGTGCTTTTCCACGGTGCCACTGTCGCCGCGCACCAGCGGGCCGGTCAATCCAGCTTCGGGGCCGAGCTTGACCGTGTTGTCGAGGGTCGCCTGCAGCAGCGGCAGCAAAAGGGACAGCGCCTTACCTTCGGGAATGCCACATTCCTGCAACAGTTCGCGGGCGGTATCGAGCAGGGTGACCAGGTAATTCGAGGCGATGCAGGCGCTGGCATGGTAAAGGGCCTTTTTGTCGCTGGCGATGGCAAAAGGGCGTCCGTCAATTGCGTTTACCAGCTGCGTTGCCAGTGGCAGGGCCGTCCGGTCGCCTTCGATGGCACAGGGGCAGCCAGCCAGGTTTTGCACCGCCAGCTCACGGCTGGCGAAGGGCAGCAGGGGGTGCAGGGAGAGCAGCTGCGCCTCTGAGCCAGCGGTGCGCATCAGCTCGGCGCCATGCAAGCCGCTGAAGTGGAGCAGGGCCTGCCGGGCCGAGAGCTTTTGTTGCTGTTGGAGCTTTTGCGCCAGGCTTTGGATCTGATCGTCCGGAACCGCCAGCAGGAGGATGTCCGCGCCTGCGAAGGAGCTTAACTCCTGGCTCGCCAACGACTCAGCGCAGCCGATAAAGCGACAGGCTTCTTCTGCCCGGCTCTGGGCGCGACTGATCACCGCCCGAAACGGGTATCCGGCCTGAAACAGCCGGCGGCTCACCGCGCAGCCGACCTTGCCCGGGCCGATCAGTGCGATGGAGGGCTTCATGCCACGCTGACCCGCAAACTGCCGACCTGTTCAATCTCGCCATAGAGTTGGTCGCCGCTTTTGATCCGGCTGACCCCGGCCGGGGTGCCGGTGAGGATGATGTCACCCGGCTCCAGGCGATAGTATTTTGAGACTTCGGCGATGATCTGCTCTATCGAGCGCATCATCTGTGCCGTGCTGCCGTCCTGGCGGACTTCGTCATTAACCTTCAGCATCAGGCGAATATTGTTCGGGTTTTTTACCTGTTCAGCGGCAGTGAAGGCGGAGAGGGGGCATGAGGTGTCAAAGCCTTTGGCGATCTCCCAGGGCAGGCCCTTTCCTTTCAGCTCAGCCTGCAGATCCCGCAGGGTCAGGTCAAGGGCGACCCCATAGCCGGCGACATACTGGAGGGCATCGGCTTCAGGAATGTTTTTCCCGGTGTTGCCGATCAGCAGGGCCAATTCAAGTTCGTGATGGCAGTCATCCGAATAGTCTGGGATTTGGATTTTTCCGCCATCGGCTATGATACTGCTGGCCGGCTTGCAGAAAATCACCGCACGGTCGGGCACCTGATTGCCGAGCTCACGGATATGATCGAGGTAGTTGCGTCCGAGGCAGATAATTTTACCAACAGAAAAACTTTTGTCGCTGTCCTTGATGTTGACCTGATGCATCTCTTTTCCTCCTGAAAAAAATCGTTGGCAGAAACTAGCTATTCCGCTTTCGGCAAAGACCAATTATAACGGATGGCAAGCAGCCGCAAAGTGATGACGCTGATCGCCGTCAGTAAAAAATTGAGCTGATTCGGCACCGCTAATGCGTGCAGCAGAACCATCAGGGTGCCGCCGAAGATGCAGGCCGAGGCATAGATTTCGCGCCGCATAATCAGCGGGATTTCGTTTGAGAGCACGTCACGGATGACGCCGCCGGCTGTACCGGTCATCGCCCCGAGCAGCACCGCGCCAACCGGACCGATGGAAAAGCTGAGCGCCTTGCCGGTGCCGATGACGACAAAGGTGCCCAGGCCAATTGCGTCGAAATAGAGCAGGGGATTCTCTATCTTTGGGAAAAAGCGGTGGGCCAGAAAAACCAGCAGAGAGATGGCCAGGGGCAGCCAGAGATAGATTTCGTTCTGCAGGCAAAAGGGCGGCAGGTCGCCGAGCAGCAGGTCGCGCAGCGTACCCCCGCCGATGGCGGTGACCAGCCCCAGGACCAGCACGCCGAACAGGTCCATGTTGTGCCGGACTCCTGCCCAGGCTCCGGAAGCGGCGAAGGCGGCGGTGCCGATCAGGTCGAGGAAATAGAGCAGATTCATGATCGGAAGATAGCGGTTTTCTCCAATTAATTGCAAGGTTTGTCGGTGCTGGTTTGTGCATTAACCCTGTGCTAGTATGAGCCGATCACCATTTCGACAGGCTGCCGATGTTTTTTCCGATTGCTGATACCCCCAATCCTCCGGGCCGGCCCCTGATCACCTGGGCCCTGGTGGGGATGAATATCGCCGTCTATCTGCTGGTCAGCTTGCCGGCGACCATGGCTGCTGTGGACCTCAACGATCCCCTGCTGTTTGAGTACCTGCGCGTGCTCGGCTTGCGGGGGCCGATCAGTGCGCGCGAGATTTATGAAAACATCTCGGCTTACGACCTGCTGGTGTTCGACTATGGTTTTCGTCCGGGCGATTTTTCCCTGGTCGCTCTGTTCAGTTCGATGTTTCTGCACGGTGGTCTCATGCACCTGGCGGGGAACATGCTGTTTCTGTTTATTTTTGGCGACAATGTCGAGAACCGACTCGGCAGAATGCGCTTTCTGGCGGTTTATCTGGGCTGCGGGGTCATCGCAACGCTGTTTTTCGCCCTCTTCGTGCCCGAATCCCAGGTTCCCCTGATCGGTGCTTCGGGGGCGATCTCGGGCGTCCTGGGTTGCTATTTCCTCTGGTTCCCGCGCAATCGGGTGCGCTGTTTTTTATTTCTGTTTCCGATCCTGATGACCAGCGTTTATCTCTCGGCCCGGCTGGTACTGGGATTTTATCTGCTCATCGACAACATCCTGCCGTTTTTGTTTACTGCCACCTCCGGTAGCGGCGTCGCTCATGGAGCGCATATCGGCGGCTTCCTTGGCGGTCTGGCGATCGCCTGGGGGCTGGATCAATATTATCAGCAGCGCAGATTCTGGCAGCGCCCCGTGAAGCCGCGGCCCGCCAACCTGAACTCCCTGCAGCAGATCTGTCCGGCGGTCAGCCAGGGGGATATCGAAGGCGCGAGTGGCTGTTTCCTGGCCCTGAACGATCCTGCCGAGCGCTTACAGGTTGATTCTAACGCTGTGCTGGCGATCGGTCAGTTTTTGCTCGAGAAGCGGCGCTATCAGGATGCGCTGCGGGTTTTTCGCCGGTTTGTCGCCGAGCGGCCGAACGATAAGTTGATCGATCAGGCTTATTTGGGAGCTGGAAAGGCGCTACTGGCACAGCCGCGCTATCTGACCAGCGCCTACCAATACTTTCTGTCAGCCCTCGACCTGGCGCGAAGCGAACAGCTGGCCGCCGAGGCGAAATCACAGTTGCGCACTATCGAACAACTCCGAGGGGGAAACAAGGGGTTATAAGAGATGTACTATTTCGATTATGTTGAGCCGGTGTTCCGGCCACCTTCAGAAGCCAGATCGCTGATTTTCCAGATTACCATCGGTTGCAGCCAGAACAGCTGTCGCTTTTGCGGCATGTATAAGATGAAACGGTTTCAAGTCCGTTCCGTGGCGGAAATTGCCGAGGAAATTGGTCGTGTGCCTGCTGCGTTGCGGCAGCGTTATCAGCGGATCTTTCTTGCTGATGGCGATGCTTTGGTCTATCCGCAGCAAGGGCTGCGGGAAATCCTGGACCTGCTGGCAGAAAATTTTCCCAATCTGACCCGGGTCGGCGCCTATACCTCGCCGAACAGTCTGGCCAGCAAGACGGTTGAGGAGCTGGCCGAGCTGAAGGCGCGCAAATTGCGCATCCTCTACTTCGGTCTTGAATCGGGAGATGCTGCGACTTTGGGATTGGTCAACAAGGGGTTTTCTCCAGAGCGGATGCTGGAACTGTGCCGCACTGCCCAGGCTGCTGGAATGAAGCTTTCTGTGACCGCCATTCTCGGCTTGGCCGGCCGGGCGCGCAGCGCTGAGCATGCGGCAGCGACTGCTGAATGGATCAACCAGCTGTCACCGGAGTATTTTTCCCTGCTGACCATGTTCCGCCGGCATAATGACGATTACTTCGAACAGATCGAGCCATTGAGCAACGGAGAAATCATCCAGGAGGCGTTGGCGATTGTCCGGCAACTGCGGCCACAGAAAACCATTTTGCGCTCCAATCATGTCTCAAACCTGCTGCATCTCTCCGGAAGCTACCCCAAGGATCGGGAAAAGATCATAGCCCAGGCCGAATCAGCCCTGGAGCAGGCGCAGCGACAGCCGGACTGGTTCAATCTGGTTCCCGATTACGAGGAAGATTATTTCTGAGCACTCCAGTGCGCTATAGGAACTGTTGCCGCTGGAAAAAAGCCCGACTTTTACTTAATTGCAGGCGTCGCGGGCAGTGCTCCTCTCTTGCCTGACTAATTTCGTCTGCTAAAGTTTATGCTTTTGGCTATGCACTGCGCTCAACCAATCTGAACCCGGTCCCTGACCAGTGGAGCGAAGAGCATATCCCGATATATTTTTAAGTTGTTTCAAACTGTAAGCCGGCTGCCAAGGGGGACAATGAAGTCGTCATTTGTGCACAGATTGAATAATCCCGCTGGTAAGGTTGCTTTTCTCTATGGCCTGGTCGGAATTCTCTGGATTCTTTTCTCAGATCAGATTGTTGCGGTTTTTATTCAGGACCCCGAACAGATAACTTTTATCCAGACCGGGAAGGGGTTTTTGTATGTCCTGGTGACCGCTTTGTTGGTGTATTACCTGGTGAAGACCTTTGCCGGTGAACGCTCGCTGGCGGATGAAAAATTACACCGCAACGAAAAGCTCTATCGCGATTTTGTCGAGCGATCGGATGACCTGGTTTCGCAGGTCAACGAGCAGGGTATTTTCACTTATGTGAATGCCCGTTCGCAGATGGTTTTCGGCTTGCCTCCAGAAGAATGCCTTGGCCTGTGCGCCTTTGATTTTATTCACCCGGAGGACCGCGAAAGAGCCGAGGGGAAATTGCATCAGGCTCTGCAGCAAGGTTTAACCAGTATTGAATTTGAAAATCGTCAGATGAGTCGGCAGGGAACCCTGACCTGGGTGCTCTGGTCGACCAATATTCACTATCGTCAGGATGGTTCGGTTGAGTCGATCAACAGTATCGGGCATGACATTACCCAGCGAAAACAGTTGGAGGAAATGCTCATTCATAATGAGAAGATGATCTCCATCGGCAGCCTGGCTGCCGGCATGGCCCACGAAATTAATAATCCCATCGCAGGGGTCGTGCAGAATGCTCAGGTTCTGCAAAGGCGGCTGAATGTTGATTCGCCAAAAAGCCAGCGTCTGGCGCACGATTTCAATCTGTTGCAGGAAGGTCTGAAAAGCTACTATGAGAAGCTGGAACTGGGCATTTTGGCGCAAAATATTCGTGACCAAGGCAACCGCGTCGGTCAGATCGTCGCCGACATCCTCGACTTCAGTCGCTACAAAGTTCTGAGCCCGATCCCAACCGATATTTGCGAGCTGCTCAATCAGAGCGTTGAGCTGGCCTCCAAGGAGTTCGACCTTTCAGCCAACTACGATTTTCGCTCGATCCGTATTGTTTATGAGTATTCAAATGAACTGCCGCCGCTGGTTTGCGACCGCTCGCGGATGCAGCAGGTCTTTATCAATCTGCTACGAAACGGCGCGCATGCCATGCTGACCTGGCCTCAGCCAGACCGGCAGCCAACCTTTTTCCTGCGGGTTCGTCTGGTTGAGGATTTCTGTGAGGTTCAGATCGAAGACAATGGCATCGGCATGGATGAGGAGACCTGCCGGCGGATTTTTGAGCCATTTTTTACCACCAAAGAGGTGGGTCAGGGAACCGGCCTGGGGATGTTTGTTGCCTATTTTATTGTTGTTGAACATCACGGCGGAAAGCTCATGGTCAGCTCCACGCCGGGCGAGGGGAGTTGCTTCATCATCCGTTTGCCGCTGAAGGCGCCGGAAAGGAAAGTTGCCTGAACTGGGGGAAAGTAATGGATTTCTCTTGGGGGCTAACCACTAAGAAAACTCAAAGCCGGCCGGCAGGAGCTCCTGTCGGCCGGCTTTGGGTCAGGGATGTGGCTGACCTCAGGTCCGCTGAAAGGTACTGTCAGCGAAGGAATAGGTGAAGTTCATGTGGTCGGTGTAGGTTTCCTCAAGAATCGCGACCACATCCTCGGTAAAGACCAGCTCTTCGTCGGTGGGAATGACGAAAACTTTCACCGGTGAGTCAGGCGTGGTGATCATGGTCTCTTTTTTCCGGGTCATGGTGTTGCGGTTCTTCTCTTTGTCGAGAATAATCCCGATGTGGCTCAAGTTTTCCAGGGCTTTCTCACGGATCAGCCAACCCATCTCGCCGACGCCGGCAGTAAAAACCACCGCATCGAGCCGGCCGAGCACGGCGCAGTAAGAGCCGATATATTTCTTCAGCCGGTAGCCTTCCATCTCCAGGGCCAGGGCGGCACGGTCATTACCCGCTTCCGCCGCCTCGATCACGTCGCGGCGGTCGGTAAACTCGCCAGTGACCCCGAGGACCCCGGACTTCTTATTGAGGATGCTGTCGATCTCTTTCGGCGTGAGCCCTTCGCGTTCCATGACAAAGGCCGGAATCGCCGGATCGATATCGCCGCAGCGGGTTCCCATGATCGCCCCTTCCAGCGGGGTCAGGCCCATCGAGGTATCGACGGAGACGCCATTTTTGATTGCTGTGTGGGAGACGCCGTTGCCGATATGCATGGTGATGATATTGCAATCTTTTGGCGCTTTGCCAAGCAGAACCGCAGCCCGCTTGGAGACGTAGAGGTGGCTGGTACCGTGGAAACCATAGCGGCGGACACCATGCTTTTCATACCATTCCTGGGGAACCGGGTAGGTGAAGGCATGTTCCGGCATGGTCTGGTGGAAAGCGGTGTCGAAGATGGCGATATGCGGCACATCCGGCAGGTTCGCCTGGGCCGCTTCGATCCCGGAAATGTTCGGCGGATTATGCAGCGGCGCCAGATGCTGTACATCCTTGATCGCCTGCAGAACCTCATCGTTGATCATCACCGAGCGGGTGAATTTTTCGCCTCCATGCACCACCCGGTGGCCGACCGCAGAAATCTGGCTCATATCTTCGACGACACCATATTCCTTGCTGGTCAGAACTTTAACGATCAGGTGGACGGCGGTTTTGTGGTCGGGGCACTCATATTCTTCGCGGTAGGTTTCCCGGCCGGGGACTTCATGGATGATGTAGGAATCACCGATGGTGACCCGCTCGACCATCCCTTTGGCGATGACCTCTTTTTTCTTCCAGTCATAGAGCTGGTATTTAACCGATGAACTGCCGCAATTCAGTGCAAGAATATCCATAGTTTGGTTCCTCCGAAAAAAATGATTCCAGATCTTAGAATCTTTAGGGAAATAAAATAATGTTTTATTGTTGCTTGAATGTTCGATGTAATCTTTGGAAATATAGCAAAAAACCCTGCGCTGTAAAGGGTTTGCTGAATAAAAATGTTCTACAGGCTAGCGTAGAACCGGTCTGGTTGGCAAGGCTTTTCTAGGGGCTGGACAGGCGCTTGAAGATCGGTTAAAGTGTCCCCGACTTTGTCAACGGCATCTTTGGGTTGATGCCACATATCTCACGGTTTTGAGGAGGAAAGAACAATGGCTTACGCAATTTCTGAAGAATGTATCGCTTGTGGCGCTTGTGTGGATTCCTGTCCTGTTGGCGCTATCGCTGAAGGCGACCCGATCTACGTGATCGACGCTGGCACCTGCACCGACTGCGCTGCTTGCGTGGACACCTGCCCGGTGACTGCAATCGCCGAAGCCTGATTCAGGCCAGGTTTGAATGCTGGAAAAAGACGGTGGCTTGTTAGTCACCGTCTTTTTTTATGGTTCTGTGCCCTGTTATGTAACTTGATGGCTGCAGCGCTACCGGCGTTTACTTGGCCGCCGGCTGGGATGAGGTCACATCGACGCTGAATTCCGAAAGACTTTTCGGCAGGTTGCGAAAGACGATTGCGAAGGGGATGGTCTGACCGGTGTTGACATTCATGTTGCTCAGCGATTGGCCGAACTGGTTGCTCATCAGCTCTTCGATCTTGCTGTAAGGCAGAGAGCGAAGCTCTTCGTCGCTGATGGGATTGCCGGCGAAGATGGTTTTTTGCAGCAGCGGTTTGCCTTCCGCGTCAAAAATAACGCCCTTCACCTGAATTGAAGCGCGGGGCTCGGAAAATTCATTCAGAGCTTCGCCGCGAATCACAAACAGCTCCCCGGCTTCCTGATTGCTGATAAAGCTGCCTTCCAGGTTGTTCAAGACGATTTGACCACTTTTAACCGGCTGCTCTTGTTGTTGGCCGAAGAACTGCTGCAAGGCCTCCGGGCCATTCAGGTAGACCAGCACGCCAATCAGCAGCAGTGCACCGAGGACCAGTAGCAGCATGATTCGTAGTGGGCTGGATTTGGCTTTTGCCGAGGCCGGCATGGCCTCCGGTTCGTTCACCTCCGGTTCGTTCACCTCCGGTTCGTTCACCTCCGGTTCGTTCACCTCCGGTTCGGAGGCGAGGGTGAAACTCTCGGCGACTTTGGCCTTGGCATCTGCGGTTTCAGAGGAGAATTCTTCAGCGGTGGTTTCTGCCTGGGCGGTCAAGCCGGAAAGGTTATCCTCGCCAGTGTCGGTCGCAATGGCGAACTGCTCATCCTCTTGCGACTCTGCGGCACTGCTGAAGGAAAAGGTTTCTTCTGCTGGCTGCTCCTCTGGCGCCTCCTTTTCCACCCGAAACTGTTCGTAACTGAAGCCTTTATCAGTCTCTGGTTCCGCCTTTTGCGAAGAAGACTCAGTGCTGGTCTCGGCCGGCCCGTCCAAGGAGAAGCGTTCTTCCGCAGCGCTTGTTTCGGCGGTTGAGCTTGCCTGCCCAGGGGCTTCGGGGAAAATTGTCTGAGCGGTTGGCGTGCTGTCCGGCTTGGTTGCTTTAAACACCGTCCTGCAGCGGGCGCAGCGGACTTTGGCGCCGGAGTCGGGAATCCGCTCTGGATTAATGCGAAACTTCGTCGTGCATTCTGGGCAGACAATAACCATCAGATTCTCTCCTTTGGTTGGCTCAAAAAATGAGCCGGCAATGACACTACAAATGAAACCTCAGGCACCTTCTACCAGATAGATATCCGGCAGGTTACGATAGCGCTCATCATGGTCCAGGCCGTAGCCGATGATGAACCCGTCATCCATGCTGATGCCGACATAATCGGCCTCGATCTCGACCTCCCGGCGGGCACGCTTATCTATCAAGGTACAGATCTTCAACGAGCGGGGCTGCTGCAAAAGCAATTTATTGTACAGACACTCCAGCGTATAGCCGCTGTCGACAATGTCTTCAATGATGATGACATCGCGATCGCGGATCGGCATTTCCAGTTCTTTGCGGAACTCGATGATTCCAGAAGTCTGCGTGCCGGAGCCGTAACTGGCCAGGCGGACAAAGTCAACGACGCTCGGGGTCTGAATTTCCCGAATAAGATCGGCAATAAAAAGAAAGGAGCCTTTTAAAACACCAACCAGCATGATTTCCTGATTGCCGTAATCACGGCTGATCTCCTGACCGAGGCGTCTCACCTCCGCGGCAATTTTTTCTCTGGAGTAGAGGATTCTGCGGGTTTGTTCGGACATCTGGATTTTCAGCTCCTCGCTGGAATAATTGACAGCAACCTATAGCAGGAAAACCGCGCAGTTGTCAATTCTGCAGCGCTGTATACAGCCTGTTTCCTGCGCGATATTTGTGCTATTATTCGAAGCTGTTAAAATGTTGGCTGACATCGAAAGGATAGACCCATAATGCGTATTGTTCTGTCGCTTATATTTCTCGTGATTTGCAGTTCCGTTGCCTTGGCTGCCCCCCAGTTGGTGGCTGAACAACTCAACTACGATTTTGGTGAAATTGTTCAGGGAGATCAGCTTGAATACACCTTCCGCTTCCGCAACGCCGGCGATGAGATCCTGCAGATCAGCAATGTGCGCAGCTCCTGTGGCTGCACTGCGGCGTTGCTGTCGGCACGGCGGATCGGTCCGGGTGAGATGGGCGAGCTGCAGGCCAGGTTTGACTCGACAAACTTTCGCGGCGCTGTGACCAAGACAATCACCATGGAGTCGAACGACCCGCAAACTCCAGAGCTGAGCTTCAGTCTTTTCGGACAGATCAAGGCCGAGTTGCTAACGCAGCCGGAGCGGGTTCGCTGGGGTAGGGTCGTCGCTGGTAGCGCCCTGGAAACCGTCATTACCATTATCAACCAGGGACAAAGTGATGTTGCGCTGCAACCGGCAAGGGCGACCAGCCCCGAAATCAAAGTGACCTTAAGCAGCCTGCAGTTGCCCGCTGGCGGTCAGGTTGAACTGCTTGTCAGCGGTAGCCTGCCCGAAGGCAAATCCCGCATTGGCGGTTATGTCATTGTTCCGACCAGCCATTCCCAGGTTCCACAGTTGAGACTGCCGGTTTCTGCCCGGCTCGATGACTAGTGTCCTGTGTGGTTAGTTCTTTTAAGTAATTCTGAGCAATTTTACTCGCTGGTGAGGCGCGTCGACACAGGCCTAGCCAAAGCTAAGCCGAGGAGGCGCAACATAGCCAGCGGGTAAAAGAGCCAGAATTAATAAATGGAATTAACCGCACGGGATACTAAAATGTTTTCTTGCATACAATTGCCCAAGGAGATTCTTTAATGACTGATCCATCTATCAACCTCTCAGAACGCAGGACCTTTCTCGGTATCCTGCTGGGAGGGGTCGGCCTGGTTATTTCGGCTGCGGCCGCCTGGCCGGTCTGGCGTTTTCTGGCCCCGTCTTCCGGAGAGGGGAACCTGGCAAAGGTTTCCATTCAACGCGCCGAAGTTCCCCTCGAGCAGGCTCACTTTTTCAGTTTTCATGGCAAGCCGGCGGTTGTTCTGCAGGCTGCTCCGGGGAAGTTTGCCGCGTTTTCAGCGGTCTGCACCCACCTGGGTTGCGTCATCAAATGGGTTCCCGAAGAGCAGGAGTTTCTCTGTCCATGCCACGCCGGGCGCTTCTCGGTCGAGGGCAAGGTTTTAGGTGGGCCGCCACCAGAGCCTTTGGAAGAATTGCCGGTCGCTCTTGATGGTGACCAGGTTCTGGTTGGATAGGGGGGGGCTATGCTGGAACGACTATATCATTTCCTCGAAGTCCGTTTGGGAATTCGCGATATTTTGGAGCAGAACCTGACCAAGTATCTGCTGCCGAACAACGTGAACATCTGGTATACCCTGGGAGCGGTGCTGATCACCCTCTTCGTGACTCAGTTTATCACCGGTATTCTGCTGCTGGTCTACTATGTGCCCAACCCGGCCGAAGCCTTCCAGAGCGTCGAGCGGATCATGAACGAGGTGCCTTACGGCTGGTTGATCCGCTATCTCCACGCGGTCGGCTCAAATGTCATCGTGATCGCTCTGCTGCTGCATATGCTGTCCGTGCTGTTCATGGGCAGCTACAAGAAGCCGCGCGAGCTGACCTGGGTGTCCGGCTTTATTCTGTTGAACCTGTCCTTTGCCCTCTGCCTGACCGGCTATCTGTTGCCCTGGAGCCAGCTTTCCTTCTGGGCGACCACCGTGGCCACCGATGCCGCCGGCGCGGTGCCGGTGATCGGTGACGCCCTGGTGCGCTTTCTGCGCGGCGGGGCCATGGTTGGCGATGCGACCTTGGGGCGCTTTTTCGCCCTGCATGTGATGGTCCTGCCGGCAATGCTGGCGGGCCTGGTCGGCTTTCACCTTTTCTGTGTGCGCCGGATCGGTATTTCCCGGCCGCCCTTTGGTGAGGACTATCGCCCGGCGGAGGTCAAGGGATACTTTCATCACGAAGAGCATCCGGGTGGAATCCCCTTCTTTCCCAATTACGCCATCAAGGATATGGCGGTGATCTTCTTTTTCCTCGCCGGACTGGTTTATCTGGTCTTTTTCGCTCCCGGGCTGTTTATTCCGCCTTCGGCTTTCGAGCCGGCAGATCCCTTTACCACACCAGAACATATCAAACCGGAATGGTACTTTCTCTGGGCCTATCAGACGCTGAAGATTTTTCCCAGCGAATTTCTCGGCCTGGCTGTGCAGGGCCTGGTGATGACCGGCTTAGCGCTGCTGCCCTTTATAGATCGTGGCAGTGAGCGCCGCCCGGGCCGCCGGCCGCTGTTTATCGCTTGCTATATTCTCGGCATACTCTTGTTTGTGGGGATTTCTGTCTGGGGGCATTATTCATGATCAGGATGAGGGTTATCAGAAGTTTATTTCTGCTGGGGCTGGTGCTCCGGTGGCCAAATGGCGATCAAGCATTCATGCCGAGAGCGGTATTTCCTGTCATGACTGCCATGGTGGCGATCCGAGCGATTTCGCCATGGCGATGAGTCCCGAGCGTGGCTTTATCGGCGTTCCCGCATACGAGGCGGTCCCCGATTTTTGCGGCCGTTGCCATATCGGCGTAAAAGAGGACTACCTGCTCAGCGCCCATGGCCAGGCGATTGCCGAAGGGGGCGCCAATTGTGTGACCTGTCATGGCAATCATGTCGTCGTCAAAGCCGGGCCGGAGATTATTAATCCCGAGGACTGCAGTCAATGCCATGGCTATGGTCAGGCTGGGGAGATCAAGGCGGCGATAGTCAAAACCGATGAGATGCTTGCGAGCTTGGCGGAAAATCTTGGATTTATGGGAAAAAAGGGGATCGCGGTCAAAAGCATGGAAAGCGAAACCTTTGCTCTGCGCAACGATTTCCGCCGTCTCTTTCACAGCGTCAACGTTGAAAAGATCAGCAATGAGACCGCTGACTTTCAACAGCGGGGCATGGCTATTCAGCAAAAAATTGATGCCGTTCAGACAGAGTTGGACCAGCGCAAACTGATCGGTGGCGTGGTCACCGGGCTGCTGGTTCTGGCCAGTCTGATCTGTTTTCTGATCCGCAAGACCTATCAGCAGGAAGAGGATGGCAGCAGCTGATTGAGGAATTTTTATTGCTCAGCACGCTAGTTCAAAACTATGGACTTTCAGACGCTACTCCTGTTCCCTTCTCCCTTGGGGAGAAGGTGCCCCAACGGGGCGGATTAGGGGGCTTTAGGCGTCGGTGCCCCTCACCCGACGCTACGCGCCACCCTCTCCCTGGGGGAGAGGGGATGAATTTTTTTTGGAATTTCAGGTCTGTTCGAACCTATGCACTTTCAGTGCATAGTGGTTCAGTGCTTGTAAACAACAAAGGCCCGCTGGCAATAGCGGGCCTTTGTTGTTTACCGTGAATGTTCTTACCTAAGGGGCATCGATGGCATCGACCGGACAGACATCGACGCAGGCACCGCAATCGGTGCAGGTGTCCTGATCGATGACGTGGACATCGCCAGCTTCGCTGATCGCTTCGACCGGGCAGACTGGAGCGCAGGCTCCGCAATTGATACATTCATCGTTGATCTTATGGGCTCCCATTGGCTTTCCTCCTTATCGGTGTGCTGATTGGAACGGTTGAAGGTTAAGGCTACTCGGTAGTTTCAAATTTTCAACCGGCTGCACGATTTTTTCAAACAGTTTTTACTCAGCTGAGCGCAGGTAATTCACCAGGTGCCAGCGATCCGCTACGGAAAGCCGTTTTTGGAAAGGTGGCATTCTCCCGAAACCAAGAGAAAACATTTGAAACAGTGTCGCCTCGTCATATTGGCTCAGATGGCCGTCGCGCAGGTTGGGCGGCAAGGGCTCAAAGTGGCCGCCAGCTTTGCTCGGGTAGTCTTTCTGGTCGCCATGGCAAGGGGTGCAGTTAATCGCATAAATCTGCTGGCCCAGCAGACGTGATTGGGCCGTACTGGGATAGGGATTACTCAATTTCTGCCCAAATTCCAGGCGCTCTGTGCCGCTTATCGGGACCGCCTCAGCCGGCGCCGTCAGCCGGGGGGCTTCCTGAGGTTGAAAAGAAACCTGCTGGTGCATGTCGTCGCAGCCTGCGGCAATCAGGGCCAGAGCCAACAGCAGGGGCCGCCAGATCATCCTCATGAAGTCTCCTCCTCGGTGCAGAGCTTTTGCGCTCCGGATCTCTGCAGGCACTGCATGCTTCGCTCTATCTCCGCTGGGTTCTCAGCATCGATCAGGATGCCGATAGCGCCATTGGCAATCTCCATGGCATAGGGCTTCGGCTTGAAATCGGGCAGACCCATGCCCCAGAGCATGCCGATCAAAGTGCCGACGATGGCGAACAGCATCATCAGTTCATAAGTGATAATGCCGACCGGAAAAATTGAAATGATCGGCTTGTCGCCAGTCTGCAAGGGATAGAGCCAGGCCGTGCCAGCGGCCAGGGAAAAGCCGGCCAGAGCGCCGCAGGCTCCCAGAACCAGGGTGAAAAGGTAAAAGCGTGGCTTGCCTTCCGATTTGACTAACACGCCATCCGGGTAGGGTACGGAGCTAAGCGTGGTGATTTTCGCTTCAGCGACCCCCGCTTCAAGTAGATTATCGACCGCCGTTGCCGCGCTCTCAAGATTGTCGAACACTCCCAGGACTTCCATCCGCTACTCCTCGTTGACCAGGGTTTCGACCTGGGTTCGCCCCAAGCGTTGCTGGCCGATCAATGCTTCCTCTTGTTCGCGGACATCTGTGACGGCGAGGATCGGGAAGAACTTGGCGAACAACGTGTACAGCAGGAAGAACAGTGCAAAAGCCGCCAGGGCAATCGCCAATTCCACCCAGGAGGGCGTATAGCTGCCCCAGGCAAAGGGGATATTCTTATGTGAGAGCGAGGGGACCACGATCAGGAAGCGCTCGATAAACATGGCGACGTTGACCAGCAGGGTGATCACCAGAAGGGCCGGCATCGAACGCCGGACGCTGCGAAAACAGAGGCCGATGATCGGCACGATGGTGTTGCCGAGGATCATAATGAAAAGCGCAATACCATAGTGGTCGTGCATGTAGCTGAACCATTCCCACTCTATCGGCTTATGGCCGTACCAGGTGGTAAAAACTTCGGCGAAATAGAAATAACTCCAGAGCAGACAGACCGCCAGCAGCAGCTTGGACATGTTGTCGAAGTGCAGCGGCAGCAGAAACTCTTCCAGCTTGAAGACCTTGCGGATGACGATCATCAGGGTGATCACCGCAGCAACCCCTGAGGTGATCGCGCCAATGACAAAGTAGGGGGCGAAGATGGTGCTGTGCCAGCCGGGGACCAGCGTGACGGCGAAATCCCAGGCGACGATGGAGTGCACCGAAACAGCGACCGGAATAATCAAACAGGCCAGCAAAGTCGAGCCGCGGGAGAAGACCCGCCACTGCTCCGCAGTGCCCCGCCAGCCCAGCGCCAGCAGGCTGTAGATCTGTTTGCGAAAACCGCTGGAGCGGTCGCGCACCACCGCCAGATCAGGGAGCATGCCGATATAGAGGAAGATGCCGCTGCCGATGATATAGGTGTTGATGGCCACCATGTCGAACAGCAGCGGCGAGCGGAAATTGGGCCAGAGGCCATATTGGCTGGGGTAGGGGATCAGATAATAGAAGATCCAGTTGCGTCCCAGATGAATCAGCGGGAATAGTCCGGCTACGGCGATGGAAAAGACCGTCATCGCCTCGGCGCCGCGCAGGATCGGTCGGCGCCAGCTGGCCTGGGAGAGGCGCAGAATTGCTGAAACCATGGTCCCGGAATGGGACAGGCCGACCCAGAAGACGAAGCTGATGATATAGAGCCCCCACATCACCGGCCGGTTGATCCCGGTCACCACCATGCCGGTGGTCAACTGAACAGTGAAAGCATAGAGGCCGACAGCGACGATCGCGCCGAGGATGAAGGCCAGCAAAAACCAGCGGATCGTCGGCGGTTGCATCGAAGAAAGCATGGCGTCGTTCATGCGGGCAGCGCTGTAGGGTTTATCCTGGGTGCTCATGTCCGCCCCCTTTCAGATAGATGACCGATGGCTCAGTGCCAAGATCTTCGAAGAGCCGGAAGCGTCGCGGACTGCGCGCCATCCTTGAGACCAAACTGTCGGGATCGTTCAGGTCGCCGAACACCATGGCTCCGGGCGGACAGGTTTGGGCACAGGCCGGATGGACTTCGCCGTCTCGGACCTTTCGATCCTCGAGTTTCGCTGCTTCTTTGCCGCGGCGGATCCGTTGGATGCAGAAGGAGCATTTTTCCATCACTCCGCGACTGCGAACGGTAACATCCGGACTCAGTTGCTGTTCCAGCGGTTGCGGCCAGCTTGGCTCGGAGAAGTTGAAAACCCGCACCGCGTAGGGGCAGTTATTGGCGCAGTAGCGGGTGCCGACGCAGCGGTTGTAGACCTGACCGTTCAGTCCTTCTGCCGTATGGTAGCTGGCATAGACCGGGCAGACCGGCTCACAGGGTGCGTCGTCGCAGTGCTGACAGAGCATCGGCAGGAAGCGGGCGCGCACATGCGGGAACTCCCCTTCCCAATAGCGTTCGATCCGCAGCCACTGCAGGTTGCGCCCTTCGGCAAAGCCCTGCCGGTCGGTCAGGGGGATGTTGTTTTCGACCTGGCAGGCGGTGACGCAGGCGCCGCAGCCGGTACAGCGGTCCAGATCGATCACCATCCCCCAGCGAATTCCACTCTCCTCAGTTTTCATCGGTTCTCGTCCTCTACAGGCCTAACAGTTCGCGCCGGTAACTTCCCTCCGGGTGTCCGGCAGTGGCCAGCGTCGATTGATCCGCTATTCGGCGCAGGGCTACCCGGGTTCCTCCCCAGACGGGCAGCTGTTGATCGGGTTGCTGCGGGGTAACGATCAGCTGCAAGGGGTTGACGCCCCGTCGATCTGCATAGCGGCCAAACCCCTGGTGACCCTGGCCGAGAGGGCTGGCGACCACCTCGGGACGGATTCCGGGATAGAGGACCGCTGGCAGCTGAATGCTGCCCGCCATGGAGCTGACTTCCACCAGGTCGCCCTGCTGAATACCGAGCTGCCGGGCGGTTTGGGGATTGATCTCCAGCCAGGACCCCCAGATCGCGGTGCTCATCGGATCGGGCAGCTGCTGCAGCCAGGGCAGGTGGCTGCTGCGACCGTCATAAAAATTGAGCGCGGGATAAACCTGAAGCTGCAGCGGGAACTTTTCGGCAGCACCGTTAAACAGAGCCGCCGCGGCAGGCGTTAAACTGCGCCGCCGCGGGGGGAGCGGCCAGCCTTAGCCAGTCGATCCTGCTCGGTTTGCTCGGGGGACCGAACCAGCCCCCCTGCTGCAGCAGGCGATCCATTTGCTGCTGCTTGTCGGCCCCTGCCAGGTCGGGAATCCGCTCACCCAACTCCTTTTCCAGCCATTGAAGATAGGATTGCTCGGGAAGCTTTTTGGCTATCCTGCCACCCAGCCCTTTGGCGGTGGCCAAGAGGACGTCGCCGAAAGCGCGGGTGTCATGCACCGGTTTGACAACCGGCTGCATCAACCCGATCACTTCAGAGCGGGTCGCGGCCGCCGGGATCAGATCACCCCAGCTTTCCAGGTTGCTGTGGTCGGGCAGAATCAGATCGGCCTGGAGGCTGGTCTCGTCCAGAAATGAGGCAAAGCTGATGATGCGCGGCAGTTTGCTGAAGGCCTGTTGAAATCCGCTGCTGGGGGGCAGGCTGTAAGCGGGATTGCTGGCGTGGATCAGGGCAAGCTGGACTTTTTCATCCTGCATCCGGCCGATCAGCCGGTTCAGGTCGGGGTAACTATTGGTCGCTGGCTTGCTGGTGGGTTCAGTGTAGTAGATGCCACCCGGCCTATTGAGGTTGCCGAACAGAACATTCAGCAGTTCAACCGCCGCAAGCGCTTCTGCTGCATTGCTCTGCCAGGCGAGCATCTCGCCGGCAATTGCCAGAGCCGGCGAAATACTGACTGCCTCGTCGATGGTGGTGCGCACATCCGCCAGAGGAACGCCGGTCAGCTCAGCGACCCTCTCTTCCGTATAAGTTTCGACCTGCGCCTCGATGGTGGTGATCGAGAGTCCGGCTGCTTTGACCGTCGCAGCGTCATAGCTCTGGCTCTGCAACAGTCGCCGGACAATGCCGAGAGCCAGCGCCCATTCACTGCCAGGTTTGGCCGGCAGCCAGCGGTCGGCTGAGGCGGCGGTCATCGACAGGCGCGGGCCGATGTAGCTGAAGCGTCCGCGCACCGTCGGCCGGGCCTGGCGCATCTGGCCAAAGGCTTGGCCGTAGCGCACCGGCGAGAGATGGGTTTCCAGAAAGTCGGCCCCGAAGCTGAGCAGATACTGGGTATTCTCCAGGTCGTAATCAGGATTCCCGCGCGCCCCGAACATCCCCTGGGCCAGCCAGTCCGGCTGCAGCGGTTCCCAGGCCAGCTGTTCGCCATTGGGAAACTGGCTGATAAATTCTTTGCTCAGAGTCGCCAGCGAACCACGCAGGGGGGGAGAAAAAAGAACCATGCCCGGGCTGTCTGCTGCCAGGTAGGGGGACAGGTCTTCGACCAGTTGCTTCAAGGCGACCTCCCAGCTGACCGGCTGATACTGGCCGCTACCGCGTGGGCCGGATCGGATCAACGGCTGGCTGATCCGATCCGGATGATAAAGTTCCTGCAGCATCGCCTGGCCGCGGGCGCAGAGCTTGCCCTGATTGACCGGGTGGCGCGGATTGCCCTCGACTTTTTTCGCCCGTCCTTCCGAAACCCGCACCAGGATTCCGCAGCCGGCCGGACATTGCCGGCAGGCGCTGGCGTAATAATTTGCTGTCCCGGGGGTGATGCCGTCATCGGGGGGAACCAGGAATGGGATCAGCTTCTCATTGCCTTTGCGGCAGCCGGCCAGCATGCTGGTCGCCAGCGACATGCCGCCGAGTTGCAGAAAACTGCGTCGTTTCATTGATGGTCCTTTTACATGTGGCAGGCCCAGCAGTCGATGCTGGCCTGATTTTGCCGATGACAATTAAGGCACCAGCCCATCTTCAGGCTGGCTATCCTTTGCATTTGCGCCATGTTCTCCACCTGACCATGGCAATAGCTGCATTCGACCTGGGCACGCAGGTGCAGGTGGTGGGGAAAGTAAACATGGTCGGGAAGCTGGTGCAGGCGGACCCAGGGAACCGGTTCCTGGCGATCCCAGTAGCCAGCCAGTTGTTGGATGGTCGGCTTGTCCGTGGCGATATGCCGGTGGCATGAGAGGCAGAGATCGAGATCCGGAACCCCGGCAACCGGTCCCGTTTCAGCATGGCGGTGACAGAAGCGACAATCGATCTGCAGGTCTCCGGCATGCTGCAGATGGCTGAAAGGTAACGGCTGCTGGGGTGAGCGGTCGCGGGTGTCCAGAGGCAGATGATAGAGGAGCGTCAGGCCACCCAGGAGGAGTCCAGTGACACAGAGAAGCACTAGGGTCAACAGCAGTTTCTTCATGACCGACCTGTAGGATTTGGTTTGCAGGGGCGATAAATTCATTAAAGCGGGGAATATTATGAGCATAGCAGGCCAGCGGAGGCTGTCAAATTAGATGGCGGGAGGGGCTGTCGCCCCATGATAAGTTCGAAGGTCTCTTCGGAGGGAGACACCAGCGCAGTAGGTGGCCGCAGGCCAGCTCTGAAGAAAAGATAACGCGCTGCTAATGTTTGCCTCATCTTTCCGGCTATTCTTGAGCGAAAAAGAGCGACGATAAATGGTGGCGTGGGCTTGTGAGTGCCTGCAGAAAGATGAAAAGAAATGTTAAAAAGAGATACCGAGAGAGAAGTTGGCAGGGGTGGTCAATATCAACAACCGGCAGTTCCTGATCTGACGAGGCAGAGCTGTCCTTATCTGGAGGAGGATCGCCAGCGCTGTCAAATTTCAACCGCAGGGCAGAGCCGCGAGGCAAGGGGAGCCCAGACCTGCCTGAGCGACAATTTCGATGGCTGTCCGATCTTTCTCGCTTATTTGCTCAGACGCAGCCGGCCGCTACGTTGCGACAACGATTGGCTGGATGCCTGCTGAAATTAAAAGAGAGCAGCATCGCTAAAGAAATGCTGCTCTTATTTAATTGACTATTTTCGATGCATCTCAGTCACCACTGAGGCAACGTTGAATCCTGCGGCCAATAAATAGACCTAATGATGCCCCGCAGACAGCGGCCAGGTAGGCACCCATCAGACCACCCGGAGCACCAAGCTGCCAGCCGAGACCGGCACCACCGGAAATAGCGAGCATCAGAACAATGGGCTTGAGCATCGTGCAGGTCAGTTTTCCGGAACGAAAATCGTCAGCTCAAAGACCTCACCGTCGGAGAGGTAGATTGGAAACATCAGCCCGGTGTGGTTTTCCGGGACATCTAAATTGCCGCTAGCGCCGTTGCGTAGCTCCGGCGGTGTGATGTCGATACTATGGCCGAGTTGGGCCGCTTTGGCGGCGATATTCCCGCAGACGATGTTGATGAACTCTTTTACCGAGTCATCGAGCACTTCCACCTCTTCGTTTTCAACGGAATCCTCATCGAGGATCGCTTTGGCAACCAGAGAGCGGGTGCTTTCCGAAACGGAAAGGACGTAACGGGCACTGACTGAGCCGGAAAAGCCCATCTCGGCAATCACCGGACGGTTGGGAAGTTTATCGATCACTGAGCAGGGGCCGGTGCGAAACGACATGCCGGCAACCCGGGTGAGCATTTTGTAGGTAAGATCGGCGACCATCTCCCAGATCGGCTTGTGCGGCAGCCCAGCGGGAATTTCAATCTTCTCAACGATATAGGCGAGCTGATCCTCTTTGAACTCTTTGAGGTAAGTATCCAGTTCCCTTTTGGTCAGGGCTCCGATCTGCACCAGAGCCTCGCCAATATACAGGTGACTGTTCTTCTGTCGGGTCAGAACCTGCTGCGCCTGGCTTTCGCTGATGATGCCAAGCTTGACGGCCATTTCCCCGAATTGTAAATCCTCCGTGCGTTGCGCGGCATGAACGCGGGCAATATCGACGGCGTTCATCAACCCCATCTCTACGACCAGTTCACCGAATTTCAGGTTGGTTTTTTCCTGCAAGTCAATGGCCCGCAGCAGCTCAGAGCGGGTGACTGCACTTTTTCCGATCAAAAATTGACCAAAGAATTTAACCGCCATCTGGGTGTTCTCCTTCTTATGGGGGGCAGCCGGGCTTAAAGGCGACGGAGCATGCTGAGGACAGAATCTTTTTCAAAGGGCTTGGAGAGGACATCTTTGGCCCCCAGTTTCAACGCTTCGGTGAACTTATCGCCAACGCCTCCCAGCGAGGTCACCATCACCACATTTAGATCGGGGGTGAGTTTCATCAGGTTGCGCAGAGCGGTCAAACCATCCATTACCGGCATATTCACATCCATGCAGAGGATGTCAGGTTTTTCCTGCTGGCAGAGTTTAATCGCTTCAGCCCCATTGCGTCCCTGGCCGACGACCTCAAATCCTTCATCACTGTTGACGATTTTTTCCAGCTGACGTGCAACAGCAATGCTGTCATCAACGATCAGAACACGTTTCATAGGGTGCCTCCCTGCTGCTTGAATAATCTCGAATTGGCTAAAGATTAACAGAAAGCCATTTTTATGAAAAGAAAAAAATCAGTAAATCCTAATGCGTTTATTTTTAAAGCTTACCGCTCTTTCAATTGCAGGTAGGCACGTTCAATGTTGCCAGGCATGAAGCGTTCGTAGCCGGGCAGACTGGTGTAGCTGGGCAGAGAAAAGGTCTCCAAAGTGGTCTCCAGAGAATCTCCCCGATCGATATGGCGAATTATTTCGGTGAGAAAATCCTTCAAATAGGTTTTAAAGGCAAGAAGATCCTGCCGATCGCCGATGGGGCCGAAGCCGGGAATAACCTTATCGATCTGCAGGGCGCTGATCCCTTCCAAGGCCAGCGCCCATTCACGCAGCGAGCCGGCGCCGAGAAACCCGACGCTGTCGATGTAGACCAGGTCGCTGGTAAAGACTGTGCTGTCTTGCGGGATATAGGCGAGCAGATCGCCATTGCTGTGGGCCGGCCCGACATTGGTCAGGATCAGGGTCCGGTCGCGCCCTTCGAAGGTCAGTCCTGCTTTGAAAAACAGCACCGGATTTTTCAACTTACGCGCTTCCTGCTTCATGATCAGGCGGGTTTCAATGTTCATGGCCAGGTCGAACTGTTCCGGAAAATCGAAATCGATAAAGCTG
Source organism: uncultured Desulfuromonadales bacterium (assembly GCA_947259715.1). Classification (GTDB taxonomy): domain Bacteria; phylum Desulfobacterota; class Desulfuromonadia; order Desulfuromonadales; family Geopsychrobacteraceae; genus Malonomonas. The sequence continues at coordinate 27,987 of CAMYNR010000102.1, forward strand.
TAGCCGGGGTGGTGGTGAGCCAAGACAATCGCGCGGATCGGTTTGCCGTTAAGGCCGGTGGTGGCTGCGATCAGGTCATTGATCGCCTTGCGACTGAAATGGGCGCCACCAATGATCAGCTGGGCTCCCAGATCAACGATAAAAGCGTTGGAGGTTGCCGCTCCGCCTGGTTCGGCCAATGCCGCGTAGACCCCGCTGGACACTTTCTCGATGCGGTAAGAATCCTGAGCAAAAGCCGGTAAGGGCAGCAGAATCAGAAAGAAATAAAGATAAAATCGAGCACGCATTGACCAGCCTTTCAGATTTCTCAAAATAGGAGTGAGTGTCGGGGCATTTCCGGTTGCATTGTAACTTCGAATAGAGTATATAGTACAGCCTCATGCGCGCCCGTAGCTCAGCTGGATAGAGCGCTGCCCTCCGGAGGCAGAGGTCAGAGGTTCGAATCCTCTCGGGCGTGCCAGAAATTCACGAAAAGACCTGCACAGACTTTATACGTCGTGCAGGTCTTTTTTTATACCGCTAAGAGGATTCGAAGCGGAGCGAGCGCTGACTTGATGTCAGAAAAGCGGCCAGGGATGGCCGCGTCAGCGAGCGCAGGGGAGCCGACGCAGGTCTGGACAGGATGTCCAGACCGAAGTGGGCGAATCCTCTCGGGCGTGCCAGAAATTCACGAAAAGACCTGCACAGATATTACACGCTGTGCAGGTCTTTTTTTTCCGCCAAGAGGATTCGAAGCGGAGCGAGCGCTGACTTGATGTCAGGAAGGCGGCCAGGGATGGCCGCGCTGCTTGGGTCTTTTTTGTTAGGGCTATTTCTGCGGATTCCTGTCAGGCCGCCTCAATGCAGGGTTCTCCGGGATGGCCATGGACCTCTACAGTCACATGCTCAAGCATCGGCAATTCTTGAAGCAGGTCTTTGTAATAGTTGGGTGGTTGCGGATGATGGGTGACAACCGAAATGATCGAGGCTAGTTTATTCGCGCTGAGATTCCAAAGGTGCAGATCCGCCACCCGGTTGTCGGCGTCGGCTTCGATCAGGGTTTTAATTTGACCGCTGAGTTTCTGATGGTCGTTGTGGTCAAGGAGGATTTTTCCGGTATCGCGCAACAGACCATAGGCCCAGCGTGAGATCACCAGTGCCCCGACGATACCCATGACCGGATCAAGGAAGACCCAGCCAAAGGCTTTCCCGGCCAGCAGGGCGACAATTGCCAGCACCGAGGTCAGGGCATCGGCGATGACATGCAGGTAGGCTGCTTTCAGGTTGTGGTCATGATGGTGGTGGGTGCCGGGGCTGTGATCATGGGCATGGGAGTGGCCATGGGCATGGCCGTGGCCGTGGCCGCTTCCGTGCAGGAGCAGGGCGCTCACCAGGTTGACAACCAAACCGATAACAGCAACCAGCAGGGCTTCGTTAAAGTGAATATTCTCCGGGGCGAAGATCCGGTGAACAGATTCGCCGATCATTGCCAGGGCGACAACACCCAGGACAACAGCGCTGGTGAAGCCGCCTAGAACGTCAACTTTGCCGGTACCAAAACTGTAGCTGGGGTTATCTGCATGTTTACGGGCATAGGCATAGGCAAATACAGTAATTCCAAGGGCAAAAAAGTGGGTTCCCATATGCCAGCCGTCGGCCAACAGCGCCATGGAGCCGGTCAGCAGGCCAGCAAAAATTTCGACGATCATCATGATCAGGGTCAGCCAGATGACCTTCATCGTGTTGCGCTCTGCGCTGCGATTGTCGTTGTGAAACCGGTGTTGATGCTGCCAGGCAGCGAGGTTCTGGGTGTGCATTGTTCGCTCCGAAAAAAAGAAAAATAGCCGGTTGGACCAGGCTAAAATTGCTGGATCAAGCGGCCGAGCAGATGACTCAGTTCGCTGACTTCCTGATCGTTGAAGCTGGCTGTCAATTCGGCCGTCAGCAGGCTGTGCAGTTTATGATGTTCTTTGAAGTGCTCCCGGCCGCGGCTGGTCAGAGTGATCACGTAGGAGCGCCGGTCGTTGGGGTGGGGTTGGCGAAGCACCAGGCCGGCTTTTTCCAGGCGATCGATCATCACAGTCAGTGTTCCGGTCGTGACGCCCATTTTTCCTGCCAGCTCCTTCATGCGCAAATTTTCATGGTGACCGATGATTTCAATGGTGTGCATCTGGGCTAACGACAAGCCGCTTCCTTTGACGACCGTGTGTTCCCAGGACGAAATTTTTTCATAAAGCTCGATAATCAACTGGGAAAGTTCATCTTGCTTGCAGCCATGCATCGGTCTGGGCCTTGTGGGGAAAAGGTTTGAGAGTCAAGCTATCCAATCATGGAGTAACTTGATTGTCAAACTAAAAATTGCACCGGGAAAAGATGGCAGGGATGAGGCAAGCGGCGCTGGCAGGGCCGGGGCAGGGTGCAAGTGGGACGGAGATATTTTTATCTCAGCTTAAATTTCCACCATCGCGCCGACGCTGGCATGAAAAAAACGCTCACCAAAATGGTTCGCCAGCTGTACCGCAGGACCAAGACCGGTGCAGTGAGAGGCACCGATCCGTTCAACATGGTAACTCTCAAGCATGGCGATGGTGGCGGCAATCTGCTCCTGGTTGTTGCCTTTAAGGTGAGTTCCGCCCAGCAACAGATGAATTTTCTTTTCTCCGGTGACTTCCTGGGCGTGGGCGAGGATATTCTGCAGCCCGGCATGGGCGCAGCCAAGCAGAATGACCAGGCCCTGGTCGGTTCTGATAAAGACCGACAGGTCATCACTGAGCGGGTCGGGCCGGTCATGGCCCTGCGGGTCTTTGACAAACAGCTGTCGGTCCAGGCTACCAGTTGGCCAGCGGCGTGGAATCTCGCCAGAAAGGAAGATCTGCTCACTCAGCTGTTGTGGCTTGCGGGAGAGTTGCAGATCGGCTCCCAAACTTTCCAGTTCTGCGCGCGACCAGGGCAGGCCGATCTGGCGCTGTTGGCCAGGCCGGCCGCTGTAGCGCCGATGGAATACGTCCGGGTGGGCAAAGACCGGCAGCACAGTGTGCTGCTGTAAGGCGACCGGCAGGCCTCCGCTGTGGTCGCAGTGACCGTGGCTGAGAATGACTCCTTTGAGATCTGTCAGGTCGATCCCGAGTTGTTCGCAGTTATGCGCCAGACCCAGGCCGCTGCCGGTGTCGAAGAGGTAAGCTCCCCTGTCGCTGCGCAGCAGACAGGCAAAACCATGCTCGCCGATCAGGCCGCCGGGTAGGATGCGCTCAACGCTGTTTTCGCACAGGATGGTCAGCTTCAGATTCATTTTTTTGGGCCATTTGGGTGCCTGGTTGACTGCGCTGGTATTCCGCGGTCAAGCGATCCAGCAGCATCTGCCGCTGCTGTTGCGGCTGTTCGGCGATCACCTGACAGCGCCGATAGAAGCGTTCAAAGTCGTAGTTTTCCTGCTGCATGGCCAGCTGGAAGGCGGGAACCCACCGATGGTAGGTGTGCAGCGCGGCAAACCGGGCGTTATTCAGCTGCGCAAACCAGGCGTCGTAGCCGCTATATCCGCCCCAGCTTTCCCGCAGCTGACGATAGCTTTGCCGCATACTGGCGAAGATCGCCAGCTTGCCGGTACGCAGTTGCTCTTCCGGGAGAGGTTGGCGATAGAGTAACTCTAATTCATTGCGGGTCTGGCGCAGCAGGCGCTGAAACTGTTCCTGGCGTTCGGCCTGCTGGGCGAATCGACGGCTCATTTCAGGATCGTTCTGCTGCTCAAGCCAGAGTTCGATGCCTATTTTTTCCACCGCGCTGGCAAAAGATTCGTTGAACGTCGAATCATCCGGCAGGTAAAGTTTCTGATGCGCCAATTCGTGGAATATCAGCTTGGCCACCGATGGCGCTGGCCAGTGGCTGAATGTGCTGAGCACTGGATCATCAAACCAGTTCAGCGTCGAGTAGGCGGGAACCCCGTTGATCGCGGTGTCGTAGTGGTCCTGATCGAGGCTGGCGGCGAAATTTTCCGCATCGGCCTGGTCGAAATAGCCACGGTAGCTGACACAACCGACGATCGGAAAACACCACTGCAGGGGGTCCAGGGAGAACTCGGGGGTGGCGACCACGTTCCAGACGACATAAGGCCGATCCAGCTCGACATAGCTGCGATAACTGCCATTTTCCGGCAACCCCAATTGCTGGCTGGCAAAATCGCGGATCTGGGCAATCTGAGTCAACTGCCGCTGCAGGTCCGCCGAGGTGGTTGATTGCTGCAGCAGATCACTGATCGACTGGCGCTTTCTGATTACCTGCAGGTGCCCGGTCGCTGAACTTAAATAATAGTCCAGCTGGATACAGGCTGGCAGCAGCAGGATAATTATGCCGGCAAAGATTTTCTTCATCAGATAAACGATTTGGTAAAGTGGCGTTTGGTGGCATCCTGAAGTTTACTGACGGCACTAAACGCTTCCTTGAGCAATTCCTGCTCACTTTTCGACAGGCGATTCGGATCGAGCAGGTGGCTCGGCTGTTGGCCTGAGTCGACCAGCTGGATCTCGTTGCGCAGCCGTAAAAATGTCAGCGCCTCAAAGGCCGCTTTTATATGTTCGGCGGTGTCGGCCTCAAACACCCGCGCTTCGACCAACGCCTGCAGGCGGTCGAGAGTGGTTGTTTCCTGCAAACCTTTTTCCAGTGCGAACATCCGGATGCAGTCGACCAGGAAAATGCTCCCGCCAAGTTTCAACGACAGAAAGCCTTTCTGCTCCCCGGATTTCTCGACAATGAAGCGGCCAAGTAGACCGATCGGAACTTTGGAGCGCAGGTCGAGATTCATCATGTGATAGAGAAATCCTTCGTAGTTACGGATCTCGCTAAAGACAATGTCACGCAGCGCCTGGGCCAGATCGGCTTCTCCGGCAAGCGGGACAAAATCGAAAAAGATTGAAGAGTAGCGAACCTTCTGTGGCTCGGGCTCGTTGACCCAGTCGTGGATCCGCTGCTGCCAATCGGCCAGCCGGCCGCGCCAGAGCTGATTGTTGGTCATCACCTGGCCTTCGCAGCGGGGGTAGCCGATCTCCTCGAAGGCGGCCACCAGCTTTTCGCCGAAGGGGACGAAGAATCGCTCCAGCTCGGGCAGGTTTTGATCGGGGATGTCCTCAAAAACAAAGGCGTGGTCCTGGTCAGGGCCGAGTAGCATTTCGCGCCGGCCGCCCGAACCCAGCAGGAGAAAACAATGGCGAACCTTCGGCGCCTCAAGCCCGTCATCAAGCAACTGTTGGTAGCACAGCTGGTAGGCTTTTCTCAGGATATTGTGATGAATATAGGAGATAATCTCAACAACCTCCGGTGTTGAGTGGGTCTCGGTCAACAGTGACCGGGCGACATTGGTAATCTCCTGTTTGACGGCCGCCAATCCAGCCAGACTGCTCTGCTCATTGATCGAGCCGACCAGCAGCATCGCTTTCTGACTGCGAAAGCGCATCAGGTCACGCAGGGTCACCATCCCGACCAGCCGGCCCCGGTCGATGACCGGCAGGTGCTTGATCTGGTGACTGGTGAGGTAGGCCATCGCCTCATACATGAAGGTTTCCGGGGGCATCGAGTGTGGATGCGGGGACATGATATCAGCGGCGCTGATGTTGCTGCCGCGCACCGCCTCGGGGCTGAGCACCTTGGCGATCAGGTCGCGCTCGGTGATAATGCCCTGCAGGGTTTCCTGTTCCGCCATGACCAGCACCGAACTGGTTGCTTTTTCCGTCATTTGCCGGGCGACCTCGCGACTGGTTGCGGTGGGCGGGCAGGTTTCAGCCGGGGTTGTCATGATTTCGGAGAGACGTTTTTTAAACGGGTAGGCTTCCATCTGGGTGATGGCGTTGCTGGAATGTTCCTTGACGATATCGGCATAGAGGCTGCGCACCCGGGAGAGCACCGCGCGGGTAAAAAAGTCGCTGACCTGCGGATAGTCCCGAGCGACTTTTTTCAGCTCGGCTTGCGGAATCAGGTAGCAGGTTGTTTCGGTCACCGTGCGCGCCCCGCCAGTATACGCCTGATCGGTAAAAATCGGCGTCCCGCCGAAAAAATTACCCTCTTTCCGGTAATCGACCACCATTTCTTCGCCGCCTGGAACGGCGGCGGTGATCTCCACCATCCCTTCAGAGATGACATACAGGTAGCCGGTGGGCGGGTCCTGCTGCTTGAAAATCTGGCAGTTGGCAGGAAAAATCTGTGTGCCTGCGCTATCGCGAAGCTCCTGAAAGAGCGTTTCCGGCAGGTGGTTGAAGGGCTCGCTGTCGCGCAGATGCATGATACCCATGAAAAAGGCTCCTGTGACTCCGGGGGGGCAGCGCCGAGAAAATTTCTGATCAACGCCATCTGTCATTCTAACATTGATAAAATGACCCCAGCAAACAGTTTTACCGGCGGTTGTTTGCGGCGGACAGGCAGGGGGGCTGGTTAATGCTCGAAGGCTTTGGTTTTGGGTTGTTCCGTTTGGTCGCCGTAGCCGGGCAGATTATGAATCTTGCGCAACAGCTCATCGGCGCAGTCGGCAGACTCTTCATCCAGCTTATCGTGCATGATATTGGAGACGATGATATTGATCAGAAAAGCCAGCGGACAGACCAGCAGGGCGCTTGAGGTGGCTGGCAGAATCCCACTGCCACTGAAGATCTCGATTTTGGCCGCCCAGCCGAGCATCGCCAGCAGGGTCATGCCGAGGCCAAAGCTCATGCCGGCCAGGGCGCCATATTTGTTTGATTTGGAATACCAGATGCCGAGGACCACAACCGGGAAGATGGTGTTTCCGGCAATCGCAAAGGCCATGGCAACGATCTGGGCAATCAAGGCCAGGGGATAGAGGGCAAAACCGATGACGACGATGCACAGGCCGGCGGTCGCCAGCCGACCGACGGCCAGGGCTTCGCGGTCGGTACAGTCGGGGCGCAGCACGGTGGCGTAGAAATCATGAGCAATCGCCGATGCGCCGGCGACCAGGAGCCCGGCCACTGTCGAGAGACCCGCCGCCAGCGCACCGGAGGCCAGGTAGCCGATAAAGGCCGTCGGCAGACCGGCTTTTTCCGGGGCTGAGAGGATAATCATATCGGCCACTTCCTTGCCGCCGGTCGGATTCCAGAATTTCCCCAGGGCGGCATAGACCGGTGATGACCAGTAGAGCAGGCCGATAAAAAATAATCCCCAGAGCACCGATTTGCGCGCGACATCCTCATTCTTGACGGTGTAGAAGCGGATCATGATATGCGGCAGACCGGCGGTGCCGACCATCAGGGTAAAAACCAGGGCGATAAAGTGGTAGAAGTCCCCCTTCCCCCAGGGCAGATAGGCACGCTTCAGCTCTGCCGTCGCCTCGGCGTCAAGCACGCCTCCGGCAGAGGCCGCAACCTTGCCTTCCATCAGGTTGGAGATGATTTTGCCGTATTCCAGTTGCGGCAGGTAGCTGTGGCCGCCTGCTTTATTCATCAGGAACCAGAGCGGCAGCAAAAACGCAGATATCAGCACAACGTACTGAATCTGCTGATTGCGGGTGACGCCGGCCATGCCGGAAATCAGCATGTAGAGGCAGACCACGCCGGCGGCGAAAAAAACACTGGCCTGATAGCTCATGCCGAATATCCAGCCACAGATCAGGCCGATTCCTTTGAATTGAGCAGTAGAATAGGTGATGGCGATAATCACCGTGACCGAAGCGGCGATCAAACGGACCCCGTGACTGTTGTAGCGGTCGCCGAGAAATTCGGGGATGGTGTACTTACCGAAGCGGCGTAACTGGGCGGCAATCAGGCAGAGCAGCAGGACATAGCCGCCGGTCCAGCCGATGATGTAGCCCAGGCCGAACCAGCCTTTCAGGTAGAGTAGTCCGGCAACCCCCATGAAGGAGGCCGCTGACATCCAGTCGGAGGCGATTGCGGCACCGTTACCCAGTTTACCGATCCCCTGGCCGGCAACCCAATAACCTGAAGTGTTGCTGACCTTGGAGAGAAAGCCGACGCCGACATAGACCGCCAGCAGGGCCACCATGATGATCGCCGGGGCCAGCTTGAAACCGGTCTGCAATTGATAGATCTCTTCGCCGGCTGCGGCTGCAAGAGTGGCGCAGGTCAGGCAGAAGATGCCGCTCAGGATCAGGCTGAAGATCATTCGGTGCATGATAGATGTTCCTCCCCGCAGGCGGCGATTATTTTCCATGTAGATGGACAACCAGCTTGTCCCAGAGAATACAATAAAGTTTGCAGAGCAGAATGTAGCCCAGTGTACAACCTTGAGCCAGCAGCCAGTAATGCAGGGGGAAACCGAGGAAGCGGGTTTGTGTCAGAAAAGATTCGCCCAGACCGTTGGGGTCGCCCAGACCGGCCAGCCAGATAAACACCGGCAGGCAATAGCTCAGAACAAACCAGAAGACGATGATGGTGCGGGCGACGGTGACTTCGGCCTTCATGCTGTCGGTTGAAGGAGCGAAGAAATTAACGTTCACCCTCTGTTTTTCAGCCATGGCACGCCTCCTGAGGTAGCAGACAGTGAAGACACAAGGGAAATGACAAGTGACAAAGGTGGGTAAGCCGTATTGTCACAGCATTGGTGAACAAGCGCATATGTCATGCAGAGATTAAAACGCTGAAGAATGCATGTCAATGACAGGGCCGCTAAATACTCAGATTTTTTACCAGGAACGGCAAATTCAACGTCACTGCCCGGGAGGCGCCTGACCTCTACTGGGGGGAAGCAAATGTTCTGTCGGCTGTATCGCTGGCCGCGCGTCGATAGAGCCGGGTTCGGATTCAGCCTGACGAGCAAAAAAGATCCTGGTTCTGCAATTTGTCAAGGATCGGCTGATCGGCAGATAAGATCGGATAACGATAAAGATCTGCTGCGCTCAGCCAGCGATGATCAGCAACCTCCAGGTGTTTGATCTTGCCTGCGAGCCAGGTACAACGGTAAGCGAAAATCAGCACCGCACCCCAGTCATAATGATGATAAACCGTTTCGATGATCGGGCCGACGACGATTTCAATCTCCAGCTCTTCTCGCAGCTCTCTGATCAGGCTCTGGTGCGGTGATTCGCCCTGATCAATTTTTCCGCCGGGAAATTCCCACAGACCTCCGTGCGGTTTGTGGGCCGGCCGTTGGGTGATGAGGATTTTTCCGGCGTGGTAAACCACTGCGGCGCAGACCGCCAGGGGTAAGGGTCTGCTGAGGATATTTGGCATAATCGGCTCGCTTGAGGTCTGGCCAGGTCGCAACATGCGGTTCTGGCGGCAACTTCGATTTTTTGTTGGTCCTGTGCCGGCACTATGATAGAACCTTGCACCATCTCGACTGTTTGCTGAAGCCGCATGCTGGCTGCGGCAGCTCAATCCCAGTGCCATCAGGAGTTCTCTATGTTTCAGCTGTCTGACAAGGGGCGCGGTGTGCGGCAGATGTTTGACGATATCGCCCATCGCTACGATCTGCTCAATCGATTGCTCTCATTCGGAATCGATCGCCGCTGGCGTCGTTTTGCCGTGAGTCAGCTGAGTATTCCGAGCGGCGGTCGGGTGCTGGATATCGCCACCGGTACCTGTGACGTGGCTTTGGAGGTCGCGGCCAATACCGATCCCAGTGTCAGGATCGTCGGCGAAGACTTCACTCAGGGGATGCTGGTTCAGGGGCAGCAGAAGCTCAACACTTCTCCCCATGGCGAGCGGATCATGCTGGTCAACGCCCCTTGTGAAGAGATCCCCCATCCCGATGAGACCTTTGATGCCATTACGATAGCTTTCGGTATTCGCAATGTGGTTGACCGTCCGGCCGGGCTGCGCGAAATGTACCGTGTTCTCAAGCCTGGCGGGCGGGCGGTGATCTTGGAATTTTCCAACCCGCGCAGCGAGCTCTTCCGCCGCCTCTACTACTTTTATTTTCAGAAGGTCCTGCCAGCTATCGGTGGTTTTCTGTCTCAGCGCAGCGCCTATCAGTACCTGCCCGATTCGGTTCTGGAGTTTCCCAGTCAGGAGGAGTTTTCTCAGCTGATGGCGGAGGCTGGCTTTACCCGCCTGCAGCATTGCGACCTGACCTTCGGCATTGCGACGGTCTACGTAGGCGATAAGCTCGCCTCCTAGGAGGCTGTTGATGAAATGGTCTCCTAGTCCTCGCCCGGCGATTCCGTCTGCTCCGGGGAAAGCTCCGGGTTTGCCGGTCTGTTCAGGATCTCGCCGAGGTCTTTGACCAGTTTTCCTGGCAAGCCGAAGGTTCGTTTGACGATTCCGAAGACGGTGTTGGAAACCGAATCGATCGGAATCGGCCTGACTTTGGGCGCATCGCTGGGGCCCTTGATCTTGAAGTGGGCGGTGAACAGCGCCTTGTCCTCTCCTGCCAGAACCCAGCCGGCAATCGGAATATTGCTGACCACCTTGTCGACGGTGCGCAGCGGCATCACCCCAAGATCAAAATTCACGGTGTCCTCGATCAGATTCCGCTCGCCGACCAGCGAAAGATTCATGGCCACGCTCTCAACGTGCAGATCGTCGGTCCGCAGGCGGCCGTCGGCGATCCGGACGCTGCCCTCCAGCAAGGTAAACGGCATCCCCTCCTTATCCATGTCGGGCGCTTTTCCGGCCAGAATCTGGGACACATTCAGCAGTGAAAAAACCCTCGCCAGGCCACGGAATTTGCGCAGGGTTCCGTTTCTGACCTGCAGATGGATACCGCCGGTCGCGTTATGCCAGAAACGCCCAGCGGCCGTTGCTCCTTCAAGGTAAAAGTCCCCGCGTAACTCCCCACTGATCAAGCCACGCTTGGCAAAAATGCTCTGGTGCAGAACCGAGGCATCGATATCTTCCGCATGTCCGGAGACCTTCAGCACGCCCGGCTGTCGGTTGCGATCGAATTCAACCCGGGCGACGCAGTAGCCGTCATCATTTTCAAAGCTCAGTGGATAAATGGTAAAAACTCCGCGGTGGTCTCTGATCTGCCCCTCGGCATTCTGAAAGCTGAGGCCATCAAGGGTCCCCTGCCTGGCCGACACATTGATCAGTAGCGGCTTGAACTCACGCTTGGGTGCGGGCTCTTTCTGCTTCGGTTTCCGTGAAGGGCCCTGAAAAACCTTGATCACGTCAAGGATATTGGCCTTTTCCGCACTGATGTCAAGAACCACCTCGGGATCTTTAAAATCCTTTACCTGGCCCCGGACGGTCGCCTGGGTTTCCGTTTCGAGAGTGACATGTACCGGAGCGAAGGCGATGCCCTGTTTGTCGATCAGCAGCCGGCCATCCAGATCGTAGAAAATCAGCTCTGGATTACGGAAAATCAGATCTATGGCGCGGATTTCAGGGCTCTGGACCCTCAGCTCAAGGCGAGGTTCCTGCCAGGAGGTCAGCTCGCCGCTCAGGGTGATGGGTGATTCGCCAAGGGCGGCGCTGAGCTCCTCGAAGTGCAGTCCGTCGCGATTAAAGTGAATTTCGCCCCGTGCCTGGTTGAGGTCGCCGACGATATGAAAGAAGTGGGTTCCCAAACCGGAGACCTGCAGGTGGCCGAGGACTCCCGTCGCCTTGCTATATTCAAGGGATGGACGAATCTGACCGGTCAGCTGGAGTTTTTCCAGCAACGGCGAAAAGGCGCGTAACTTGGCCAGATCGATGCCATCCAGATTGAGCAGCACGCTGTCGGTGGCTGGTTGGCGCGGAAAATTTCCTTCGCCCCTGATGAGAAAATCGCCCAGGGTCATTTCAAAGTCGTCAACTTGCAGATGCTCTTTATCGATCAGGCCATTAAGCTGCAGACTTCCTTGCTGCTCGGGAGTTTTCTGCAGGAGCTCTCCGAGCTGGATGCTGGTCGCGGCAAGCTCGGCATGCAGAGCATAGTTCGGCTCATCCAGGCGCCCCGTCAGCTTGAGGGTCACTGGTATCGGGCCGCTCAGCTGCCAGTGCTCAGGCAAGGTCAGCTGTTCCTCAAGGCGCTTGAGGTCGGGCTCAAAGAGCAGGTTGAGGTCGAGCTGCGGTTGCTTGAAGAGAGTTTCGATCTGTCCGGAGAACTGGATGGGGTGGCCACCGACCGAAGCCAGGCCGTCACTCACCATTAGGTTCTGGTCGTCGAGGAGCAGTTCGGCCGAAAAGTCCTGCAGCTGCTGAAGCTCTGGACTGGCCCATTCGAGATTGGTTACGGCAAATTCCAGGCCGAGTCGGCGCTGCTCCTTGGTGTCAGCGGTCACCGGCCAGCTTTTTTTCAGGTCGAGTATCAGCCGATCGAGATCCCCCTCCTGCAATTTGTCTGCTTTGGGGATTCGCCAGCGGCGCAGCAACTCGGGACTGAGGGCCTGATTCTGGGTGCCGATTGTGCCACTGAGGAGGGTCTGTTCCGGCTCTCGGTCCAGCAGGATTTTTCCTTCGATCGGCAGCCCCAGCAGCTCGCCGGTGAGCTTTTTGAGGCTCTCCTGGTGGCTGGTTGAAAGCCAGAGGCTGTTGAGGCTCAGCAGCTCTTCCTGCTCCTGGTGGCTCAGGAGCCTGGCCTGCACGCTTGCTCCTTCGGCGGGGACACCATCAAGAGAGGCGTGCAGGTCAACAAATTGGGGGGCTCTGGCCCTGAAAGGCGCAGGGAGTGCGTCGCTGGCAAGCTGTTTCAGGGTCAGCTGCACCTGCATCTTTTCATTACGCCATTCGTCAGGTCCGTTTTTAGCCGGGAGGTTGAGGTCGACGGTGAAGTCACTGAAATGCTCCCTCTGCCGGTAGTCTCCAGTGATAACCAGGCGGCCGCTTTTGTCCTTTCCCCAGCCGGTCAGGACAGCGTGCAGGTTGTTCAGGTGCAGAAGTTCGCCCGGGCTGTCCGGCTGGGGCCGAATGATTTTCAGCTGGGCATCGCGGACAGTGAGAATGTTGATGCCAAAAGAGTCGATCAGCTGCTGCGAGGACTCTCTCGCAGGCGTCTTCTCCAGCGGCAGAAAGAATTGCAGGTTGGGCCGCTCGATCAGGGCCTGGGTGAAGACCAGTTTGCGCTCCAGCAAGGGGCGCAGTTTCAGGGTCGCGGTCAGGCGAGGAACTTCAGCCAGCGGCGCCGCCGGATCGCCGACCACCAGCTGCTTCAGCTCAATGGCCAACCCCTTTTCAAAGGCCAGGTGGATCTCGGCAATCGCCACGGGCTGGCGGAGACTGGCGCTGAGCCTGGTTTCAATCGCCGGTAAATAGTCATTCAGATCAAGTTGGCTGATTAAAAGGGCTGTCAGGCCGAAACAGGCCATAAGGCTGAGCAATAACCAAGTGAGGAGCGGGCGGCGCTTGTGAAATGGGGGTCTGTTCATCTGAGCCGATCATTCGGGGACGGGGCTGGGCTGATTGGGTCATGCTTTAATCGTTATATTTTCATCATAACCTCTCCGCAGGGGTTCGACAAGCAGCAAGCTGAGAGACCTGTTTTTACCGGGCCGATCAATTCTTTACATGACTACTGCCGCTTGTTAACATGGCGCGCCATGATAGGCATGGTGTTCTCATGCGATGGGTGTCGGTCTGTTTCCGACAGCTTCAAGTTTATTGCTCCTGGAGTGCAGATTCCGGCCGAATGAAAATTAAACGTCTCGATATCGTCGGCTTTAAATCCTTTGTCGACAAGGTGTCCCTCGATTTTCAGCAGGGCATTACCGGGGTGGTCGGACCAAACGGGTGCGGGAAAAGTAATATCGTCGATGCGATTCGCTGGTCGATGGGCGAGCAGAACGCCCGTTTCTTGCGCGGCCAGGCGATGGAAGATGTCATCTTCGGCGGCAGTGAAAGCCGAAAGCCGCATGGTCTGGCAGAGGTCTCGGTGGTTTTCGACAACAGCGCCAAAATCTGTCCGCCGGCCTATCGGGACTATGCTGAAATCATGGTCACCCGTCGCCTCTATCGCAGCGGCGAGAGTGAATATCTGCTGAATAAAACTCCGTGCCGGCTGCTCGATATCACTGAGCTGTTCATGGATACCGGGGTCGGAGCGCGGGCCTATTCGATTATCGAGCAGGGCAAGGTCGGCATGTTGGTCAGCGCCAAGCCGGCGGAGCGACGCAACCTGATCGAAGAGGCCGCCGGGGTCACAAAATATAAACTGCGCAAGAAAACCGCCCTGCGCAAGATGGATGCCACCCGGCAGAACCTGGTCCGGTTAAGCGATATCATCTCTGAGGTGCGGCGACAGCTCAGTAGCCTGAAACGTCAGGCGCAGCGGGCCGAAAAATTCCGCGAGTACCGCGGCGAAGCCAAACGGCTGGAGCTGAGCCTGACCGGGAATAAGTTTCAACGCCTGCAGGCTGAAATCGCTCTGGTCTCGGAACAGGAGCAGGACGCCTCAGGACAGCTGGCCAAATTAGACGCCCGCTTGGAACAGGGCGAACTTCAGCTTGAAGAGCGACAGTTGGGCTTGACCGAAATTGAAGCTGAACTGTCGGCGTCCCAGGAGCGGGTCTATAAGCTCGCTGGGGAGATTCAGCGGGTCGAGGGGGAGCAGGCCCTGTCGCTGCGGCAGCGCGAACAGCTGCAAGCTCAGTCTGCCGAGCAGCGTGAGGAAAGGGCGCTGGTCAAGGAGCGTTTGACCTCCCTGGCTGAGGAGATTGGTCTGCTGCAGGAGGAGCAAGGCGGTTTCAGCGTCCGCCTGGAAAACCTTGCGGACGACTGTGAGGTGCAAGAAGAAGGTTTGCGTCAGGCGCTCAGTCGTGAACAGGCCCTGCTCAGTCAGCTTGAAGAGCGGCGGCGTGAATTGATGGAGCTGCTCGCTGAAGCGAACCGCCTGACCAATCGGCGCGAAGAGATCAAGCGGCGGCTGGAGTCCGAGAGCGACCGGCGCCAGCAACTTAAGGCCGAGGCAGTACGGCTCCATGAGCAGCAAGTAGAGCTCGATGCGACAAAACAGCAGCTGGATGATCAGCTGCAGACAATTACCGAACGTCAGCAGCTGTTAACTGGCGAGCGGGAGCAGTTGGAGCGGCGGCGCCAGCAGCTCAAGGAACAATTCCGGCAGGCTGAAAGCGATTTGACGAAAGAGCGTCAGCAGACCGAACGCTGCGCGGATACGCCCTGGACGATAATTGCTGCCGATCTGCTGCGGGTGAAAGATCCAGCAGATGAGGTCGCTATTGAGATGGCTCTCGGTGAGCGGCTGCAGGCCGTCCCTGTGGCGAGCCTGGAGGCGGCTGAGGATGCATTGCGGCATCTGCAGCAGGTAAAAGCTCGGGCCACTCTCTTGCTGCCACCGGGCACAGCAGCTGTTTGTGGTTTTTCGCCTGGGCAACCACTCCTTGAGCTGGTGCAGGCAAAGTCGGGAGCCGAGGTGCTGGTTCAGAATCTCCTCGCCGGAACCTTTCTGGTTGACGATCTGCGTGCCTATTGGGGGCAGCAGCTCCCTGCAGGGGCATTGCTGGTTGCCAAGGATGGCAGCTGCCTGAACTGGCGGGGAGAGCTGACCGCGGGACGTGCTGCCGAGAGTAATTCAGGCCTGCTGAGCAAAAAACGCCAGCTGGAGGAGTTGGCGCATGAGCTGACGCGCCGTGAAGAGCAACTGCAGCAGCACCTGAAGCAGCTTGCCCGCCTGCAGGATGAGCTTGAACAGAGTGAAGCCGAAGAGCAGGCTGCTGCCGCTGAAGAACACCAGCTGGAGTTGCAGTCCCTCAATTTGAAAAAGGACCGACAGGGGGTGCAGGCGGAGGTCGCGCGACTGGCCGAGCGGTTGGAATTGATCGAGTTCGATCGGGAGCAGATCGGCGAGCTTTGCAGCTCTTTGGAACAGGAAGGCGCCCAGCTGGCAGCTGGCAGCCAGCGCTCTAGCGAACAACAGCAGCAGTTGGAAGAGATGACAGAGACTCTCCAGGTGCAATTGGCTGAATTGCGTGGCCAGCTCGATGAGGAGCGTGAGCAGCTGACCGAAAAACGTGTCGCCCTGGCCGCTCTTCGTCAACAGCAGCAAGGGGTCAATGACACCCTGGAGCGTCTGGCCGGCCAGCAGCAGGAGCTGCAGCAGCGCCAACAACAGCTGCAGCAGCGCCAGCAGACAGCAGAAGAGCAGCAGCGGGATCTTTGTCTGGGGGATGAGCGGCTCAAGGTCGAATTGGAGCTGCTGCTGGAGCGGCATGCCGCTCAGCAGCAGGCCAGCCAGCAGGTGCGGGAGCGTTATGAGCAGCAGCGTGCGCAGCTGGATGAGCAACGCGAGCAGTTGCGCTCAGTCCGTCTTGCGGCTGAGGATTTACGCAAGCAGGTCGCCCGGCTCCAGCTGCGGCAACATGAACTGCAGATGGAGGCCGAGCATGTCCGCCAGGGGGTCCAGGAGCGATATCGGGTTGACCTGCATGAGCATCAGGTCCCCGAAGCGACCGAGGATGAACTGGAGCGGGAGCGCCAGCAGCTGAAGCGCCTGCAGCAGCGGATTGAATCACTGGGTGAAGTCAACCTGATGGCGATTGACGAGTATCGGGAGCAGGAGGAACGCTACGATTTTCTCACCGGCCAGCGCGATGATCTGCAGCGTTCCCTTGATGATCTGCAGAAAGCGATCAGCCAGATCAATCGGACCACCCGGCGACGTTTCAAGGAGACCTTCGATCAAGTCAACGAAAAATTCCGGCAGGTCTTTCCCCGCTTGTTTCGCGGTGGTCAGGCGGAATTGCGGCTGATGGATGAGGAGGACCTGCTCGAGACCGGCATCGAAATTATCGTGCAGCCTCCCGGTAAGCGCCTGCAGAATGTTAATCTGCTTTCCGGCGGAGAAAAGGCGCTGACTGCGGTGGCGTTGATTTTTTCCTTGTTTCTGATCAAGCCAACGCCATTTTGTGTTTTGGATGAGGTCGATGCGCCCCTCGACGATGCCAATATCGATCGGTTTGCTGAGCTGGTTCGCGAAATGACCGACCAGTCGCAATTTATTATTATTACCCACAGCAAGCGCACCATGACGATCGTCGATACGATGTATGGGGTTACCATGCAGGAACCGGGCGTCTCGAAGCTGGTTTCGGTGCGGATTAACGATCCAGAAGCTGTCAGTCCACCGGCCCGGGCGGCCGGCTAACTGGCAGGCGAAGAGGTGAGGATGCCCTTTAAATCACGACTGAACAAGCTGTTGGATGGGGTTCCGGGCGCACTCGGGGCGATTATTATTGACTGGGAAGGGGAAGCTGTTGATCAGGCAGCGCGGATTGGCGAATACGATATCAAGCTGTTAGGTGCTCACAAGGGGATTATTCTTAATCTGTTGCGTCAGATGTTGGCGCGGATTGACGGTGGTGAGCTGGAAGAGCTGATTATTCGAACCGATCGGTCGAAGATACTTCTGGCACCTTTAAATCAGGAATATTTTCTCGTCTTGAGTCTGGGCGCGGAGTCGATTGCGGCCCAAGGCACCTACCAGTTGCGGTGCTGCATTGAGGCGTTGCGTTCTGAATTTCAATAATGTCCGTTCGGCCCCGGTTCACAGTGCTGGACGGGGTTGTCGGATGAACTTATGACGATGGGAAAAGGACTTGTTCTCTCATGGATTTAATGCAGTGGCTTGAAGCCTTTATCTTTGAATTGTCGCGGCTCCTGGCGACGGCGGGGGTTCCAGTAGAGTATCAGCAGCTCGGGGCGATCGGCATCCTCTATTTGAGTGCGACCTTGCTGGTGTTGGCTGTTATTCTGATTTTACTCTCCGGGCAGCGGCCGCCAGCCGCGAAAGAAAAGTCGCTTGAGAAGAGAGCACCGCGCGCTATGCCCGAAGCCGAAGCCGAAGCCGAAGCCGAAGCCGAAGCCGAAGCCGAAGCCGAACCACTCAGCGCCCTGGAGCGTTTTAGGCGTGGTCTGGCGAAAACCCAGGCTTCCTTTGTCGGTCGGGTCGATAGCCTGCTTAGTGGCCGTTCGGCGATCGATGACGATCTGCTGGAAGAGTTGGAAGAGATCCTTATCACTGCCGACCTTGGCATGCCGACCACGCAGGGATTGATCAGCTCCCTCGAATCGCGACGTCGCAAAGGGGCCCTGGAGACCACCGATCAGGTTCGCGCCGCCTTGATGGAAGAACTGAAAAAACTGCTGAAAACAGATAACCAGCCGCTTGATGTCTCAAGTGCTACGCCCTATGTCATCATGGTCGTCGGCGTCAACGGCGTTGGCAAAACGACCACGATTGGCAAACTTGCCAACCAGCTGGCCGGCCAAGGCAAGAAGGTGCTGCTAGGTGCTGGTGATACCTTTCGCGCCGCCGCTGCGGAGCAGCTGCAGATCTGGGGCGAGCGGGCCGGAGTCGATGTCATCCGCCATGCCGAAGGTGCCGACCCGGGGGCCGTCGCCTTCGATGCGGCCAAAGCGGCAGTGGCGCGACAGGTCGATGTGTTGATTCTGGACACCGCCGGCAGGCTGCACACAAAGGTTAATCTGATGGAGGAGCTGAAAAAGGTACGTCGCGTCATCGATCGCGAAATACCTGGTGGCCCCCACGAAACGTTACTGGTTCTGGACGCCACGACCGGGCAGAATGCCCTGACCCAGGCCAAGCTTTTTAACCAAGCGGTCGAGCTTGACGGCATCGCCCTGACCAAACTGGATGGCACCGCCAAGGGGGGGATTGTTGTCGCCATCGCCACCGAATTGAATCTGCCGGTTCGGTTTGTCGGCATCGGTGAGGGCATTGAGGATCTGCGACCCTTTGATGCTGACATGTTTGTCTCAGCATTATTTAGAAACTGATTGATAATCTTGACAATTTCTAACTGAACGCCTAAATTCAAAAAGGATTTTGCCATGGACGATCTGCTGCTGAGCCGTCTGGAGAGGGCGGTGGAAAGTTTATTGGAGAAAAATCGCCAGCTGCAACAGGAGTGTACCTCTCTAAGGCAGGAAAAAGCTGGGCTGGAGCAGGAACGCGGCCACTTGCTGAGCGAGGTCGAGAGAATTCTTGAACGCATAGATAGCCTGCCGATGGAGGATTCTTGAAGCATAGTGTTCAAGTAAAGATTCAGGGGCGTGAATACACCCTCCGCAGCGAACAGTCTCCCGAACAGGTTCAGCGGGTTGCCGATTTCGTTGATGCCAAGCTGACCGAGACCGCCGCCGGGCGTGCTGCCGATACCCGGGATCTGGCAGTTTTTACCCTGTTTAACCTTGCTGGCCAGCATCTACAGTTGCTTGATGAGCGGGGGCAGCAGGCCGA
>CAMYNR010000103.1 GCA_947259715.1 uncultured Desulfuromonadales bacterium
TAACAATTTACCGACCACTACCCTCAACGGGGCAGAGATTTGCGTCAGATGCAAGGCATGGCCGATTTTGATCCCGCAGGCGTGGCAGCGCCACGTCGAGGAGAGAAAAAGAAGGCCATAACGCCGCAGCTGGCGTGAAGCTCTGACCCTTCGGAGACGTATCATGCAGAATTTTGTGGAAACAAATCGCCACGAGCCGGAAAAACACGAAGTCAACGAGCGGCTGCGCAACTTTGACGAGATCTACCAGTTTTTCAACAACCGCCAGGTCCGGCAGCAGGCTGAGCGCTGCGTGCAGTGTGGTGATCCCTTCTGCAGCACCATCGGCTGCCCGCTGCATAACCATATCCCCCAGTGGCTGGAGGCGATCTCCGACCGCGATCTGGAGCGCGCCTTTCAACTGTCGAACGAAAGCTCACCCTTTCCGGAGATCCTCGGCCGTATCTGCCCACAGGGGCGCCTCTGTGAAGGGGCCTGCACCCTGGATGACGGCTATGGGGCGATCACCATCGGCGCCATCGAGGCGTCGATCACCGATCTGGCCTTTGAGGCCGGTCTGGAGCTGCCCTTCCCCGGCCTGCGCCACGACAAATCTGTCGCCGTGATCGGCTCCGGACCGGCCGGCATGTCCTGCGCGCATTTTCTGCTGCGCGCCGGGATCGGGGTTGAGATGTATGAACGCGCCGAGCACCCCGGCGGCCTGTTGACCTACGGTATCCCCGGCTTTAAGCTGGACAAAGCGATCGTCCAACGCCGCTTCGACATCATGCGCAACGCTGGCCTGACCCTGCACCTGCAGCGGGAGATCGGTCGGGACCTGAGCCTGGATGAGCTGGTCGAAAAGCATGACGCCGTCTTTATTGGTCTCGGCGCCACCCACGGCCGCAGCGCTGGGCTTGAGCTGTTCGGGGCGCATCGGGACAAAAAGTATGATGTTCGGGAGAAGCGGGTGGTCGTGATCGGCGGCGGCGATACCGCCATGGATTGCCTGCGCACCGCCATGCGGGATGGCGCCAGAAGCGTCGCCTGCCTGTATCGCCGCGATGAGGTCAACATGCCGGGCAGCCGCAAGGAATACGTCAACGCCGTTGAAGAGGGGGTTGACTTCTGTTTCAACACCGCCCCACTGAAAATCGAACCGGCGGACGATGGACAAATGACCATTGAGCTGCAGAAAACCCGCATGGGGGAACGGGATGAAGATGGTCGCCAAAGGGTCGAGGTGGTCCCCAACAGTGAGCACTGCATGGCCGCCGACACCATCATTCTGGCGCTCGGCTTTGATGTCGCGGAGCTTCCCGGGCTGGACGGGATCGGGATAGAAACCAACAAATGGGGAGAGTACCATATCGCTCCGCTCACCGGCCAAACCAGCAACCCGAAGGTCTACGCCGGTGGCGACTGCTACCGCGGGGCCGATCTGGCGGTCACTGCCGCGGCCGACGGGCGCAAAGCCGCCCTGGCAATCATGCGTCAGTTGCTGGGTTAAGTGTTGCAAGCGCCGCTGCCGCCGGGGCGTTCGCCGATTTATTAACAGGATCTTCGATGCCTTTTTCAGACCTTTGGCCGGAAGACAGCTATCCGCTCAAAAAAACTGAACAAGATAAATTACTGGACATTCTCGAGCCGGTTTTTGCCGGGCAACTGGCGTTGGCCCAGTTGCCGACCGAACTTGCCGGCGAGCTGCCCCGGCTCTACCTGCCCTTGGCCGCCTGGCTGAATCAGCAGCGCCCGGCGCAAGGCCCGCTGGTGGTCGGCATCAACGGCTCTCAGGGCAGTGGCAAATCGACCCTTTGCCAACTGCTCAAATATCTGCTCGAGGCAGGATTTGATTGCCGGACCTGTGTCATTTCTATCGATGACCTCTATCTGAGTAAAGCAGCCCGTGAACAGTTGGCGTCTGAGGTGCACCCGCTGCTGGCGACCCGCGGCGTTCCCGGAACCCATGACATTCCCCTCGCCCTCAGCCTGTTTGATCAGCTGAAAACTGCTCAAAACGACGACCGGAGCAGAATTCCCCGCTTTAACAAGGCCACTGACGACCGCTGGGCGAAAGAGGACTGGGAAGAGCTGGTCGGGCCGGTCGAGTTGATTCTGTTTGAAGGCTGGTGCGTCGGCGCAGCCCCGCAAAATTCTGAGCAGCTGCAAACTCCGCTGAATTCACTGGAAGCGAAAGAGGACCCCGACGGGCGCTGGCGTCGCTATGTCAACGCCCAGCTGGAGGGTCCCTATCGGCAGCTGTTCGGTCAGCTCGATCGCTTGCTGATGCTGAAAATTCCCGACTGGGAGATGGTCTACCACTGGCGCAAGCGTCAGGAGCAGCAGCTGGCGGCCAAGAGCAGCGGCGCTGGGATTATGGGGGAAACCGAGCTGCGGCGCTTTATTATGCACTATGAACGGCTCACCCGCCATCAGTTGAAAACTCTGCCACAAGCCGCCGATCTCTGCCTGCACCTCAACCCCCAGCAGCAGGTCACCGCAATTCAGGGTCTCTGAACAGGCTGGCACCCGCTTTGCACAATAAGGTCCCTAACGCACCTACAGAGCCGTAGGAGACATGACTGTGCAACGACCGCAACTGATCATCTTTACCGACCTGGATGGAACCCTTCTCGACCACCACAGCTACAGCTGGCAGGCCGCCGGCCCGGCCCTGGAAGAGCTGCGCCGGCGAGGCATTCCGCTGATCCTGACGACCAGCAAAACAGCCGCCGAAGTGTCCCAGCTGCACGCCGAACTGCGCCTCGACACCCCCTACATTATCGAAAACGGCGCCGGAATCATCCTTCCTCAGACCGATCTATCGAGAGAAAATACTGCCCATTTTTTCGGCAAACCCTATGCAGAGCTGATTGAAATTGTTTACCAGCTGCGGGGTAGAAAAAACTACCGCTTTAAAGGCTTCAACGACTTCACCATCGCCGAGGTCAGCGCAGAGACCGGTTTACCCGCAGCCAGTGCCGCCCTGGCCAGACAACGGCTCTGCTCGGAACCGCTGCGCTGGGATGACACCGCGGCGGCGCTTGCCGACTTCACCGCAGATCTGCACCAGCACAACCTGCAACTGCTGCGCGGGGGCCGCTTTTACCATGTGCTTGACCAACAGGCTGACAAGGGAACGGCCGTAAACTGTCTGCTGAACGACTATCAGCAACGTCAATCAGAAGAATTGTTCAGCATCGGCCTAGGTGACGGCCCCAACGATCAAGCGCTTCTGGAGGCGGTTGACCTGGCGGTGATCATCCCCTCGCAGAGCGGTCTTTCACCGGATCCGGAAGGGGTCAGAATTCTGCACGCCAGCAGTCCCGGACCAACCGGATGGAACAGTTCAATTCTGCAGATCCTGAAAAATTTTAACCAAGAAGGAGCTTCCCATGGCTGACTTTTACCAAAATGGTGTCATCACCACCCTGCACAACCTGACTGACCGCTCTCTCGAAGAGCTGGAATCGGAGCTGGAGCGCTTTTCAACCCGCCGGCCGATGTCGCTGGTGCTGCCCTCGTTGTTTTCCGAACTTGAAGGTCCGGCCCTGGGGCCGATCCTGGAAGACCTCAAGGGGGCCTCCTACCTGCGGGAAATTGTCATCGGCCTGGACCGGGCCGACGAACAGCAGTTCAACTACGCCAAGGACTATTTCGGTCGCCTGCCGCAGGATCACCGCATCCTCTGGAACGACGGACCGCGCCTGCGCGCTGTCGATCAGATGCTGCAGGAGAAGGGCCTGGCGCCTACTGAAATGGGCAAGGGGCGCAACGTCTGGTACTGCTTCGGCTATGTCCTCGCTTCCGGGCGCAGCCGGGCGGTGGCGCTGCATGACTGTGACATCGTCACCTACAAGCGCGAGCTGCTCGCACGGCTGATTTACCCAGTCGCCAACCCGGCCTTCAACTACCAGTTCTGCAAGGGCTTCTACTCACGCATCGCTAACGGCAGCCTGAACGGCCGGGTCTGCCGCCTGCTGGTGACGCCGCTGCTGCGCTCCCTGAAGAAGGTGGTCGGCCCGAGCGAGTATCTGGATTACCTCGACAGCTTCCGCTACGCGCTGGCCGGCGAGTTCTCCATGCGGGTCGATGTTCTCAACGACCTGCGCATCCCCAGCGACTGGGGTCTGGAGATCGGCGTGCTCTCGGAGATGTACCGAAATTACGCCACCAACCGGGTCTGCCAGGTCGACATCGCCGACGTCTATGACCACAAGCATCAGGACATATCCACAGATAATCCACAGGCCGGGCTGTCGCGCATGAGCACCGACATCACCAAGGCGGTGGTCCGCAAGCTGGCCACCCAGGGCAACGTCTTCTCCCTGGAAACCTTCCGCACCCTCAAAGCCACCTATTTCCGCGAGGCTCTCGACTTTGTCGAACGCTTCTACAACGACGCGCTGATGAACGGCCTGCAGGTTGATCGTCACAAGGAGGAGAAGGCGGTCGAACTGTTCGCCGAGAACATCATGCGCGCCGGCGAAGTCTTCCTCAGCAACCCGATGGAAACCCCCTTCATGCCAAGCTGGAATCGGGTGATCAGCGCGATCCCCGATATTCTGGATCATGTCTATGAGGCGGTGGAGGCGGATAATAAGTAGCGGAGGAAATGAGTCTCCCCGTGTGACCCCGCCGGAACGGAAGGGATTCAAGGCGACTTAGCGAGGAATGTTTGAGCCGCAGGCGAGTTTTGCGAACGCGCCTTGAATCCCTGGAGAGGGGGAACCCGCCATGCGGAACAGGCTCCCCGCCTGGTTCTGTCACTGTTCTTCGGTTGTCCCTGTATCCTTGGATCTGCCAGCAGGGCGGGCGGCGCAGATGGCCGCGCAGCCATCCTCGGGGCATTTTGCTGAGCGCTCTGTCAAAAACGCTTCGAAGCGCTCCCTTTCCAGGGTCTCCTCTTGCAGCAGCAGGTCAGCCAGCTCATCGAGGACCTCCTGGTTTTCCTTCACGATGGCTGCGGCGCATTGGGCCGCGATGGCCACCAGCTTTTCGATCTCCTGATCGATAATCCACGCCGTCTTTTCGCTGAAGGTTTTTTCGCTCGCCAGCTTGCGTCCCAGAAACGGGTGTTCTTCACCGCGCGGATAGCTCACCGGGCCGAGCCGCTCGCTCATACCCCATTGGCAGACCATCTTCTCCGCCAGGTTCATCGCCTGCTTCAGGTCATTCTGGGCTCCGGTCGAAAACTCGCCGAAAAACAGTTTTTCGGCCGCCCGGCCTCCCAGCATGACGGTAATTCTTCCCAACAGATAGCTGCGCTGATAGTGGTAGCGATCGTCTTCGGGCAGCTGCTGGGTCAACCCCAGGGCCTGACCGCGAGGGATAATGGTGACCTTGTGCACCGGGTCGGTGTTCGGCAGGCACTTGGCCACCAGGGCGTGCCCCCCCTCGTGCACGGCGGTGATGCGCTTTTCGTATTCGGACAGGAAGAGTTTGCGCTCCATGCCCATCAGTTGCCGGTCCTTGGCCCGCTCCATGTGTTGCATGTCGACCTGCTCGGCATCCTCCCGGGCGGCGATCAGCGCAGCCTCGTTGACCAGGCTCTGCAGGTCGGCACCCACCATGCCGGGCGTTCCCTTGGCGATCGATTCCAGATCGACATCCGCGGCGAGGGGCATCTTGCGGGTGTGCACCTGAAGAATCTTCACCCGGTCCCGCCAATCGGGACGCTCGATCACCACCTGGCGGTCAAAGCGACCCGGCCGCAGCAGTGCGGCATCGAGGACATCGGGCCGGTTGGTGGCCGCCAACACGATCACCTCGTCATGCACCTCGAAGCCGTCGAGTTCGGAAAGCAGCTGATTGAGGGTCTGCTCGCGCTCGTCGTTACCACCTCCCAGGCCGGTCCCGCGGGCGCGGCCGACAGCGTCGAGCTCATCGACAAAGATGATGCTCGGGGCGTTCTTTTTGGCGTTGCGAAACAGATCGCGTACCCGGCTGGCCCCAACGCCGACAAACATTTCGATGAACTGGGAGGCCGAAATACTATAGAAAGGGACCTCCGCCTCGCCCGCTACGGCCCGCGCCATCAAGGTTTTGCCGGTCCCGGGAGGACCAACCAGCAGTACGCCCCGCGGCACTTTGCCGCCCAGCCTGGCGAACTTGCTCGGGTCTTTGAGAAAGGCGATGATCTCCTGCAGCTCCTGCTTGGCCTCTGCCAGACCGGCCACTTCCTCAAAAGTGACCCGGCTCTTCTGCCGGGAGTAAAGTTGAGCGCCGGACTGGCCTATCTTGCGCATCAGGTCTCCGCCCATGCCTCCCTGCTGACGCATGCGGGTGATGATGTACCACCAGACCCCGATGATCAGCACCCAGGGAAGCAGACTGATAAGGATGCTGGCCCACAGGGATGAGTCCTGGGCTGGTCTTGCCTCCACGCGGACCTGCTGCTCTTCGAGCATGGGCAACAAGCCGGGGTCGTCCACAGGCGGCAATCGGGTCTTGAATTTCAGGTAGCTCTGGACCGCTCGGCTCGCGGGCGTCTTCAGTTGGTCGGCGCCCAGCTCCATCTCTTCGATAAAATGGCCGAACAGCTCCTCCCCCTGCAGAGTGACCTCGGCAACCCTCCCTTCCCGCAGCTGCTGTTTGAAAAAGCTGTAGGCGATCTGCGCGGTCGGTTCTGCCGGTTCAGGAGGGAAAAAGTAGACATACGCGCTGTTGACAGCCAACAGCAGAACCATCACCAGCAGGATTCTCTGCCAGGGGGGTTTCATGCTTGGAAAGGCTCCTTTGGTCTTTAGGGAAGAAAGCTCGGTTCGGTTGTGGTTAATAGGATAGCTGATGTTGATAGGAGTTCATAGGAATTGAGTTGATGGGACGTTGCTTTTTCGGGGTTCGCGCCTGCGGCGCTGTGAACCGCCCCTCCCCCCGCCGATTCTCGTTCGAAAACCGACCTGTTTACCGTTTTAAGGGCAGCGGCACGCCGCTGCAAATCAAAAACCCCGGCTGACCAGGAAAAAACCGCATTGCATTACGTCAGCTTTTCCATTTTATCTCTCACTTCTCCTGCGCCAACCACAACACATGGTATGGCGGCAGATCAACAGCCGCCCGTTCGCTGGTCACCACCTCCCCGGTGAGCAGGCCCACCCAGCGGCCAGTGAATTGCCCGTCGAGGGCACTGTCCAGGTAGAGGGTGCGCAGCTGATCGGTCAGGTTATGGACAGCAAAGATCCGCTGCCGGCCATCCAGGCTGGTGCGCCAGAAGCCGAACAGGTGCTCACCCAGAGGGAGGATCTCCTGCTTGGCATCGGGGTGAAAGGCCGGCTGCTGGCGACGGAGTTTCAACCGCCGGCGCAATTCGTCAAAGACAATCGTCTGCGGCGCCTGCTGATCCGCAAGAATCGCTTCAAGCTCTTCGAGCTGCCAGCTGCGTCGATTGATGGTTCTGGCCCGGCCGGTCTGCTCGACTCCGGCGGTATAATTCGGGGTGGCCAGCAGACTGTGGATGTACAACGCCGGAATCCCGCGCAGGCCGATCATCAGCGTCTGCGCCAGCAGGAAGCGGGCGATCTGCCAGGAATCCTCCCCCAGCCAGGTGCCCTTAAGGGCATCGAAATAGCCGATATTGATCTCGTAGGGGCTCTTGCTGCCATCGGCATTATTCTTATAGCTGATCAGGCCGCCGAATTGCTCCATTCCGTGCAGCAGCAGATCGATTTCCCCCTGGGGCAGCAGGCCCTCGACCGGCCGCATGCCGACGCCATCGTGAGAGGCGGTAAAATTCAGAAAGGTGCAGCCGGGAGGCGCATTGCAGCGGGTTCGCGCCCAGTCGCAGAGGTGGCTGCTGGTGCCGCGGTAAAGCCCGTGCAGCAACAGCGGCGCCAGGCTGAATTGGTAGATCATGTGCGCTTCATCGCTATCGCCGAAATAACTGAGGTTCTGATGATGCGGCAGGTTGGTTTCGGTCAGCAGCACCGTTTGCGGTGCCACCGCCCCCAGCAGGTCGCGCAGCAGCTTGACGATCTCATGGGTCTGCGGCAGGTTCAGGCAGCTGGTGCCCCATTCTTTCCAGAGAAAAGCCACCGCATCCAGACGGATAAAACGCGCGCCCTGACGCAGATAGAAGAGCAGAATCCGAACGTATTCCAGTAAAACCTGAGGATTAGCAAAGTTGGCATCCACCTGGTCGGCGCTGAAGGTGGTCCAGACTTTGCGCGGCCCGGCCTCGGTCGCCACCTCGGTCAGCAATGGCGACTGCCGCGGCCGGACGACCTGATCGAGGTCGGCCCCTTCGGGTGGGCTGATGAAGTAGTCGCGACCCGGTTCGGCCTGGCGCAAATACTGCTGAAACCAGCGGTGCTGGCTGGAAACGTGATTGATCACCAGATCGACCATCAGATCGAAGGAGCGGTTTAATTCAGTAAGCTGCGCCCAATCCCCCAAGGCCGGGTTAACCTGCTGGTAATCGATGACGGCAAAACCATCATCGGAACTGTAGGGGAAAAAGGGCAGCAGGTGCACAGTGCTGATCACTTCCGTCAGCTGCTGCCGAAAAAATTGGCAAAGGGTTTCCAGCGGTAGTTCACCCTCACGGCAAATCGAATCGCCATAGCTGATCAGAATCACATCGTCCTGCCCCCAGAGCCGCCCATCGGCCCGCCTGGCCTCGAACTGCACAAAAGCTTCCAGCTCTGCCTGCAGCTGCTCCAGCAGACCGGCAGCAACGCTGGCTCCGTACAGTCGTTCCAGACGTCGGGCGACTTGCTCGCAATGGCTTTTGAAACGATCTTTTTCAGCGGGGCTGTCCAGCATTTGCAGTCCTTTCCGGTCGCTAGCAATCTCTTTAATCCCTGCAGTTTATGCGCCAATCAATTCCGCTGCTCCTGCCCCTTTTACGCAAAAAGCCTGCAGCGAGCTGCAGGCTTTTTGTACCAGATCAATAAATTGTTTGGTTTATTCTTTAACGTGACAGCGGTTACAGTTGGCTTTCGCCTCAAATGCCCGCTGGCCGTTGTGACAGACGCCACAGAGCTTGCCATCGTAGATTTCCGCCATCTTGATTTCAACGGTTCCCTGCTTCATTTTCGGGAACATATCTGCATTATGGCATTCCTTGCATTTCACCCCGGCGTCCTTGTGCACTTTGCCGGAAAATTTGACCGTGCCCATCGAGCTCTTGCTGAACTCCAGGGTCCGCCCAGCCGGTACGGCAAGTGCGGCGGTCACTCCACAAAAAATCATCACAGTCATCAGCAACAACAATTTTCTCATTTTTCTCACCCTATCGCTTGAGGATTAGAGACGGAGCGGTCGTAAAAAGCTCCAAACAATTTATTACCGGAGAGGTTATCCGATTCATGTGATCAGGTCAACTGAAGGAATTCTATTAGAATAATTGGGGCCAGACAAAAAATGAGGTAATATTTATTTATTGTCGTATACCGATTGCGCTTTTCCAGACTCAGGAGAATTTTCGCGTGGAACAATTCATGGCCCGCCAGCCGATATTTGATACCAGAGGCAAAGTTTTTGCCTACGAGCTGCTGTTTCGCTCCGGGCTGCACAATTACTTTGACTGCGATGATGCCGACCATGCGGCGGCCAATGTCATCGCCAACAGCTCTCTGCTGTTCGGCCTGAATGAAATGACCGGCAACACCAAGGCCTTTATCAACTGTACCCGCAAGGTGCTGTTGGAAGAATATATGACCGTGCTGCCGAAAGAGCGGGCCGTCATTGAAATCCTCGAACATGTTGAGCCCGATGCCGAGATTGTCGCCGCCTGCAAACGGCTCAAAGAACAAGGCTACGTTCTGGCCCTGGATGATTTTGTTTATCAGAAGAATTATGAACCGCTGCTTGAACTGGCGGACATCATCAAGGTCGATTTCCTGCTCAGCGATGTCAAAGAGCAGGAGGAACTGGCGAAGATGTTTATCCCCCGGGGGATCCGCATGCTGGCGGAAAAGGTCGAGACCCATGAGGTTTACGAGCAGGCCAAGCAGATGGGCTATCAACTTTTCCAGGGGTACTTTTTTGCCAAGCCGGTGATCGTCTCGCGCAAGGATATTCCGACCAACAAACTGCAGTTCCTGCGGATCCTCAAGGATGTTCACGCTGATGAAGTCGAATTCAAGAAGCTCGCTGAGACGATCCAGAGTGAAGTCTCACTTTCCTATAAACTGCTCAAGCTGATCAATTCAGCGGCCTTTGCCCTGCGCCACAAGGTGACCAATATCCTCCAGGCGCTCTCCTTGCTCGGCATCCGGGAAATCCGCTCCTGGGTTTCCCTCCTGTCGATCTCGTCGATGGCCGAAGATAAGCCGGCCGAGCTGGTGGTCAGTTCCCTGGTGCGGGCGCGCTTCTGCGAACAGCTTGCCGAGCCGCTTGGCTTTGAGGAGCGTCGCTCAGACCTGTTTTTGATGGGCCTGTTTTCCCTGCTGGATGTCATCATGTCGCGGCCGCTGAATGAGATCCTGGAAGAGATTACAGTTGAGGAAGATATCCAGGCCGCCCTGCTGGGTGAGCCGGGCCCCTTCAACCTGATGCTCAAACTGATCTCCACCTACGATCAGGCCGAATGGGAACAGGTCAGCCAGATCTGCGCCGAGCTGCGGATTGAGGAAAACCTAATCGCCGAAGCCTACAAGGACGCTGTCACCTGGGCCGACGACGTCTATAGAATGTAACCCGCCGCAGAAAGGGCGGCCGATGAGTATTCGTTTCCCCTTTCGCAACCTTGAACCGACCTTCTATTCCGGGCTGCTTGACGACCCATTACTGCTGGTGCGGGTGCGCCCAACCGGCAGCAGCCTGCTGTTCGACTGCGGCCAGATCCATCATCTGGCCAAACGGGTGCTGACCAGCATCGATGCCATCTTTGTCAGCCATGCGCATATGGACCATTGGCTTGGCATCGACAGCTTCACCCGTCACCTGCATGCGGCAAGCAAGGTTGTCGACCTGTTCGGTCCGCCCGGGATTGCTGACAAACTGGCCAAGCGGCTGGCCGGCTACGACTGGAACCTGGCGGAAGATTACTGGGGCTCTTACCGGGTGCACGAGGTTTTCCCTGAATGGCTCCACTCGACCCTGCTCTCAGGTCCGCAGGGTTTCAGCCCCCAGGCCCTCGGCAGCCGCCCCCGGCGAGGAGGTCTGATCTTTGAAAATGCCCAGCTGATCGTTGTTGCGGAGAGTTGTGAGCATCGCATCCCGTCCCTGATCTTCCGGATTACCGAAAAGCCGGCTTTTTTGATCGATGAGCAGAAACTTAAGCAACAGGGGCTGCTCCCCGGCCCCTGGATTCGCGAACTGAAACGGCGCTTCTTCCAGGAACCGCAGACATCTTCCCCCCTTGCGGTGCTGCGACCTGGGGAGCAGGGCCCGGAAGAAGTTCTGATCGACGATCTGGGGCAGCTTTGTCGGCAGATCGGGCAACCGCAGACCGCCCATTCAATCGGTTACATCAGCGATCTCGGCTTTACCGCCGGCAACCGGAAAAAGATCTGCACATTGCTTAAGGGCGTCGACCTGCTGATCTGCGAGACCACCTTTCTGCAAGAAGGCAAAGGTCGCGCCCGCGCGTCGTTTCACCTCTGCACCGAAGACGTCAACTGGCTGCTGAAGCAGCTGCAGCCAAGCTTCTTCCTTCCCATGCACCTGTCAAAAACCTACAGCCGTCGCCACTGTGAGCTCTACCGCGAACTTCAGCCGCCCCCAGAGACACAAATATTACAGATTCCCCTCCACACCACACCGCGTCCGCTACTCCCCGAGGAGATTACACGGACGGTTTACCAGCCGGATGAAGAGTCCCCCCTTGCATCGCAAAGAGCTGACCGGTAGCATAAAATCAGGAGGGTTGCAGGTTTGCTGGGTCGGCTGCAGAGAGCGAGGACAATGATGAAGAAGGATATCCGCACAGAGGAAGAATGGCGGCAGCTATTGAGCGAGGATGAGTACCGGATTGCCCGTGAAGCCGGAACCGAGCGCGCCTTCAGCGGCCGCTATTGGGATCATCATAAAACCGGCAGCTATCATTGCATCTGTTGCGGGCTGGAACTGTTCCATTCCAGCGCAAAGTTCGAGTCCGGCTCGGGCTGGCCGAGCTTTTTTCAGCCGGTTGCCCGGGAAAATATTGCTCAGCTTGAGGATCGCAGCCATTTCATGATCCGCACCGAAGCGCTCTGCGCCCGCTGCGATGCCCACCTGGGGCACGTTTTCAGCGATGGACCGGAGCCGACCGGCTTGCGCTACTGCATCAATTCAGCGTCACTCAAATTTGCCCCTGAAAAATAGGTCCGTAGGGGCAGGCCCCAGTGCCTGCCGGAACTTTGTGCCTGCTCGCGGTCCGAAGGTGTTGATGGGCAAATAGTCAGGCCGCCCACAGGGGGGCGCCTACTAGCGGATTCCCTTCTCTTTGAAGAGCGGAACGTATTTCATATCGGTTTCCAGGATATGCTTTTTCAGCCAGTCCGAGAGGAAGTGGATCACCTCCAGAGAGAGGACGAACTCACCCTCTTCGCTACGCTGCTTTAGATCCCTGGCTTTATTGACAAAATTTTCATGTTCGCGGTAATGCCCGAGCAGGCCCAGGTATTCGACCTGGCGCATGTAGCCCTCCTCGATTTCGAAGTGCATCCTGGCATAGTCGAGCATCTCGCTGATGATTGTCTTGACCAGGCGCTGACCGCGGTCGCTGTTCATGGCCAGATGCAGTTCATTGATCATGCTGATCAGCTTTTTATGATGGCCATCCAGTTCGGCCACACCGACACTGTATTCATCTTTCCAGGAAATCACCGGCATCGCTTTTTATCCTTGTTATCAATAAAAAATAAGATCAAACTAATAATAATCAACTGGCGGATGGAAGGCAAGAGTCCTTAAGAGTTTTAATCTGAAGATGATTGACAGCAACCTGCCTGCGGGGTAAAAAGACCCCCTTTTTCCAAGGAGATTTCATGTCCGCAAAGATTCTTTCGGCCGGCGATTACATCGCCTCCCGCTGCAGCAAGTGTAAAGACAGTACCAACCATACCATCGTTGCCATGGTCGGCGAAAAAGTCGTCAAGGTTGAATGTAACACCTGTGGCAGCATCCACAATCATCGCGCTGAAAAAGAGAAAAAACCGGCTAAGAGCCGTGCGACGGCAACTGGAGGCAAAACCCGCACCAGTGCCAGTGCCAGCAAAACCAAACGTGAGTGGGATGAGCTGCTGGAGAACGCCAAGCCGGAAGAAGCGACCCCTTACAGCATGCAGACCCCGATGAAAGAAGGGATGCTGATCCTGCACCCGACCTTCGGCCTGGGCCAGATTGTCGGAACCACCAAACCGAACAAAATGGATGTCCGCTTTCAAAGCGGCGTTAAACTGCTGCGCTGCACCCTCGCTTGAAATCCGCACTCCTTTAATGATTGACAAGCCGGCCGCCTTGCGGTTTATTTTGTGGCTGAACTGAGGACTTTCCTTCAGCCACGAATCGTGTTTCATGACATCTGCAAAACCCAACAAATCGAGCCTTGGCGTGATCCAGACCCTGGCCGCGGTCGTCATCGTGATCGCCGGAATGAAGACCGCCCAGGCGCTGCTGGTGCCTTTTCTGCTGGCAATTTTCATCGCCATTATCTGTGCCGGCCCCGTCCACTGGCTGCAGCAGCGGAAAGTACCCGCTGGCCTGGCGGTGCTGCTGGTGATCGCCACGGTGATGCTGGCCGGAGGGCTGGTGCTGACCCTGCTCGGCACCTCGGTCAACGATTTCACCGACAACCTGCCTTTTTACCAGGAAAAACTGCGCAGTCAAACGGTCGCCCTGGTCAATTACCTGGATAAATTCGGCGTGCAGATCTCCCGGGAGCTGTTGCTGGAACATTTCGACCCGGGTGCTGCCATGCAGTATTCCGCCAGCATGCTGGCCAAAGCCGGCGGGGTGCTGACCAATTCCTTTCTGATCCTGCTGACGGTAATTTTCATCCTTTTTGAAGCCGCCGGAATGCCCAGCAAGATGCACGCTGCCCTGCCGGACGCCGATAACTCATTGGCCTCCTTCGAGGGCTTCGTGCTTGGTGTGCGCCAATACCTGGCGATCAAAACCCTGGTCAGTTTCGGCACCGGATTGATCGTCGCCGTCGGTTTGAGCCTGCTTGGCGTCGACTACCCATTGCTCTGGGGGCTGCTGGCCTTTCTCCTCAACTATGTTCCCAATATCGGCTCGATCATTGCCGCCATCCCCGCCGTGCTGCTGACCAGCGTACAATTGGGGCTGCTGCAGGCGCTGATCGTGGTGATCCTCTACCTTTCGGTCAACGTTATCATGGGCAACGCCGTCGAACCCCGACTGATGGGCCGCAAGCTAAACCTCTCCTCACTGGTGGTGTTCCTCTCTTTGGTCTTCTGGGGCTGGGTTCTCGGCCCGGTCGGCATGCTCTTGTCGGTGCCGTTGACGATGATCGTCAAGATCGCCCTGGACCAAGGTGAGTCAACCCGCTGGCTGGCGATCTTGCTCAGTTCCGATGCTTCCGCAACTGACCAGATAAAAGTGAAATAAGCACAGCTTTCCATTCCAGCAATCTACGGCATACTTGAATAACCTCTGCTTCGGTTTTCTGATCATCCTACGATCAGCGACTTGACAGAAGGCAGAATTAGGACCATATTTAGTCCTTCCCTGTTCAAGGAGTCGACCCATGAAACTCGCCAATCAGATCAAACCGATCAGCTACCTCAAAGCCAACGCGGCAGAGATCGTGCGCAACCTTGCCGAGCAAGGAGAACCGCTGTTCATCACCCAAAACGGCGAAGCCAAAGTCGTCCTTCAGGATATCGACAGCTATGAGCAGACCCAGCAAACCCTGGCAATGCTGAAAATCCTGGCGCTCGGCAATCGTCAGGTTGAAGAAGGCAAGGTCCAGTCCGCGGCCGATGTGGTTGCGCGCTTGCGTGCTCGCGATAAAGGCTGATTGATGGGATTCAGCGTTCTGCTCACAGACCATGCGGTTCGTGACTTGGAAGAACTCTACGAATTCATCGCTCTCCACGATGCGCCTGAAAAAGCCGATTATGTTTTAGGGCAAATCGAGGCGGCCTTTACCAGCCTGACAAAAATGCCGGAACGCGGGACCTATCCGAAAGAACTCTTGCGGCTGGGGATTCAGGATTTTCGCGAAATCTTTTTCAAGCCCTACCAGATCATCTACCGAGCCCTTGGTGAAAATGTTTATGTATTGTTGATCGTCGATGGCCGGCGTGATATGCAATCTCTGTTGCAGAGGAGATTGCTCGAAAGTTGAGCTGGCGCCCTTTAATTTAGATTGCACCTGCAGCGCTTATCCCCTCCTCCCGCCACGACCG
>CAMYNR010000104.1 GCA_947259715.1 uncultured Desulfuromonadales bacterium
GCAGGTGTTCACCAGCGGTAACAACAAACGGTCAGTGAGAGCTTCATCTGGAGCCTCCTCAACTCCCTCTTTTTGCGGCTTGCCTTCTTTCCAGCGATAGAATCCTTGACCGGTTTTGCGCCCCAGCTCCCCTTTGCTGATTTTTTCCCGGAACCATCCGGGGACTTCCGGACCCGGTTGGTCCAGTCGTTTGCGTAACATTTCAGCGACATCCAGGCAGATGTCGAGGCCGACTTGTTCGGCCAGTTCAACCGGCCCCATCGGCATGCCAAACTGTTCTGCCAGCTGATCGATACTGGCGGCCGGGACAGCTTCGTCGAGAAGCAGGATTGCTTCGAGCAGATAGGGCATTAAGGCGCGATTGACCAGAAAGCCGGGAGCACTGGACACGCTGACCGGCAGACGATTGATCTGGCCGACGAAGGTGCGCGCTCTTTGCAAGACTTTTGTTTCAATCCCCTGATGTTCAACCACCTCGACCAATTGCATTTTTGCTACGGGATTGAAAAAGTGCAGGCCGACAAAGCGGCTTGGCTGATCAAGGGCGCTGGCGAGTTCCTGCAGGGGAATGCTCGAGGTATTGGTTGCCAGAATGGCGTCAGGCTTCAGCAATGGTTCGATTTCGCGGTAAATCCTTTGCTTCAGTTCGATCTTTTCCGGGACGGCTTCAATCACCAGGTCGGCACACTGGACCCCCTGATTGCTGGTATCCGGAATCAACCGATCAAGCACCGCACGGGTTTTTGCTGCGGAAAAATGTTTTTTCTCACAGAGATCGGCGGTTTTCCTTACTGTTTTGGCCAGCGCTGCGCCCTGGGGATCGTAGAGGCTGACCCGTAAACCCTGCATTGCGCACCACCCGGCGATATCACCGCCCATCGCTCCAGCGCCGATAACATGCACTTGGCCGATCTTTTCAGCCTTCGATTTCGTGGCTTGTTTCAAGTTCTCACGTAAAAAGAAGACCCGAACCAGGTTCTGGGCGGTCTCACCGACCAGCAGGTCGGCGAAGGATTTGATTTCCTGCTGGCGCATCTCCTCCGTTTCGCCACCATACTCTTCCCATAAATTGATAAGGGCTTCTGGTGCGGGATAATGCTCCAGGCGAATTTTCTCAGCAGTTTTACTGCGCATCTGGCGTGCTTCCAGGTGGCGGGCCGGGGTGGTTGCCAGAAGACGTTCCTTCAGGCCGTACTCCTGCTGTTTGATTTTTCCGGCCAAGGCTGCTGCAATGGCGCGCAGCAGGTGCCGCTCTTCGATCACGGCGTCGATAAGGCCGGCTTTCTTGGCCCTGCGGGCATCGAGGGTTTTCCCGGTCAGCATCAAAGTCATCGCCTCAAGGGGATCGATCAGGTGGGTCAGGCGGGCAGTGCCGCCCAATCCGGGATGCAGACCGAGGAGGATCTCCGGCAGGCCGAGCTTGGCATCGGGCAGCGCCAGGCGGTAATCGCAGCAGAGCGCCAGCTCAAGGCCGCCACCCAGGCAGCTGCCGTGAATCACCGCAATTGTCGGACAGTTCAGGTCGGCCAGTCGGTTTGCCGTGGCATGGGCCTGCTCCAGGCGTTCCCTGACCTGTGCTTTTTCGGTCAGGCCACGAAACTCTTCAATATCGGCGCCGACACAGAAGCCGGAGGCCTTGGCCGAGCGCAGCACCAGGCCGGCTGGCAGATCTGCTTCAAGGTGGCTGAGAATTTCAGCCAGTTCCTGCAAAGCAGCTTCACTGAGTGAGTTGACCTTTGCATCCTGCCGATCCAGCAGCAGCCAGGCAATATTCTGCTGATCGCGGCCCAGCCGCCAGTGGGATGTGCCGGTTTGGTTCTTAGCCCCCATCAGGGGACCGTATTCCATTTTGCGCTCAAGAAGGCTGGTTAAAATCGGACCGCTCATCTTTGACTCCTAAAGGGCTTCAAGCAACATCGCGCCGGACTGGCCGCCGCCGATACATTCAGTTGCGATACCGCGCTTCACACCAAGCCGGCGCATGGCATTGACCAGGTGCAGAACAATCCGGTTGCCGCTGGCGCCGACCGGATGACCAAGACTGATGGCGCCGCCATCGACATTCAGCCTGGTCCGGTCGATGGTTCCCAGCGGCTGGTCGAGGCCCAGAGCGGTTTTACTGAACTCTTGGTCCTGCCAGGCTTTCAGGCAGGCCAGCACCTGAGCGGCAAAGGCTTCGTTCAGTTCCCAGAGATCGATCTGCTCTAAATTCAGGTTGTGCCGTTGTAACAGGCGGGTGGAGCTGAGAACCGGGGCCAGGCCCATGATTTGCGGATCGAGGGCCGACCATTCGCTGTCGATGAGGATCGCCTTGGGAGTCAAGCGATACTTCTCGACGGCCTCTTCAGAAGCCAGAATGACCCAGGAGGCGCCATCGGTCACCTGCGAACTGTTGCCAGCGGTAACCTGGCCAAAGGGGCGCTCGAAAACCGGCGATAATTTGGCCAGGGTTTCCATGGTGCTGTCGGCGCGACCGCCATCATCCAGCTCGAACAGCTGACCGTCAGGACTGATCGCCGTTTCAATCTCGCCAGCGAAGAACTCCTGCTGCTGGGCCAGCGCCAGCCGCTGATGGCTGCTCAGAGCATAGTTGTCGGCCTCTTCGCGGCTGACAGAAAACAGCTGAGCGAGGAGCTCGGCGGTTTCCCCCATGCTCATCCCGACGATGGGATCGGTCAGCCCCTGTTGCAGAGCGACCACCGGTTTGAAAAATTCCGGGCGCAGCTCAATCAGTTGCTGAGCGCGCTCTTTTAGGGTTTGCGCACTGCGCAGTTCCGCCAACCAGGTCACGGCATCCGAGGTAAACTGCAGGGGTGCATGGCTCAGGGCTTCAGTGCCGCCGGCCAGAACCAGGTCTTTGGAACCCTCGCGGATCAGGCGATAACCGCTGTCGATCGACTGCATCCCCGAGCCGCAGTTAATCTGGACAGTAAACGCCGGAATGGTTTCTGCCAGGCCCAGGCGCAGCGCCGCCAGCCGGGCCGGATTCATTTCATCGGCGAGAACATTGACACAGCCGAGGATCACCTGATCGTAGGCGGAAAAGGGCAGCTGCTGACGGAGCAGCAGTGGACGTCCGCACTGCACGGCCAGATCGACCGGTGAGAAAGGATTGGGCTTGCCGCGCACCTTTAAAAATGGTGTCCGGGCGCCATCGATCAGGTAGACCGGTCGGCCGCTGATCGGTTTTTGTATCTGGTTTTTCTGCTGCCTCTTGCTCATGGCGATTGTCCTTCTTTAGGTCATTCAGCACGGGCGGAAAAATTCAGTTGCCCCCATTCCTCAGCAGGGAAATTATCGACCGCCAGGACCTGGTCGACCAGCTCTTCAGCCTCTTTCAAGCGGGCCACTTCAGCCTCATTGAGCAGTCCTTTGTCCTGCGCCTCCTGCAGATCGGGACAGCGGGCATCCTTCAAGCGTTTTTCCAGTTCAGCGTTGGCATGCACCTGGGTAAAGGCCTGCTCCAGAGTGGCGATGTTGTCGTTGGCACCGCTGGCCAGATACAGACCTGAGGTAAGCCGCTCGCGAGTTGGGGATGGTGAGAGAAGAATGTCAGCGCACTTCCTGGCCAGGTTGTCGGCGGGGCCATGTTGGGTGACGCCGACCGGCTGGATGAAGAATTTCACCAGATAAGCGACCGGCCGCAGTGGCAAATTGGCCAGCACCGCCTGCAGACGCTGTTCGATTCTTGCCATGCCGCATTGCAGGGCGTATTCGACAATTGGCAGGTCGGCCTCCTGCTGTCCTTCATCCTGCCAGCGTTTCAATACCGCCGAGAGCAGGTACAGTTCGGAGAGGATGTCGCCCAGCCGGGCCGAGATCATCTCCTTGCGCTTCAGGCCGCCACCCAGGGTCAGCAGGGTGATGTCTGACAGCAGCGCAAAGCCGGCCGCATAGCGACTCAGTTGCCGGTAGTATTTCTTCAGCTTAGCGACTTCCGGGGCCGGGCTGATAAGTCCGAAAGACCAGTTCCGCACCCAGGCGCGAAAGAAGGTTTTGACCCCGTGGGCAACATGGCTCCAGAAGTTCACATCAAAATCGGCCAGGGCTTTCTGCCGATCCGGCTCTTCCAGGGCCAGCATCACTTTCAGCAGCCAGGGATGGCAGCGAATCGCCCCCTGACCGAAGACAATCATGCTGCGGGTGAGAATATTCGCGCCTTCCACGGTGATGCCGATCGGTGCAGAGCGATAGAGATCGCCCAGGTAGTTCAATGGTCCGTCGATAACCGCTTTGCCGGCGTGCACATCCATGGCATGGTCGATAGAGGAGCGCATCAGGTAGGTGGCATGGAGTTTCATGATCGCCGAAATCACCGCCAGGTTGCGCCCTTCATCCAACCCGGCGCAGGTCAGCCGGCGCGCCGCATCGAGGAGGTAGGCATCCGCCGCGAGCGGAGCCAGCCTTTCCTGAATCCCTTCAAACTGGCCGATCGGGATGCCGAACTGTTTCCGGACTCGGGCATAAGCACCGGTACTGCGCGCCCCTAATGCGGTGGCCGCGGCGGAAAGGGAGGGGAGGGAGACCCCGCGGCCAGCGGCCAGAGCGCTCATCAGCATGCGCCAGCCTTTGCCGACCTGGGCTTCGCCGCCGATGACATAATCGAGGGGAATAAAAACATCCCGGCCCTTGGTCGGCCCATTTAAAAACATCTGCATCGCGG
Organism: uncultured Desulfuromonadales bacterium; assembly: GCA_947259715.1. Taxonomy (GTDB): domain Bacteria; phylum Desulfobacterota; class Desulfuromonadia; order Desulfuromonadales; family Geopsychrobacteraceae; genus Malonomonas. The sequence goes on from CAMYNR010000104.1 coordinate 4,664, forward strand.
GCAGATGGCGCTGACCGATCTCAATGCCGGGCAGGTTGGTCGGCACCAGGGCAACGGTGATGCCGCGCTCTTCCTGTTCGCTGAGCAGATGGTCCGGATCGTAGAGCTTAAAGGCCAGGCCTTGAACGGTGGCGACCGGAGCCAGAGTAATATAGCGTTTATCCCAGTTCAGGCGGATTCCGAGCACCTCTTCACCGAGAAATTCCCCTCGGCAGATCACGCCGCTGTCGATCATCGAGGCGGCATCAGAGCCTGCCGGGGTGCTGGTCAGAGCAAAGCAGGGCAGTTCACGACCGTCCGCCAGGCGCGGCAGCCAGTAATTCTGCTGCTGCTCGGTGCCGAAAAGCATCAGCAGCTCGCCAGGCCCCAGGGAGTTGGGCACCATCACAGTGACCGCAGCGACAACCGAGCGGGAAGCAACACGCCGGACGACTTCCGAATTGGCATATGCGGAAAACTCCAGCCCGCCAAAGCGTTTCGGAATGATCATGGCGAAGAATTTTTCCTGCAGTAAAAAATCCCAGACCGGCTTCGGCAGGTCGCCATGCTTCTGGTTGATCTCCCATTCATTGAGCATGGCGCAGAGTTGATTGACCGGTCCCTCCAGAAACGCTTCTTCTTCCTCTGAAAGACGGGCTGGCGGAGTGTTGAGCAGTTTTTGCCAGTCAGGATCGCCACCGAAGAGGTCACTGTCCCACCAGACCTCACCGGCATTCAACGCCTCGCGCTCGGTATCCGAGAGGCTTGGCAGGGCTTTTTTTGCAAGTTTGAAGATTGGACGGGATAACAGGTTGCGGCGAAGGTCTTTGATCGGCATAGCGGGTGCCTCCTGATATGATTCGGTGGCATTGGGATTGACGACTTTTGTAATAGCATAGCAACTTCAGCCCATTTCAGCGGCCAGGGCGGACGATATTTTTTTGCAATTTCTTTTGTTGACAGGCGCTGAGACGTTTTGCTATACCTACAACCCGCTCGCCACGGCGGGCATTATTGAGCGGGAATAACTCAGTGGTAGAGTGCAACCTTGCCAAGGTTGACGTCGCGAGTTCGAATCTCGTTTCCCGCTCCATACCAATTCACGGCGATCTGCTTCAGTGCAGATCGCCGTTTTTATTACCGCCGTAAATTTTACCTGTCGCCCTCCCTGAACGCTATCTGTGCTATCCTTCTCCTAATGCTTTTCACGTGGAGTTTTGCATGGTTAAGCGGCAACTGCTGTTATCTCTCGGCTGTCTCTTTCTGCTTTTTGGCTGGCTCAGTGCTTTTCTCCTGCGGACCCTTGCGGAAATTCATGATTATTATTATCTGATCCCGACTCTGTTGCTGTGCTGCGGTATGGGGATCGTGCTGAAATTAACCGGTGGTCGGATGACCGCTGTCATCCTGGCCATGACCGCGCTGACCGCTGTGGCTGGTAGCAATCAGCTTGCACCTGAGAATAAAATCTCGTGGCTGAATTTTCAGCAGCGCTTCCTGCAGCAGGTCAAGGTGGGTCATCAGGTGGAACTCCAGGTTGCGCCTGAGGACCGGGTAGGGCCCTTTGCCGAACCGGTCCAGCTCGAGACCTTCGCCGATATCTCCCTGAGTCTGTTTGCCCGCTTGCCTGGAGCTCCCCGGATGCTGCAATTTGTCCCCGATGGCTCACTCTTGGTCAGCCTTCCGCAACTCGGCGCGATCTACCGCCTGCGTGATCGGGATGGGGATGGCTTTGCTGAGCAGCCGGAACTCTTCCATTATGATCTGGACCGGCCCCACGGCCTTGTCTGGAGCGAAGAGCGGCTTTACGTCGCTGAACCCTCACGGCTGCTGGAGTTGCAGGACCTTGATCGGGATGGCCAAATCGACCAGGTCCGTGAGGTGCTGACCGACCTGCCGGATGATGGTGGTCACTGGACCCGCAGCCTGACCAGCGGCAAGGATGGCTCCCTCTATCTCTCTATCGGGTCACGCTGTAATGCCTGCGAGGAGCCTGATCAACGCCGTGCCACGGTGCTCAAAGTGCATCCGGAAACCGGCGCAATGGAGATCTTCGCTCGTGGATTGAGAAACACTGTCGGCCTGGCTTTCAGTCCGGATGGTGAGCAATTATGGGGCAGCGATATTGGCCGTGACCAGCTAGGTGACCACCTGCCGCCGGATGAAATCAATCGCCTGGCCGCAGGAGGCGATTACGGTTGGCCTTTCTGTTATGGCCAGCAGCTCGTCGATCGAGAGATTGGCGAGCCGGATCATTGTCCAGCCACGGTTTCCTCAGCGATCGATCTGCCCGCTCACTCTGCTCCTTTGGGGATCGCTTTCGGGGCCGACCTCTCGGCGCCGGAAAAATATCGAAACAGCCTTTATGTCGCTTTTCACGGTTCCCGGAACCGCAGTGTTCCGACCGGTTTTAAATTGGTTCGGATTCCTTTTCGCAATGGCCAGCTGGTCGGTACGGGAAAAGAATTTCTGGCGGGTTGGTTGGAGGGTGGTCACGCCTGGGGACGCCCGGTGGCGCCTGTTGTCGGTCCAGATGGTAATCTTTATCTCTCGGATGATCTGGCGAAGGCGATCTACCGCATCAGCTGGAACCAGCAGGAGTAGCTTATGTTACGACTCTTTGTTTTGATTTTACTACTAGGCGGTCTGCCAGGGACGGCTTTTTCCGAAGTCAGAATCATCGAACTGAAAAATAGACCGGCCAGTGAGGTGGTCGAAAAGGTGCGTGAACTCCTCGATGAGGATGAGAAGGTCACTGATGCAGGGAATCATCTCCTGTTAATTGCTGATGGAGAGTCATTGCAGGCTGCCAGTCAACTTATTGAGCTGCTGGACAAACAGTTGAGTATGTTGGTGGTGCGTTTGCAAAATGCGGAAAGCAGGCACAAATTAGCCGAGGAGTTTTCAGGAGGTCTCAGTTACAGTAATAGACATCAGCTCTCTGGCGCGGGCACCGGCAGTCATCTGCGGGGAAATTCATCCCGGCACGCTGAGCAGATGCTCAAAGTACTGGAAGGCGAAGGTGGCTGGTTGCAGGTGGGAAAAGATATTCCCTATACCGAGGAGTGGGCGGTATTAGCTGGTGAAAACAGTGGTTATTCTGAGCGGATAAACTATAAAACCATTGCAGTCGGTTTCTGGGTGCGGCCGGTTAAGGTTCTCGGGGATGAGGTGATGGTTGATGTGGAGCCACGCTTCAGTCGTTTGTCCGGAGGGCAAAGCGACCCGCCCGAGATTCGCTTCAGTGCCTCGAGCACGCGGCTGCAGCTGCCGCTGGGGCAATGGCATCCGCTGTCCAGCTCTTTTCAGCAGGAAAACCTTGTCAGTCGGGCGATCGTCCACTGGCGGACAGATAGCGGAGAGACTGAGGAAGAAGTTTTTATTCGAATTGATCGGGATAAAGGATTTTACCCTTGACACTCCCATGACGATTTGGTACTTCAATGCTCCACGCCGAAACGGCATGTTCGGCCTCGTCGCCAAGTGGTAAGGCAGAGCTCTGCAAAAGCTCCATCACCAGTTCGAATCTGGTCGAGGCCTCCAGTTATCCAAAGTGCCAGCCCTCAAAAGGCTGGCACTTTTTTTATTTGGACACTATGGCTTTACTCACCCTGCCCATCATTCTGTTGACACTCTTTTTGGGTGCCTTCGCCGGCTTTCTGGCCGGGTTGCTGGGCATCGGCGGTGGTGTGATCCTGGTCCCTCTGTTCCTCTGGTTGTTTCCCCTGGCCGGCTTTCCAGACCCGGTCATTGTGCATACCGCCTTCGGTACCAGCCTGGCGATTATTATTCCGACCTCCTTCAGCAGTACCCTGGGTCACCGCAAGCGCGGCAATGTCGATTGGCATATGGTCAGTTATCTCGCCTTGGGAGGAATGATTGGTGCCCTGCTCGGTTCCTCGGCGGCTGCAGTGATTCCGGGTGGCTATTTAAAAGCCCTGTTCGGCGCTCTGCAGATCCTGATCGCACTGAAGCTGCTGTTTTTTCATCCTCACCTGCCGCCGGAACGGCCCGATCAACCTCCTAAGGGACAGCTGCTTGTTGTCGGCCTGGTCGGTGGCTTCTTCTCCGCCTTTTTCGGCATCGGCGGCGGGGTGGTTGCGGTTCCGCTGATGCTGATCGTCTTGCAGTTGCCGATTCATCTGGCGGTCGGCAATTCCAGCGCGTTGATTGTCTGTTCCTCTTTTGCCGCGACCATCGGTTATGTCCTGCATGGCTTGCAGGCGCCCCAGCAGGCAGAATTTTCCTTCGGCTATGTTAATGTTTTAGTAGCGACTATCGTCGCACCCCTGAGTCTTTTGTCTGCGCGATTGGGGGTTAAGCTGGCATCACGAACCAGCCAGGATCAGTTGGTTAAAGCGTTTGCCGTGTTGCTGGCTCTGGTCGGCGGTAAAATTCTTTTCAGCTGAGAGGGGAGGTCGTCATGATTCGTCAGCCCGCTGTTGCCGGAAGTTTTTATCCGCAGCAAAAAGAAGAACTTTCCCGACTGCTTGCGTCACTGCTGCATTCTGAGCAGAACCCGCAGCAGGCCAGGGGCCTGATTGTGCCGCATGCCGGTTATATTTATTCCGGGGCTGTCGCCGGTGAACTTCTGGCGCAGACCAAAATCCCACCGACGGTGCTGATGTTTGGTCCCAACCATTATGGACTGGGGGATGATGTCGCCTGCAGCGCCGCAGATGGCTGGGAAACTCCGCTGGGCACGGTGCCGATCGCCAGCGACCTGCGGCGTGAGCTGTGCGCCCGAATCCCGCAGATCCGCCAGGATGAGCGGGCTCATCTGCAGGAACATTCCCTTGAAGTGATGCTGCCACTGCTGCAGAAACTTACGACAGAACTTCAGGTTGTGCCGATCGCCCTGCGTTCCCTCTCGCTGAATGATTGCCTGCAACTTGGCTCCGCGGTTGCCGCTGTTCTGCAGGATTGGGAGGAAGATGTGTTGCTTCTGGCCAGCAGCGATATGAACCATTTTCTCGATGCCGAGCAGACCCAACAGCTCGATCAGTTGGCGATCGATGCCATGACCGCTTTTGATCCAGAGCATCTCTTCGCTGCGGTGACGGAGAATCATATCAGCATGTGCGGGGTGTTGCCGGCAATTGTTGTGCTGCAGGCCGCCAAACAGCTTGGTGCCAAGGAGTGTCGTCTGGTCCGCTACGCTCATTCCGGGCAGATCAACGGCGATAACAGCCGGGTCGTTGGTTATGCCGGCTTAACGATCAACTAAACCATCATCCTGAAATGACTTGATCTGTAAATTTTTCGGACCTATAACCTAAACAGAGATTTTTAACGCAGAGACGGAGAGGTCGCAGAGATAACCCAATTTCTCCGTCTCTACATTCTCTGCGCCTCTGCGTTAAATATGGGATTTTTGTTTGCGACCTGCTTTTTGGTTCTAGTTCGAAATTTATGTCTGCCGTATAAACCAGGCCGCGTGTCTCGCGGTCTTATTTTATTATGAGGAGTTTTCCGATGTCCCAATTGCGTGTCCGTTTTGCCCCCAGCCCCACCGGTTATCTGCATATCGGCGGTGCCAGGACGGCGCTGTTCAATTATCTGCTGGCCAAACAACAGGCCGGTATCTTTGTCTTGCGGATTGAAGATACCGACGTTGAGCGATCCACCCAGGAATCTGTCGATGCCATTCTTGATGCCATGGAGTGGCTCGGTTTTTCCTGCGATGAAGGGCCGATCTACCAGTCTGAGCGCTTTCCGATGTACAAGCAGAAGGTGCAGCAGCTACTCGCCGAGGGGAAAGCCTACAAATGTTATTGCAGCCCGGAAGAACTGACCGCCAAACGTGAGCAGGCGATGAAAGAGGGGCGTAAGCCAAAATATGACGGCACCTGTCGTGAACGCAGCGATCAGCCGGATGCGCCCTATGTAATTCGTTTTCGCTTGCCGGAAGGGCAGGAGGAAACCACCTTTGTCGACAAGATCAAGGGCCCGATCAGTGTCCGCCATGAAGAGCTCGATGATCTGATTATTCAACGCACCGATGGAACGCCGACCTATAATCTGGTGGTGGTCATCGATGATGCCGAGATGGGAATTAATCTGGTGATTCGTGGCGATGATCATATCAACAACACCCCGCGGCAGATTCTGCTTTATCAGGCGCTTGGCTACCAGGTTCCAGACTTTGCCCATGTGCCGATGATTCTTGGGCCGGATAAGAAGCGGCTGTCGAAGCGGCACGGAGCAACCTCGGTCATGGCTTATCAGGAGATGGGCTATCTGCCGGAGGCGCTGGTCAATTACCTGGCCCGGCTTGGCTGGTCCTGCGGCGATGAAGAGATCTTCAGCATGGCTGAGCTGATTGAGAAGTTCAGTTTGGAGAATGTCGGCCGGTCGGCCGGAGTCTTCAATCCGGAAAAACTGCTCTGGCTGAACAGTCATTACATCAAAACCGGTGATGCCAAGCGGCTTGCTGAATTGTTGACTCCTTTTCTTGAACAGAAAGGGATCGATGTGACCAAGGGGCCAGATATGGTTGCCGTGGTTGAGAGCTTGCGAGAACGGGCGACAACCTTGGTCGAGATGGCGGAAGGTGCGGCTTTTTATTTTGCTGAAGAAATCGTCTACGAAGAGAAGGCGCAGAAAAAATTCCTCAAAGCTGAGCAGGCCGAACTTTTTGCCACGCTGGTCGCCGAATTAGAAGCCTGCCCGGAGTTTACTGAAGAAAAACTTGAAGCGGCGTTTGCGGTGATTATGGAAAAGAGCGGGCTCAAGTTCGGCAAGGTGGCTCAGCCTCTGCGCGTCGTCCTGACTGGCGGAACCGCCAGCCCGAGTATTTACGATGTCCTGCAGGTGTTGGGCAAAGAACGGTCTCTGCAGCGCATCAGACAGGCACAAGGCGTTCTCTGATAAATTGTCCAAACACTCCAAAGCCCGGTTTCGGCCGGGCTTTTACTCTTCTTCCTTTTTCAATTCTGCTCTTATCCAGCTGTCGATCTGCTCTGATACCTCAGCTGGCATATCGATAAATTTCATCCCTAATCCCGGCTCAAAGGGCAGATGCTTACCCAGCGCCCGCCGCCAGACGACCTCGCACTTGCAGCAAATCGTTCCCTGCAATGGCTCTGGCAGAGGGATCTGAATATTGATCTGTTCGCCAGTTCCAATCGGGTTGGTCGTCGCTATGAACATACCGCTGCGACTTATATTTTTTGTATAGCCAAAAAACACCTGTCGCTCGCCGTCGAGCAGAACTTTTTGAATGATCAGTGGAGCTCTGAGGTTCTTCCGTAGGTCAGCCTGCGCCCGGCTGGGGCAAGGCTCCTCTTCGGTAGCCGCCATAAAATTCTCCTTTGGAAAATGAACTGGCAAACTTGACGTTATTTCATCAATAGACTCGTTGCAACAGTTTATTTGCTGGTTCGGTCAAGATGTTAAAACTCGACCAGGGTCGAAATTGCCTTGACCTGGGTTTCACATTCCATAAACTCGAACGCGGTCGAGTTTTTTCAGGAGGCGTTCAGTGGCAGGACTCAGGGAAAAGAAAAAAGCAGAGACCAGGACGGCTATAACCGAGGCAGCGGTCCGGCTGTTTGCGGAAAAGGGCTATGAAAAAACCAGTATTGAAGATATCGCCCGCGCAGCAGGGATCGGCAAGGCGACAGTCTATGGCTATTTTCCGGCCAAAGACGATATTTTCCTGGCCTATTGTGATGACGAACTGGAAGAGTCTTTTGCCCGCCTGCAGGCAGAGGAAGGCGGTGAGGAGACCTTGCTTGAACAGTTGATTAATTTTTTTATGATTAAATTCACCTTTATCACTAAAAATCGGGAGTTTGGCCGTCAACTGCTACGGGAGATGGTCTTTCCCAGGCAGGTCAATGAAAAGGCCAAGGAGCATGATCCGCGCTATTTCGATATCCTCGAAGAGTTTTTTCAAGCGGCCCAGCAGCGCGGTGAGATTGCTGCTGACCAGAACATGTTTTACCTGTCGGTGCATTTTTTTTCTCTTTATCTCGGTGCCCTGGCCGGCTGGTATGCCGGCTATGTCCATAGCCACCAGGAGGTCGAAGACGGCCTGCGCATCCTCTTTACTCAAGCCTTGGAAGGGATAGCCAGATGAGCATTCGCTATATGGCAATACTGATTGTTTGGAGCGTCCTGTCCACACCAGCAACGGGATGGGCTGAAAAATCTGCCAGTATTCGCGATTTAATCAGGCTTGGCATTGAAAAAAATACCGGCTTGCAGATCGAGCAGCTGAACATCCCCATCAGCGAAACCGAAATAACCCAAGAAGAGGCAGTCTTTGACCCTGAGGCTTTTGCCTCAACCAGCTATTCAGAAAGCAAATCACCTTTGGCGATCGCTTCGTTTCTCAGCGCCTTCGACACCTCCGAGGAGGATCGCCTCAGCGGGGAAATCGGGGTGCGCAAAAATTTCCGGACCGGTGCCAGTGCCAGCCTATCGCTGGGTAGCGATCGGATTACCGACAACAGCACCACCGAAGGGCTTGACCCGCGCTACCGGACCCTGCTGCTGCTCGATCTCAGCCAGCCGTTGTGGCGCGGGTTTGGTGAGCAGGTCAATACCACGAGCCTGCGTATAGCCAGAAATCAACACCGGCAGGAGGCACTCAGCTATCTGTTTGCAGCCCAATCCGTCGCCTTGCAGGTTGAGCAGGCCAGCCGACAGCTTGCCGGCCAGGCGGCAGTGGTTGCATTACAGCAGGAGGGGGTCGATCTGGCCGAAGAACTTTTCGAGGCCAATCAACGCAAATTTGACGCCGGAGTGATCCCCATCTCCGAGGTGCAGGAAGCCGAAACTGCTCTGGCCGCGCGCGAGTTACGGTTGTCAGTCGCGATTCAACAGCGGGAGCAATTTTTCGAAGAATTGAATCGACTGCTGGATCATGCTCTGACCGATGGCTTTAATGCCCTGGCGCTATTTCAGGAGCCGGTAAAGCCTTTGTCTCTCGGTCTGCCTGACATCGACCTGCTGTTTTCCGAAGCCAGAGAAAAGCGTCCCGATCTGCAGAACAGCGAGATTCTGATTGAGAATTCAACGCTGGCCAAAGCATTTTCAGAAAACCAATTGAAGCCCCAGCTGGATCTCATATTCCAGGCCGGTCTCAATGGCCTTTCGGGAGAGGAGCGTGCCGGCAGCTCGACTCAATACAGTGGTGGTTGGGGCGATTCCTTCGGCAGCACATTTGAGCGGGATGGTCATCAGTGGAGTGCTGGTCTGGAATTTTCTTACCCGCTCGGGAACCGTTCAGCTGAAGCCCGCCATTTGCAGGCCAAACTCATTGAAAAGCAGACCAGGTATCAGCGGCGTGACCTGGAGTCGGAACTGCGTAGAGAAATTAAACTGCAGCGCTTGAATCTGGTCAAAAGTATTGAACAGGTGGCCATCTCCGAGCGGGCGACCAAATTGGCGATTAAAACCGTCAATCAGGAGCAGCGCCGCCTTGAGGAGGGCCTGTCCGACACCTTCCGGCTGCTGTTCTTTCAGAACGCGATGATCGACGCGAAAATCGATCGAATATTCTCTCTGGTGCAGTATCAACTGGCCGTGGCGCGGATGAATTTCGCTCGCGGCATTATTCTGGATCAAAACGGAATTCAGGTGCAGTTGGCTGAAAAGGATACAGAATGATGAATCTCAGACATCTCAATAGACGTTTCCCTGTTTTGCTGTTGTTTGTTTTCAGCTGTTTTGGGCTGACTGGCTGCAGCGGTGCTGAAGATCAGCTGGCCGTGGCCAGCGAACAACC
>CAMYNR010000105.1 GCA_947259715.1 uncultured Desulfuromonadales bacterium
AATGGTGTGCCGCGTAGGGATCGAACCTACGACCATCTGATTAAAAGTCAGATGCTCTACCAACTGAGCTAGCGGCACGCAACGGAGACCTTTTATACGCGAAGGTCTTTAACCCGTCAACCTTTTTTTAAACTTTTTTCTCAGCTTTTTTCGGCAAAAGGATTGGTCCGCTGAATTGTCTGATCGCGACGCGGTCCAACCGACACCAGAACCACCGGACAGCCGGTCCAAGCCTCAATTTTATCGACATAATCCCGCACCTGCTGGGGCAGCTGGGAATAATCGGTCACTGAATTGATATCACACTGCCAGCCTGGCACCTGCTCATAAACCGGGGTGCACTCCTTCAGCACGTCAAAATCCTGCGGGAACTCTTCGAGCAGCTCCTCGCCATATTTATAAGCGGTGCAGACCTTGATCGCTTCCAGCTCGTTGAGGACGTCCATTTTGGTCAGGGCGATCCCGGTCAGGCCGTTGGTGCGCACTGCCTCTTTCAGGGCGACAATATCGAGCCAGCCGGTGCGGCGGGGACGACCGGTGGTGGCGCCGAATTCATGCCCGGCGGCCCGCAGACGCTCGCCCATTTCATCATGCAGTTCGGTCGGGAAAGGCCCTTCGCCAACGCGGGTCACATAGGCCTTGGAAATCCCAATGACGTCGGTGATCAGGCTGGGACCGATACCTGCGCCGGTACAGGCGCCACCGGCCACAGTTGATGAAGAGGTGACGTAGGGATAGGTGCCATGATCAACGTCGAGCAGGCTGCCCTGTGCGCCTTCGAAAAGGATATTATGGCCGGCTTTGACCGCCCGATCAATCTCGGTTGAGGCGCGGCCGATGTAGCAGCGGAGCTTCTCCGCATAGCCGAGATACTCTTCCAGAATCTGAGCCTCATCAAGCGGCTGCTCACCGAGGTACTTTTCCAGGTAGAAGTTTTTCTCCTGCAGCACGTCGTGCAGCTTGCGCTTGAAGGACTCCGGCTTGAGCAGATCGGCAAAACGGATTCCCCGGCGGCCGACCTTGTCCTCGTAAGTGGGACCGATCCCCCGCCCGGTGGTGCCGATCTTCTTGGCTCCCGATTTCTGTTCGCGGGCGATGTCGATTTTCTTATGATAAGGCATGATCAGGTTGACGGCGCCATCGACCATCAACTGGCTGTCGTCCTTGAGATAGCCCTTCTTCTTCAGCCCCTCGATCTCCTCAAGAAAAACCTTGGGATCGAGAACCACCCCGTTGCCGATGATACAGCGCTTGCCTTCATGCAGAATCCCGGATGGGATCAGGTGCAGAACGGTTTTCTCATCACCAACCACCAAGGTGTGCCCGGCGTTGTTTCCGCCCTGAAAGCGCACCACTTCCTGGGCGTATTCAGTGTAGATATCGACAATCTTACCTTTGCCTTCGTCGCCCCACTGGGCGCCGACGATAATCAGGTTGGCCATAATCGTTTTGCACTCCTGTTGCTGCTGACCGTTCAGTGGTCAGCCATGAAATAATTAAGCGGCTTAAAGCTCTAAACCGTTTGCCTCAAGGGATTGCCAGGACAGCTGCCGGCGGGAGTTATCGGCCAGTTTGATCAGCTCGACATCCTGCTGCGGGCCAGCGACCACCGCCAGATAGCGATAGTTCAACTGTCGGGCATAGTCAAGGGCCTGCTCGAGAGGGCGCGGCAGGATATCCCGGGCTACGGAGAAGCCCTGCTGGCGCAGCTTGCAGGCCAACTGCTGGGCCGAGCGCAGCTGACCGCCAGTGGCAAAAATCAACAGATCGGTACTCGGCTGCACCTGGCCATCCAGGGTCTTGTCGAGTGCGAAGAGCAGCTGTAACAGATTGAAGGTAAAGCCTGTTGCCGGAGCCTCGAACCCATAGCGGCCGATCAGATTATTGTAACGTCCGCCGCTGCAAACCGCCCGGCCGACACCGGTCAGAAACCCCTGAAAGGTGATTCCGGTGTGATAATTCAGTCCGCGCAGCTCCCCCAGATCGACGGTAACATACTCGAGCAGTCCGTAAACGTCGAGCACGTCCAGCACCTGAGAGAGGTTGTCCAGGGCCTTGCGGGAGCGCTCGCTGCGCACCACCTGCGCAGCGCGTTCCAGGACTTCGCGCCCGCCGTAAAGGCGCGGCAGGGCAAGTACCTCGGTGCGGGCCGCGTCCTCAAGCTCAACGTCTTTGAGCAGACTCTGCAGCTCAGAGCTGTCTTTGCGTAAAATGGCATCGGCGACCTGGTCAGCCAGAGCCCCTTCCAGGGGCAGTCCATCCATGATGCCGCGGAAAAATTCAACCTGACCGATATCGATGGTGAATTCTTCTGCACCCACCGCCTTGAGTGCCTCGATGCTCATGGCGATCATCTCGGCATCGGCCTCCGGGCCATCCAGACCGATCAATTCGACCCCGGTCTGAAAGATGTCGCGGTCTTTGCCTGCCTGCTGTTCCGCGTGGCGCAACACCCGGCCGCGGTAACAGAGCCGCAGCGGAAGCGGCTGTTCACTCATCCGAGTCGCCGCGATGCGGGCAATCTGCGGCGTCATATCGGGCGGAAAAGCCAGCAGACGGCCGCTCTGCCGGTCATCGAAGCGGAAGGTTTTCTGGCTTAACCCCTCGCCGAGACCGTTCTCCAGAACATCGAAGAACTCCAGCTGGGGAGTGATCACCGGGCGAAAGCCCCAGGCGTTGAAAACCTGCTGTAGTTGCTGCTGGAGGTACTCCGCCTTGGCAGCTTTGAGGGGCAGGAAATCCTTGACCCCTTTAGGCAGGTCGGTTTCCGGTGCCGAATCACTGTAGCGCATATCTGGATACTCCAACCGACCAGGTCAAAGGAGACCGTGGTCATGGATCGTTAGCAATTTGGATCCTCCGCCAAAAGCAGAACCAGGGGGGAAGAATCTCGCCGAACGCCGCAATCTAGCAATAGAGCCACCTCCGTGTCAAGCGACCAGACGGCCCCTGCCGGCCCAGCAGATTTCACCACCAACGAGCTAAAAGTTGCTATTTTTTAACCAAATTATCGGCCCCGGTCAGATGACTTTTCAGTGATCCGTACTACAATTATCAACATCCTGCCACTCACACCTGCCAGGTCACCAACAACCTGTTTCCCTCTTAAAAAGGATGCAACGGGAGGGATCATGACAAATGATCAAGTGCCGGAAAGAGCAAGAAGAGGCCTTTTCGAGGCCAAGCGAGACAACACCTTAATCGGACTCAAAGATCTGGAAGTCTTCGTCGGGGACAGCAAAAACCCGGAGATTCTTGCCTGGTATGGGTACTGCCTCGCGACAGAAAAAAAATCCTTCAGTGAAGGGATCGACTATTGCCTCAAGGCCCTGCGGCTGGCCCCACGAAACAGCAATAGCTACCTCTGCATGGGGAAGATCTACCTTCAGGCAGGTCGCAAGAACAGCGCCCTGAAAGCGTTCAACAAGGGGCTGGAGCTGGAACCCAACCCCCTGCTGGTCAAAGAACTGAGTCGCCATAGCACGCGCAAGCGCCCGGTCTTTCCATTTTTTCACCGGGACAACCCTTTGAATATTTACTCAGGCCGGCTGCTCAGCAAACTGAGCCTGCGCTAGGGACCCTAGCGGCTACTTGGCTTCGCCACGCAGATACTCGATCAGGGCGCGCACTCCAAAACCTGTTCCACCCTTGGCTTGTCCCGGCCGGCCCTTTTCCTCCCAGGCCATACCGGCGATGTCGAGGTGCGCCCAGACATAATCGTCGGCAAACTTCTGCAGAAAGGCCGCCGCGGTAATGGTCCCGGCGGCGCGGCCGCCAATGTTCTTGATATCGGCAAAATCACTTTTGATCTGGGCGGCATACTCGTCCCAAAGAGGCAACTGCCAAAGCTTTTCGCCGCTGCGCTCACCGGCTTTGAGCAGCTGGCGGATCAGGCCGTCATGATTACCGAGCACTGCTGCGGCATGGTTGCCCAGGGCGATGATGACGGCCCCGGTCAGGGTGGCCAGGTCGATCACCACCCGTGGCTGATAACGGCCGACATAGGTGAGGGCATCGGCCAGAATCAAGCGGCCCTCGGCGTCGGTGTTCAAAACCTCAATGGTTTTCCCCGATAGAGAGGTCAGAATATCACCGGGCCGGATCGCCGTCCCGGAAGGCATATTCTCCACCGCCGGCACCACCGCCACCAAATTCACCGGGAGTTTCAGTTCAGCGGCGGCCAGCATCGTCCCCAGGACGGCAGCAGCACCGGCCATATCCATCTTCATCTCATCCATCTTCTCGGCCGGTTTCAATGAAATTCCGCCGGCGTCGAACACCACCCCCTTGCCGACCAGGGCGACCGGACGGGTGTCTTCGGTGCCGCCAAAGTACTCAAGAACAATCAGGTAGGGTTCCCGTACACTCCCCTGGGCCACCCCGAGCATGGCTCCAAAGCCCTGCTTTTTAAGCTGCTCGCCTCTCAGCAGGCGGCAGCTGATGCCAGCGCGCTCGGCCATCCTGACGCTCTCCATAGCCAGGTATTCGGGAGACTTGAGATTGCCGGGGGCATTAACCAGGTCCCGCGCAAAGCAAACCCCGGCAGCGATCCCCCGGGCGTCGGCCAGCCCTTTCTCGGCATCCTTCAAACTCTCTTCAGAATTGATCAGCAGGCCGACTTTGTCGAGGGCGACCGCTTGCCCAGGCTTACTCTCCGGCAGATACCGGGCGTAGCGATAATCCGCCAGCAGAACCCCTTCAGCCACTGCCTGCGCCCGCTCGGCCAGGCTGCTTTTCTTCAACTTGACCTGTGCCAGATCAAGCAAAAAGCTGCTCACCTGTTTTTCCGCCAATTGCTTGGCGGCATGACTGGCGGTTTGCCGCAAGCAAGACAGTGTCAGGCTGCGCTCCTTGCCCAATCCAACCAGAAGCACCCGCTCAGCGGAGAGACCTTGCCTGCCGTGCAGCAATAGAGTCTGTCCTTTCTCACCGGAAAATTCCTTACTGCGGAATGAGCGCGCGAGAACTCCCGCGAAGATCTTATCCAACTGCTGCAAAAGCGGCTCTTTTAATTTTCCTTCCTGAACCCCGAGCACCAGGCACGGGGTCTTTAACTTGAGCGGATCACCCTTTTCAATTTTCAATTTCATCCTCAATCCTTTCCTGAACAACGCCGGACGGCGATCAGAGTGCTATATGTAAGGTTTTGATATGACACTTTGTTTTCCCACCTCGCTTAATGATAGCAGCCTTCCAGAGTTTTTTTGACTTTTCCTCCCCGACCGTTACAATTGGGAGTCAGTTGCAGACCTGAACGACTCTCTTTTTCCATATAAGATTTGTTAAGGAGGATAGACATGAAAAAAATATTCCTGGCCCTGTCACTGGTCGGCTTGCTCGCCGCCTGCGCAACCACCAGCCAACCGCTTCAGGAAACCAGCGCAGCCCCTGCAGCCACCGCTGGCCCCAGCGGTCTGAGTGGCAAAGTCAGCGTCAAAAGTACTGGCGAACCCCTTGAAGGCGCGTATGTCAATGTTTATCCCAGCCACGCCTTCAATTTGCTCGGTCCGGCAACCTACCTCTCCAGCCCGACCAGCGCCGACGGCAGTTATTCCATCGACGTGCCCCCCGGCTCTTACTATGTTGTCGCCCGCAAACGTGCCTCCGGGCTGGCCAGCGGTCCACTCTCTCCCGGCGACCACCTTTCTGAGGATTCGCGCAAACTGGTTGAAATCAATAACGGAATGCGCGCCAACGTCAACCTGCCGATGGTCAAGATAAATGCGCCGATGTTCTTCAAACAAGGTGGAGGGATTCAGGTCACCGAACGGGGAGTTACCGGTGTGCTGCTGGATGCGGACAAAAAGCCGGTGGTCGGCGGGTTTGCCACCGCCTACCGCAACAGCGACATCCAGCGCCTGCCCGATTTTGTCTCGACAGTGACCAACGACAAGGGCGAGTTCACTCTTTATCTGCCAGCCGGTGGTACTTATTACCTGGCCGCCCGCCTGCACGGTTGGGACATGCCGCGCCCCGGTGAAGCCTATGGTCGCTACGATGGAGACGAGTTGAAGCCGCTTCGCGTGCCGGGCAAAGGGTTCGTTGACGGAATCGTCATCAACATGCAGCCGTTCAGTGGGACCTATAAAGAAGGGATGAATATGCGCCCGTACTGATGGGAAAAGTTGACTTGATGAATTAACTGGAAGCAGGGGTCGGGAAGTCGGCTCCTGCTTTTTTTATAAATTCCATGCGATCGTGAAAAACAAAGACCCCGGGGTTGCGGCCCCGGACGCCGCCTTACTCTTTTACTGCGCGACAAAAGAGTAAGCAGAAAAACGCGCCCCTTTGCCTCTGCCCGCTACGCGGGAACCTCCGTTCCACAATCAATTTGGGGCCGCTCCCATTCGCTGCGCTCAACCTCACGGCAAGCCTCCCAAATTGTTTGCTCCACTCCGGCAGAGGCAAAGGGGGAAGAAATAAAAACACCCCTCTGCACCTGATAGGGCTGATCAAAAGCCCCCAGATGCAAGGCGCCCGCAGGCTTAGGAGTGAGGCGTAGCGAAAGCTACGTCGCAGCGACGAAGCCAAGGGCAACGCCGCAGATGGGTGCTTTTCATCAGCCCCTCCCACTAAATGCCGCTGGAGGTGAACGACTCGTTAATCGCCCACTGCTTCATCTGCAGGGCGATCTGCCGCCGAATGCGGGTCGGAATTTCAACGTGCAGACAGAGGGCCCGGCTGCCAAGCTTGCAAGCCTCGATCCGCTGCTTGGCGTTGGCCCCGGCACTCGGCAGCCAGCGGATATTTTCCTGCGGCAGGTAACTGCGCTCTTCGCCCGGCAACAGGCTGGACACCTCTTTGTGCGGATCAAAGGTGCGGCCTATCAGCTGCAGGCCACCGAGCAGCCCCAGTTGATAGGCCTGGTGAGCCCCGGTGCAGAACTGGACATAGATCTGATCGGACAGCTCCCGCACCATGGTCAATCCCCGGCGAAAACGGTCGTCTGGCTGGAGATGAACAACGTCAGCACGGGCCTCCATCCGCCCCAGCTCTGCCAACTGCGGATAGGGGGGCAGCCCGCCCATGCCAACCAGCACCCGCTCATCTTCGGCATAGGTGCCGACATAGCCGTGCACATCGACGATCAGGTCGGGAGGCGGACAGTCCAACTGTGATACATAGCGACAGAGCCCCTCCTCATGTGTGTAGCAATAAGGATGACCAAGATCATCCACATAGGGATAGATGACATCGATATTGCTGGGGTTAAGCGGCACGCCCCAGTCTTTGAGCTTCTGCAGGTTAGCGTCGGCAAGCGGCTCGCGGCCGGAAAATCCAAGATTGATCATCGCCGCCTGCCCCTTCCCGGAGCGAAGAAAATAAAGCGCGACCTCCAAGGTATGCGGATCGTAGGGGCCGTGACTGACCGTCAACAGCGGCAGCTCCGGGTCGCAGGTCTCAGCCTGCAGCAGCAAAGCGCCGCCGGCGCCATCCGCCAGATACTTGCAGCGAAAGCCTGGCAGAACCTGCTGACAATCCCGCCAGCCGCTGTCGGCTAACGGCACCTGACCGAAGAAACGCTTCAGCACCCGCTCCCGCCAGGCTGGCACAAAGCGGATGCAGCGATCGGGCAAACGGTAATAAATATGGTAGCGGGGCACATCCAGGTAGACCCGTGCCTGCAACTGGGTCAGCAGGTGGCGATTATAATTGTTCTGGGTGGTGTGCAGGAGACGCTCGGTCAATTCCTCAAATGGGCCGAAGTACTCCTCCGGCGGGCTCGGCTCGACCATCTCAACCTGTTTGAGCCCGGCATAATCCTCCCTGGCGATCTCCACCTCAAGTCGATTGAGGTGGCGCTTGAAAGGTGCCGCTTCATCGACCTCAAAGCGATTTATGAAGAGGGGGGATAGTGTGACCGGTGGCTTTTTGCTTTTTGTCATCGCAGTTTAACCTCGCAGTCTGTTCAGGATAACGCCGCAAGGCCTGGGGAACAAGGGAGACAAGAATTATAAGGGGGATTTTGCCTGCAGGCTGGCCAAGGCCTGCTCGACCCGCTGAAGCCCAGAGGCAAATGGCTCCAGCTCGATTTCCAGCCGCTGCTCAGGAAGGGTATGCAGGTAGAGCGGATCGTAATAGCGGACCATCAATTCGCGGACCAGGGCATGCCAGTCGCCAGCTTCCAGCAACTGAAGCAACTCCGCGACCACCTGCTTCCCCAGGCGCTCCTTAAGCGCCTGAATCGGTCGCTCGAACTGGTTGCGCACTTCGATATGCAGGCTCTCCCCTTCCGTCACCAGACAATCTGCGCCCTTCAGCTCATCGAGCCGATCCCAAAGCAAAGCTTCGAACATTTTTTGCGCTGGCTGCGGGGGCAACCCCAGGGCTCCAAAGGCGCTGCCGCGATGATTGGCCAGGCCTTCCAGATCGACGGTCGGGTAGTTTTTTTTCTGCAACTCCTGCAGAACCCGGGTTTTACCGACCCCGGTCAATCCGCGCAACACATAAATCGGCGGCCAGGCCTGCTGCTCAAAATAGCTGCAGACATGGCGCCGGAAGGCTTTATGCCCACCAAGCAGCTGCCGAGCGGCGATGCCGGCGAGATTACAAAAGGAGGTCATAGCCAGCGACCGCATGCCACCGCGCCAGCAGAACAGAATCACCGGTTCGCGCCGCTCCTGCTGGGCGGCTTCAACCTGTTCGAGCAACTGCGGAATCTTCGGCGCCACCAGCTCAATGCCGACTTTGCGCGCCACCCTTTTCCCCTCCTGCTTATAAAGGGTGCCAATCCGAGCCCGTTCGGCATCGCTGAAAATCGGCACGTTGACCGCACCGGGGATGGTCGCCTCGGCGAACTCAGCTGGGGTGCGCACATCGATAAGGGTCGTGCCCTGGCGGCGCAGTACAAGCGCCTTGGGTAAATCTATGGTTGCCTGAATCAATTTGTCAGCCTTGCAAAATAAATGTATTGCAGAGGATGGTTCTACACTATCGTGAACAACAACACAACAAATGTAAAAATAACGGTTGACCTTCGGCAGCGTTTCCGTTAGTGTCTGCATCCGTTGCCGCGGGATGGAGCAGTCTGGTAGCTCGTCGGGCTCATAACCCGAAGGTCGGGGGTTCAAATCCCTCTCCCGCAACCAAAACAATGCCAAGGAGATCACAGCTTTTGTGATCTCCTTTTTTGTTTTACGACCTTTCCCGCCAGCCCTGTCCAACCTGCTGAC
Organism: uncultured Desulfuromonadales bacterium; assembly: GCA_947259715.1. Lineage (GTDB taxonomy): Bacteria > Desulfobacterota > Desulfuromonadia > Desulfuromonadales > Geopsychrobacteraceae > Malonomonas. Next base: position 9,174 of record CAMYNR010000105.1, read on the forward strand.
AATTTGCCAAAAACACTAAATTCTGATAATTTACGCGCTATTCGGCTTCTAATGAACAGCGCGAGAAGATCGCATCGCAGGAGAGTCAAGCATGTCGAAGAACGCTTTTATTGTTGAAGGACGTTATCGCCTGGCCGCTGAACAAGGGAAGCCTGACGCGCAATTCAATTATGCCCGGATGTGTGAAACCGGCGAAGGGGCACCGCAAGACCTGTTTCAAGCGGCCTGCTGGTATCACAAAGCTGCAGAGCAGAACCACATGGGGGCGCAATTAGCCCTGGGCTACCTCTATGAACAGGGCAAGGGCGTCGGCCAGAACGACGCCGAAGCGGTGCGCTGGTACCGGCTGGCCGCCCAGCAGGGCGATGCCGATGCCCAATATAACCTGGGGGTCATGCTGGCCTTCGGCCAGGGCATCACCCCCGATTACCAGGAGGCGCTTAACTGGTGCCGACAGGCCGCGGAACAGGAACATATCGACGCTCAATACACCCTGGGCCTGATGTACGCCAACGGCGAGGGGATTGAACAGAATTACCAGGAAGCGGTCCACTGGTACCGTTTGGCAGCCCAGCAGGGCAGCGCCGATGCGCAGTACAACCTGGGTGCCCTCTACGCCTTTGGTCAGGGGGTGGAACGCGACCCGCTGCAGGCCTTTAAATGGTGCCGTATGGCCGCTGAACAGGGGCATGTCGATGCCCAGCACAACCTTGGCTTCATGTACGCCCGTGGCGAGGGGGTCGAGGCGGACATTTTTGCAGCGATGAAATGGTACAAACTAGCTGCCGAGCAGGGTGATGCCGACGCCCAGTACAACCTCGGCAGCATCTACGTTAAAGGCGAGAGCATTCCGCAGGATTATGCAGAAGCCCGCAAATGGTGGACCCTGGCTGCCGAACAGGGCAATGCCGCGGCCCAGTATAATCTGGGGGTGATTTATGTCTTTGGCTATGGGGTGGAAAAAAATGACAGCGTAGCGGCCAGATGGTGGAATAAGGCTGTCGAGCAGGGTTACACCGACGCCCAATACAACCTGGGCGGCATGTACGCCTTGGGGCGCGGGGTCCCCAAAGACTACGTCAAGGCCTACGTCTGGCTGAGCCTGCCGGCCGACCAGGGGCACCCGGACGCGCAAAAGGCCTTAAAATCGCTGGCCAATAAGATGAGTCCGGTGCAGATCGAAGCGGCCAGGCGCGAGGCGGAAAAGGTCTGTCAGCGGCTGGAGAAGAACATCGGTTAAGGAAATCAAACAGCGGACAGGGAAAACCGTTCGGATCAATCTGCCGCCGACAATTTCTCAGCGGGGCTACCGTCAATCCCCAGCAGTTTGTCGACCATCTGCACCAGAAGGGGAATCTGCGGTTTGGTGGCGTAGCCGTCCGCTCCAACCTGCTCACATCTGGCAGCCATCTGTGGGTTGATCAGGGACGAGAACAGCACCACCGCGACATCCTTCAGCACCGGATCTTCTTTTATTTTTCTGCACAGCGTCAAGCCGTCCATCTTCGGCATCTCGATATCGGTAATCAGCAGGTTGAGATGATCGCTTATCTTGCCGCCGCTCTCAACAGCCTCCTTCTTTAAACGCAGAATCGCTTGCCAGCAATCTTCGCCATCGACAAACGACTGAAGGGTGCTGTAGTTGGAGTTGGTCAGCACCCGCTGAATACCAGCCCGGATGAGCGAGGAGTCTTCCGCCATCATCAATTTCATGGCCTGGCGGCTGTGCGGAATTTTCTCCTGCATCTGCGCGCTGTGGATCTCTGCCTCGTAGTCAAGGCCCAACTCCGGATCAAATTCAGCGATAATGTGCTCCAGGTCGACAATCAGAATTTCCCGCCCTTCAATATTTATACTGCCGGTGAAACGGGGATGATATTGATCGATAAAACGGGCCATCGGCTGTAATTCAGTCCAGGAGACCCGGTGGATCATATTGACCCCATCGACCTTGAAGCCATTGACCCGCCCATTAAATTCACAAATCATCACCACCTGCCGGACCTGGTCTCGCGCCGGCTGCTGTTTCTGCGCCATGTGAACTTTCAGATCGATCAGAGGGGTGGTGCTGCCACGCAGAAGCAAGGTGCCAAGCATGCCCGGGTCACTCCCGGGAATGACCGTAACCGCAGCCTCATCATAGGGGATAATCTCTTTCAATTTATGGACATTGATCCCGAAAGACTGCGAGCCGAGATAGAACTCGATGATTTCCATCTCATTGGTACCGGTTTCAAGGAGAATTTCCTGCTTGATCTGATCTGTCATATTGTGCCCCTTTAGATGCAGCTTATTAACACAGAACATTTAAACTCTCCAATCATCCAAAGTCAATTAGTATTTGCTTATTTTATTTTTTTCTATTTCGCAGTGATGGCCAAACTGGTGTAACATGACCGCCATTAAGTAAGAATGTCGGTTCTTCTGCAGCAGCAATGACCAGAAAACGCCTAGTTTCACCGCCAAGAGGGAACAATCAATGACCGGAATGGCTCAATCGCATTATCGACTCGGCATGAGTTATTTTCAGGGTAAAGGAGTTGACCAATCCTATGCCGAAGCACTGAAATGGTTCAAACTGGCTGCCCAGGAGAAGTACCCACGCGCTATCTTCATGCTTGGCCGCATGTACCACAGTGGCAAAGGCGTCACCAGCAATCCCTCCGAAGCCGTCAAATACTATCGCCAGGCGGCGGAAATGGGTTATGCGCGGGCCCAGAACATGCTCGGCCAGCTGTATGTCAAAGGGCACGGGGTTCCGGCCAGCTACGACGAAGCCCTCAAATGGTTCCGCATGGCCGCCGAACAGAACTTCTCCGACGCCCAATACAACCTCGGGCTGATGTATGCCAAAGGGCATGGGGTGCCGAAAGATTTTCTCGAAGCGCGTCGCTGGTGGGGGATGGCTGCCGAGCAGGGCAACCCGAAGGTCCAGTTTACCCTTGGCCATATGTACCTGGTCGGCAAAGGGGTGAAGAAGAACTATTCCAAAGCTCGTCAGTGGTTGCGTCAGGCGGCCGAACAGGGACTGCCGACTGCTCAGTTCCATCTCGGCATGATGTACGCCAAAGGCACCGGGGTTCTGCAGAGCTACACCGAAGCCCGCAAATGGCTGCAGAAAGCGGTCAGCCAGAACTATCTGGATGCGATCTACAATCTCGGCAAGCTGCTCGCCCACGGCAATGAGGAGGTTCGCGACCCGGCTTCTGCCGTAGCGCTACTCCAGCAGGCGGCGACCCGCGGCCACCAGCGCGCCAAAGTCACCCTGGCCCACCTCTATGCCAAGGGCATGGGAACCAACCAAGACCTGCAGCTGGCCCTGCACTGGTGGCTGGAAGCCGCCAAAGAAGGCAACCCCGACGCTCAGTACAACCTGGGCGTTATGTACCTGAACGGCAAAGGCGTCAAGCGCGATTTTCGCGAAGGAAAAAAATGGCTGACCAAAGCCGCTGACCAGGGGCACACCAAAGCCCAGTACTGCCTGGGGGTCATGTATTCGACCGGCAAAGGCGTTCCCCAGGACATGGACGAGGCGCTGCGCTGGAAAGAGGCAGCCGAATTCTGGGAGTCGCTATAGCGGCCGGATAATTTTTTGCTGTTTTTCCAGCGGCGACCATATTCCACATTGCATATTTGATGCATTTTCGCATAGACTTCACTTATCCCTGCATAACGTGGAGCCGCGATGTCTTTGCCTACCCCCAGCCTGCAAGCCCTGGCCGACGCCACGGCGCGAATCCTGATCCTGGTCGACCGGCAAGGCAGGATCACTCTGGCCAGCAATCTCGCCCGACAGCAACTCGGCATCTTACCCAACACGTTTCTCGTCAACACCCTGCCCAGCGTTTGGCCACGGGCCGAAGCGGTCCTCAACGGCAAGCTCAAGCAGAGCGAAATTCCTCTGCAGGTTGCCGGCCGAGACTATTTTATCGGCGTCAATCCGCTGCTGGAGAATGACCAGATCACCGGTGCGGTCTGCATTCTGGTCGACAGTACCCAGCTCGACAAAATGACCAACCAGCTGCCAAGCTTTCACACCCTGACCCGCGAGTTGGATACCATCATCGATTCCTCGTCAGATGGTCTGTTCGTCTGTGATGCCAATGCCAAGGTGATTCGCGTCAACCCCGCTTCGGAGCGCATCCACCAGATTCCAGCCAGTGAGATCGTCGGCCGCAACATGCGCGAACTGATTGCCAGCGGCTTTATCGACCGCTCGGCGGCATTGGAAGCCAGCCAGAGCAAAAAACGGGTCAGCCTGCTGCAGAACAAGGATGGCCGCAAACTGATCTCCATCGCCACACCGGTGTTTGATGCTTCGGGCGAACTGATCCGGGTGGTGGTCAGCGAGCGGGACATCACTGAAATCGATCAGCTGCAACGGGAGCTGGAAAAACAGGAAGCGATCAAGGACGGCTTCCGCGACCAGATGCTGGCGATGCAGCAGACAGAACTGGAGTCACGCCAGATCATCGCCCGCAGTCCGGCCATGATCCGCGCCCTGCGGCAGGCGATCAAAGTCGCCAGAGCCGACTCCTCGGTGCTGGTCCTGGGCGAATCGGGAGTAGGTAAGGGCCTGATTGCTGATCTGATCCACCAGAACTCAGGCCGCTGCGAGCAGCCGCTGATCAAAATTAACTGTGGCGCCATCCCCGAATCGCTGATCGAAGCGGAGCTGTTCGGCTACGAAAAAGGTGCCTTTACCGGCGCTCAGGCGAACGGCAAGCCGGGACACTTCGAGCTGGCCGACGGCGGCACCCTGTTCCTTGACGAGGTCGCTGAGCTGCCGCTGGCCTCCCAGGTGAAGCTGCTGCGCTTCCTGGAAGATGGCCGCATTACCCGCCTCGGCGCCACCACCGGAAGGCAGGTCAACGTCCGCGTTCTCGCCGCCACCCATCGCAACCTGGAAGAGATGGTCGAAGCCGGCAGCTTCCGCCTTGATCTCTACTACCGGCTCAATGTCATCCCGATCCAGGTGCCGGCGGTCCGCGAACGGCGCGACTGCGTGGTACCACTGATCCGCCATTACATCGACCACTTCAGCCAACAGATCGGCACACAAAAGCGGCTGACCCGGGCGGCTCTTGACGCCCTGGCGAGCTACCCCTACCCCGGCAACGTCCGCGAACTGATGAATCTCTGCGAACGGCTGGTGGTCATGGCGGAAACCGAACTGATCGACCTGGCCGACCTGCCGACCCAGGTTCATACCTCTGCGACGAATCTGGATTTCAGCGACCTCGACTGGCCGGAAGAGATCGGTCTGCAACAGGCCCTCGACCAGGTGGAAAGGAGCTTGTTGCAGCGGGCCAAGGAACGCTTCGGCAACCAGACCGAGGTGGCGGCGGCCCTGGGGGTGAACCAATCGACCATTGCCCGCAAGCTGAAAAAACACAAGCTGGGCTGAGCAGTTTCCCATATGCATTCCTGCATATTCTTTATCCCTGATTTTCCCTCGCTCACGTCATCCCCTGGATTTTCGAACCGTAATCCATTTCATCCCAGCCCGAAAACATGCTGAAATAGCTGCTATAATCTATATATTCATGAGCTCCACGACTCTGTTCTAGCCAACAAAACAGAGTTTGGCACCCTCCTTGCTCATGAGAATAGCGTCCCGATTCCGGCATGCGCAGATGAATAAAGTTGCCGGACTAACTTAAACCTTAAAGAGGAGAATCATGAACCTGCTGAATAACGCGATCATCAAGGTCCCCGTTCCGAGCAACGAGCCCGTTTACTCTTACGCTCCCGGCACCCCGGAACGCGCCAGCCTCAAGGCCGCCCTTGACGAACTCTCCGCGCAAAAAATAGAAATCCCGCTGATTATCGGCGGCAAGGAAATCCGCACCGGCAAGCTTGGCCAGGTGGTGATGCCGCACAAGCACAGCCATGTGCTGGCCGAATACCATATGGCCGGCGAAAAAGAGATCGAGCTGGCGGTCAAGGCGGCGATGGCCGCCAAAGAGGAGTGGGAGGCGCTGCGCTGGGAAGAGCGAGCGGCGATCTTCCTGAAAGCGGCCGAGCTGCTCTCCGGCAAGTACCGCTACCGGATGAACGCCGCCAGCATGCTCTCCACCGGCAAGACCGCCTACCAGGCAGAGATCGATGCCGCCTGCGAGCTGATCGACTTTCTGCGTTTCAACGTCTGGTACGCCCAGCAGATCTACAGCGACCAGCCACCGATCTCGCCCAAGGGGATCTGGAACTATGTCCAGCAGCGCCCCCTGGAAGGGTTCGTACTGGCCATCACCCCCTTCAACTTCACCGCCATCGCCGGCAACCTGCCGACCGCCCCGGCGATCATGGGCAACACCGTCCTGCTCAAGCCGGCATCCAGTTGCGTCTACACCCCCTACCTGCTGATGCAGATCCTCAAAGAAGCCGGCATGCCGGATGGGGTCATCAACTTCATCCCCGGCTCAGGCCGCCAGATCGGCGAAATCTGCCTGCCGCACAGGGACCTCGGTGGTGTCCACTTCACCGGTTCGACGGCGGTTTTCCAGAACATGTGGCAGACCATCGGCGCCAATATCGCCAACTACAAGTCCTACCCGCGCATCGTCGGTGAGACCGGCGGCAAGGACTTCATCATCGCCCACCAGTCGGCCGACCTGCGCAAGCTGACCACTGCGCTGATCCGCGGCGCCTTCGAGTTCCAGGGGCAGAAGTGTTCGGCCGCCTCGCGCGCCTATATCCCCAACTCCATGTGGGATCCGCTGCGCCAGGAACTGGAGCAGGACATCGGTCGCATCAAGATGGGCCCGACCAGCGACTTTCGCAATTTCTTCAGCGCCGTGGTCGACCGCGCCGCTTTCGACAGCATTACTGAATATATCGACTACGCCAAAGAATCGGCCGACGCCGAAGTGATCATTGGCGGCAACTATGACGACAGCGTCGGCTACTTTATTGAGCCGACGGTCATCCTGGCCAAGACCCCCGATTTTCGCACCATGGTGGAAGAGATCTTCGGCCCGGTGCTGACCATCTACGTCTATCCGGACGCCGAATACGAGAAAACCCTGGAGCTTTGCGACCAGACCTCGCCTTACGCCCTGACCGGCGCCATCTTCGCCAGCCAGCGCCCGGCGGTGAGCCTGGCGATGAAGAAGCTGGAGAACGCCTCTGGCAACTTCTACATCAACGACAAGCCGACCGGCGCAGTGGTCGGCCAGCAGCCTTTCGGCGGCGCCCGCGCCTCCGGCACCAATGACAAGGCGGGCTCCTACCTGAACCTGCTGCGCTGGGTCTCGACGCGGGCCGTCAAGGAGACCTTCGACGCTCCGGAAAGCTTCGAATATCCTTTTATGGATGAAGAATAACGACCTCACCTGGCTCAGGGGCGGGTGGTGAGGGTTTCTGCTGCCGCCACCTGCCCCTGCCACCCTTTGATGTCAGCGTTACTACGGAGCTAAGATGTCCATCTTCAACTACCTGGTCTCCAAGACCATCATGCACATCCCGGGACCGATCGTCGGCTTCTTCGCCAAAGGCTACATCGCTGGCGAAAAGCTGGAGGATGCGGTTCAGGTCGGCCGGCAACTGAACGAACGGGGGATGCTGCTGACCATCGATATCCTTGGCGAATTCATCAAGACCAAGGGGGAGGCCGAATTTTTCAAGGACCAGTGCCTAAAGATTCTCGAAACCATCCACCGGGATAAGCTGGACGGCAACCTTTCGCTGAAACCGACCCAGATGGGCCTGCTGCTCGATGAACAATTCGCCTACCAGAATATTCGCCAGATCGTCGCCAAGGCTGCCGAACTGAATAACTTCGTGCGCATCGACATGGAAGATATTGAGTGCACCGATAAAACCCTGGAATTCTACCGACGCCTGCGCGATGAGTTCCCAAAGCATGTCGGCGTGGTCCTGCAGGCCTACCTGCGCCGCACCCCTCAGGACATCGAGGATTTAAGCGACAAGCCGATGCACTACCGACTCTGCAAGGGGATCTACAACGAGCCGCGCACCGCCGCCTGGAAAGATCCGGAGACCATCAACCGCAGCTTCGTCGAGTGCCTGGAGCTGATGTTCAAACATGGTGCCTATGTCGGCATCGCCACCCATGATGAAAAGCTGGTTTTCGAGGCCCTGCGCCTGATCAAAAAGTACGGGCTTAACCGCGACCAGTATGAATTCCAGATGCTCCTCGGCGTTGATCCCGAATTGCGCCAGATCCTCGTCGATGCCGGCCATCGACTGCGGGTTTACCTGCCCTATGGTGAATCCTGGATGCCCTATTCACGGCGCCGGCTGAAGGAAAATCCGAATATCGCCCGGCACGCCCTGTTGCAGATGCTGCGCGGCAACGGCTAAGCGCAGATTTGAGGCTATTCAGAACTGAATAACTTATGTAATATTATCAAACCGTTGTTTGATTTGCTTGCATTGTTCTCGGTCTCTGCTTGAAAGCAAATCGCATTGCTGTCGCTGCCCTGTTGCTTGCGACCCGTCGAACCCTTTTTTATGGATGGAGGAAACACAATGAAGATTGGAAAAATTCTGTTGGCCCTGACGGCCGTCTCCCTGCTGGCCGTTCCGGCCATCGCCGCCGACACCCTGAAAGTCGGCGTCCAGGCGCCGATCACCGGCAGCTATGCCAATGAAGGTCAGGGCATCGATAACGGCGTACGTCTGCTGGCCGAGCAGATCAACGCCAAGGGCGGCGTACTCGGCAAGCAGATCGAAGTGGTCACTTGCGACGATCAGGGCACCGCCATGGCCGCGGCGATCTGCGCCAAGGACCTGGTCAACAAGGGAGTCTCCATGGTGATCGGCTCCTACACCTCGACCTGCGCCGAAGCTGCACAACCGACCTATTACAAAGCGGGCGTGCTGCAGACCTCGGACGGGACCGCCGACAGCCTCACCGAGAAAGGCTACTGGACCTTCTTCCGTAACTCCTTCCCGAACAGCGCCGAAGCCGCCTTTGTCGCCAATTACCTGGTCAAGGAGAAGGGCTACCAGCGCATCGTCGTCATCTCCGACTTTTCCACCTATGCCGACGGCCTGGCCAACGCCACCGAAGAGGCGATCAAGGAGTTGGGTGGCAACGTCGTCTCCCGCGACAAAATCAAAGCCGACTCGCAGAACTTCACTCCGGTGCTGACCAACATCAAGTCGAAGAACCCTGACGCCATCTTCTTCGCCGGCTACTACTCTGACGGAGGCCTGCTGCGCGCCCAGCAGAAAGCCCTCGGCATCAAGGCCGACTTCTACGGCGGTGACGCCAACGACAACCCCGACTTCGTCAAACTGGCCGGCTCGGCCGCCGAAGGGGCCTTCATCGTCAATGTCCCCTCCCCCGACGTCCTCCCCTACGATATCGCCAAATCGTTCATTGCCGACTATCAGAAAAAGTACGGCGAGATGCCGCCCTCGATCTGGGGGCTGATGAACATCGACGGCATGCGCGCCATCATTCATGGTATCGAACAGACCAAGAGCTTCGACACCAAGGGGGTCGCCGAGTACCTGCACGGCATGGAACCGCTGCCCGGCATCACCGGTCCCATCGCCTTCAGTAAAGATGGCAACCGCGAAGGTGGCGCCTATGTGGTGAAGAAGATCCAGGCCGACGGCAGCTACGCCAACGAATTCGTCCAGTAAAACCCCGGACATCCTGCAAGGGCGGGGGAGAGTTTCTCCCGCCCTTTTTTTGCCCAAATCGACACAGCATTGATGCCATATTTGATGACCAGCACGGGCGGCCCATCGGGCCGCTCCTACAGAGACATGAACAACCTATCGTAAGGGCGACCCGGTGGGTCGCCCGCTCCTGCCCCGCAGAAGCGAGATGAGGACCAGCCGTCCTCTCCTGGCTTCTGCAAGGCAGCTCGTTTCATCAACCTCCGGAGTACGTTCTATGGATATTTTCCTCCAACAGCTGGCCAACGGCCTGACCATCGGCAGCATGTTCGCCCTGGTGGCGCTTGGCTATACCATGGTTTACGGCGTCATGAAGCTGATCAACTTCGCTCATGGCGACATGGTGGCCGCTTCAGCCTTCGTCGGCCTGACCATCTACACCCAGGTGATGGGCCAGGCGACCTCGCTGGTCGCGGTCATCGCCATTTTCCTGCTCACCGCCCTGAGCATGGCGGTGGTCGGTATCCTCCTCGAGCGGATCGCCTATCGTCCCCTGCGGGAGGCACCGCGGCTGTCAGCAGTGGTCTCGGCGCTGGGCGCCTCGCTGGTCATTCAGAACGGCATCATGCTGATCTGGGGACCGCGCATGCGTATCTTCCCGGAGCTGGTGCCGCAGGTCTACTGGGACTTCGGCGGCGTGGTGATCAGCCTGATCCAGGTGATCATCCTGGCGCTGTCGCTGATTCTGATGGTCGCTCTCTACCTGTTCGTCGAAAAAACCCGCATGGGTGCGGCGATCCGGGCCAGCTCCATCGATCAGGATGCGGCGCGGCTGATGGGGATCAATGTCAACAATGTCATCGCCCTGATCTTCATTATCGGCTCCTCGCTGGGAGCGGTCGGCGGGCTGTTCATCGGCCTCTATTACCGCGGTATCACCTTTAATATGGGCTGGCAGTACGGCCTCTACGCCTTTATCGCCGCGATCCTCGGCGGCATCGGCAATATCCCCGGGGCGATGCTCGGCGGCATGCTGCTGGGACTGTTCAACGCCTTTATCGCCGGCTACGTTTCGAGCACCTGGGCCGATGCCTTCACCTTTATCCTGCTGATCCTTATTTTGATTGTCCGCCCCACCGGCATTCTTGGTGAGCGGGTTGCGGAGAAAGTCTGATGAAAGAGCTGCAGAAATTTGCCTACCCGATCTTCTTCGCCGTGATGGCGGTGCTGCCGCACCTGCTCAACGACCGCTGGCAGGCGGTGGCGATCACCTTTCTGATCTTCGCCGTGGTCGCCCTGTCGCAGGACATCATTCTCGGCAAGGCCGGCATGTTTAATATGGGGCAGGCGCTGTTCTTCGGCATGGGCGCCTACACCACGGCGATCCTCAACAACCAGTTCGGCTGGCCGATCGCCGCCACTATCCCCCTGGCGATCCTGATCCCGGCCATGTTCGGCATCCTGCTGGCCGGCCCCATCGTTCACCTGCGCGGCGACTACCTGCTGGTGGTCACCATCGGCTTCAATATCGTCTTTGTCCAGGTGCTGCAGAACAACCTGGGCGGGGTGACCGGCGGCCCCAACGGCATCTTCGGCCTCGACTCGCTGAGCCTGTTCGGTTTCGACCTGATGAGCCAGGTCGCTGTCTACTACTTCGCCTTCATTGTCCTGCTGCTGACCCTCTGGGTGATGCATAACCTGGCGGGCAGCAAGCCGGGGCGCGCCCTGCACTATCTGCGCGAAGATCAGCTGGCGGCGGAGAGTATCGGCATCAATACCCGCATCTACAAGATCTTCGCCTTCGGCCTCGGCGCCGGCATCGCCGGACTGGCGGGCACCGTCTTCGCCGTGCAGTACTCGGCGGTCAGCCCGGAAGCCTTCGAATTCATTCAGTCGGTGCTCTTCTTCAGCATCGTGCTGGTCGGCGGCTCCTCGGTGCCGGGCATTCTCCTCGGCGTTTTCGTCATGTTCGTGCTGCCGGAGATCTTTCGTGAGTTCGCCACCTGGCGCTACTTTATCTTCGGCTTCGCCATGATCGCGGCGATGATCCTGCGACCGCGCGGTATCTGGCCGGCCACCTTCGGCAAAATTCCCAAGTTCCTGATCAAGGGAGGCAGCCATGGCGCGCAATGAGCTGGTCCTGACCGACGTCACCAAGCGCTTCGGCGGACTGACCGCCGTCGACACCTTGAGCTTCAAGGTCGCCGAGGGGCAGATCTACGGCATCATCGGCCCCAACGGGGCGGGCAAGACCACGGTCTTCAACTGCATTACCGGGATTTATAAATCGGAAGAAGGCTCGGTCAACTGGCGCGGTGAAGAGATCCGCGGCCTGACCCCCTACCAGATCGTTGATCGCGGCATCGTCCGTACCTTTCAGACCATCCGCCTGTTTGGACAGATGTCGGTGGCGGAAAACATCATGAGCGGCCGCCACATCCGCAGCATGCAAAGCTGGTGGCATGGCATCATCCCGACCCCGGGCAAAAAACGCGATGAGCTGGAGAACTGGCAGAAGGTCGAAGAGCAGCTCGACTTCTTCAACTTGAGTGAATTTGCCGCCACCCCGACCGGCAGCCTCCCCTACGGCATCCAGCGTCGGGTCGAGATGGCGCGGGCGATGGCGGTCGATCCGACCCTGCTGATTCTCGACGAACCGGCGGCCGGCCTCAACGACAAAGAAACCCTGGGACTGCTGGAGACGATCTTTAAAATCCGCGACAAAGGGGTCACGGTGCTGCTCATCGAGCACGACATGGATATGGTCATGGAGGTGACCGATTACCTGACGGTGATCAACTTCGGCAAAAAGATCGCTGAAGGGACGCCGGAACAGATTCAGAAGGACCCGGCGGTCATCGAGGCCTACCTGGGCAGTGAGGAGGACGATGAGGATGAGTGAGACCCTGTTCGAAATCAAAGATCTGGAGGTCTCCTACGGCAGCATCGCCGCCATTAAAGGGATCTCCCTCGAGGTGCGCAAAGGTGAAATCGTCACCATCCTGGGCGCCAACGGAGCCGGCAAAACCACCACCATGCGCACCATCAGCCAGCTGCTTAAGGCCAAGGCCGGCTCGATCAAATTCAAAGGGACCGAATTGACCGAAATTCCGGCGCATAAGATCGTCAGACTTGGCATCAGCCACTCGCCGGAAGGACGGCGGGTGTTCGGCATCCTGACCGTGGAGGAGAACCTGATGCTCGGCGCCTTCTCCCAGAACAAGATGGATCGGGAAGTGCTGAACTGGGTTTATGAGCTGTTCCCACGGCTGAAGGAGCGCCGCAAACAGCTGGCCGGCACCCTCTCCGGCGGCGAACAGCAGATGCTGGCCATCGGCCGGGCGCTGATGAGCAAGCCGGAAATGCTGCTCCTCGACGAACCCTCCCTGGGCATCGCGCCGATCCTGGTCAAGGCGATTTTCAAACAGATCAAGGAGATCGCCAAAAGCGGGGTCACGGTGCTGCTGGTCGAACAGAACGCCAAGGCGGCCCTCAAGCTGGCCGACCGCGGCTATGTGCTCGATGTCGGCAAGATCGCCCT